>JAGRHI010000191.1 GCA_020445045.1 Candidatus Competibacteraceae bacterium
GCGCGCCAGCCAGCGGCTGGTCGGCTCGCCGGCGCTGTCCCACAGGTGTTGATAAAACCCCGGCGCCTCAACCCCCGCGCCGTAGCCGCTGGCATGGGTCAAGCGGCCATGCGTCCACGGCACCCAGGTCGCGGCCAGCTTGCGCTTGGGCAAGCCCTTGAGGCGGGCATTGTCCTCGCGAGCCGGCGGCAAGTCGCTCAGGGCTGGGACGTGCCAAGCGCCGCAGACCACGGCGATGCGTTCGAATCCCTCCTTGCGCGCCGCGCGCAACTGGACCCGCATCGCCGCCTCGCGCCGTTGCTCCTCTTCTTCCAGCGGCGACTGGGCATCGGCCTCGGTCCGCAACGCCGTCATCAGTTCCCGAATCGCCTGGAACAGCTCGCGGCTGTCCTGACGCTGCTCGACCAGATGTTCCCACCAGCGCTCGCCGTCGCCGTAACCGGCCGCTTCGGCGACCCAACGTAACGGATCGCGGCGCAGGTCGGGCAGCGCGCCAGTACTGTCCTCCGCATCGTTCCCGGTCGTTTCGTCGCCGGTTTCTTCCGCGAGGGCGGCCGTTGGGAGTTCGGTAATAGCGACCTCGTCCATCGGCTCGGCTGGTTCCGCCGCCGATTCCGCTTCGCTTTCCAGCGCCAAGCGAATCGCCTGCGGCAGATCCATGAAGCGCACCGGGATGTCGTGTTGCAGGCCGTGGCGGATCACCTGCCATTCCGGGGAAAATTCGGCGAAGGGATAGTAGACGGCGCGGCGCGGTTCGCCGGGATCGTACAGCAGCAGCGCCACCGGCGGCTTCATGTCGGGGTCGGCGGCCAGCGGCAGCACGCCTTCCGCATCGGGCGGGCCTTCGACCAAAATCAGATCCGGCCGCCATTCCGCCAGCGCCTTCAGCACGCTGCGCGCCGAACCGGGTCCGTGGTGGCGGATGCCGAAAATCGCGGGGTCGCTCATGGCCGCCGAGGCTACGAGACGTCGCGGCAGGCGCGGTAGAGATCCTTCCAACCGTCGCGTTCCTTGACGATGGTTTCCAGATACTCGCGCCAGACGATGGCATCCTGCACCGGGTCCTTGACCACCGCGCCGATCAGGCTGGAAGCGAGATCGCCGGCCTGCAAGCGCCCGTCGCCGAAATGCGCCGCCAGCGCCAGGCCGTTGTTCAGCACCGAAATCGCCTCGGCCACGCTCAGGGCGCCACTGGGCGATTTCAGCTTGGCCTTGCCGTCCAGCGTCACCCCGGCGCGCAGTTCGCGGAAGATGGTCACCAGCCGGCGGATTTCCTCCAGGGCCGGCGCCTCGGCCGGCAATTCCAAGGCCCGGCCCAACGCGGCCACCCGCTGCTGGACGATCCCGACCTCCTCTTCCAAGGTCTCCGGGGTCGGTAGCACCACGGTGTTGAACCGTCGCTTCAGGGCGCTGGACAGCTCGTTGACCCCCCGGTCGCGGTCGTTGGCGGTGGCGATCAGATTGAAGCCTTTCAATGCCTGCACTTCGGTATCCAGTTCCGGGATCGGCAGGGTTTTCTCGGACAGCACGGTGATCAGCGCGTCCTGCACGTCGGAAGGAATGCGGGTCAACTCCTCGATCCGGGCGATGCCGCCGTCTTGCATGGCGCGCATGACCGGACTGGGCACCAACGCCGCCAGCGACGGGCCTTCGGCCAGCAAACGCGCATAGTTCCAACCGTAGCGGATGGCATCCTCGCCGGTACCGGCGGTGCCCTGCACCAGCGCGGTGGAGTCGCCGGAGATCGCCGCCGCCAGATGCTCCGACACCCAGGTCTTGGCGGTGCCGGGCACGCCCAGCAGCAATAGGGCGCGGTCGGTGGCCAGCGTGGCGACGGCGACTTCCATCAGCCGGTGGTTGCCGATGTATTTGGGGGTGACGGCGAAGCCGTTGTCCAGGACGCCCCCCAGCAGATACATCGTCACCGCTCGCGGCGACAAATGCCAGTTGGGCGGCCGGGAGTGCCGGTCGGTCTCGGCCAACACGTGCAGTTCCTCGGCGAATTGCTGTTCCGCGTGTTCTCGTAGCAGGGTGCTCATGAAGTAGGGGTTCCCGATGAAAGGTTCGATCCTATTGCGCGATGGCTTCCCGCATCGCCCGTCGCAAGCGTAGCCGGTCGAGAAAATCGTTCACGGCGTTTTCCCATTGCCGCCACTGCCGGGATTCGGTCGGCCAGCCGGCGGCGGCTTCCTCGCTGTATTCCGGCGGCGGCCAGCGGGCGAAACCGCGCAAGGCGCTGGCCAACCACCAATCCGGCTGTTTGTCCTGGCGGATTCGCTGGCGGACCTGTTCCAGTACCGCCCGACTCAGTTCGACGCTCCAGGGCCGTTCGACGTGGCTCAACACCACCAGCGCCGATGCCCGGCCGCCGCCCGAGGATTCGCGCAGCAGCGCCAGCAGATAAGCCTCGAATCGCGCCGGCGGCAAAACGTCGGCCAGGGCGGCGGTCAGCGTGGCGTGGTCGGGATGGAGCGGCAGCAAGGCTTCCGCCCAGTCGGCGTCGCGGTGCCGTTGCGTCGCCAGCACCCATCCGTCCAGCAGGGCTTGCCGCCACTCGCCATCGCGGCTGGCGGCCAGAATTTCCGCCGGGGTTCGCCGCCACTCCCGGCACCAGGTCGCCGGCGGCGTCGCGGCGACGATCTGGCTGAGCCGCCAGGCTTTCTCGCCCAGTTGCCCGTTGGAGGGCGGATCGGCGATGCCGTCGCGGCGCGGCGCGGGCTCCTCCTCCGGCAAGTCCGCTTCCAGCCGGTCGCGCTTCAGCAGGCCGGCGGGATGAAACCGCAGCAGCCGCAAGGCCCGCGCGGTCAGTTCCCGGCTCAGCCTGGATTGCGGCAAGCGCGCCAGCAGATCGGCGGCGACGCGAACGACTTCGCCGTTGCGGTCATCGAGCGCGATGTCCAGTAACGGTTCATCGGCCGGATTCAACCCGGTCGCCAGCGCCTGGATGAATTCGCGTCGGTGGCGGACCAACTCCTCGCCCCAGGTCGCGGCCAGCAGTTCCCGCCCCTGTTCCGGCTGGGTCACCCGCAACTGACGCAACAAGGCCAGCCGTTCCTCGAAACGGCCGGTTTGCCAAATGGCCTCGTCGATGGTCTCGACGGCATAGCTCCAGGCCGGATTGTGTCGGGCCAGCCAGCGCCCACGCCGGCCCAGCACCGGCAACAGCGCCGGGCGGAGCGCGGTCTGTTTCGCGCCGGCGTCCAGCAGCGCCGGCAAGCAGTCCTCGGGCACGCGCCGTCCGGCCGCGCCCAGCACTTCCAACCATTCCGGCAACAGTTCCGCGTCGTGGCCTTGCAGCAACAGGGCGAGATGCTGGCGCGCCAGACGACCGCAACCGGGCGCGGCATCCGGCTCGCAGGGTGGCGGCGGGGATTGGGGGTCGTCGGCGAGTCGCCGCCCCGCTCGCCGCCACAATGCCACCACGCCCGCCGCGCGCAGCAACGCGCCTTCGCGGTCATCCTCATCCAACCGGCCAAGTACCTGCCCCAGCGCGTCTTCGTCGCCGGCAACGGACGGGGCTTGCCGTTCGGTGCCCAGCAGGGCGCAAGTCACCAGTTCCCGCCACGCCATCGCCGCGCCTCCGTCAAAAGGCCGTGAGCTGGCCATCGCGCCAGCTACTCAGCGGCCAGAATTGCTGGCCGTTCCATTCGCCGAATACGGTCAGGGGCGACCCACCGCTACAGGCCAACAAGCGCCAAGTCTCGATGAAGCCGGGATGGCACGGCAACAGCTTCGCGGCGGCGTCGCGCAGGAACCAGGTGTCGGACTCGCGCCGCACCGGCAGGGCCTCGGCCACGGCCGCCGGCAACACCGCCAGCCACGGTTGCCGCGCCAGCGCCGCGGCATAGCTGTCCAGCAGCGCCGCGCCATCGGCCAACCCAGTGGGCATTCCCTGATCCTCGACGGCGACGGCATGACGCAATAACGCCCGCTGTGGGTATTCGCTGGGGAAAAAACCGAGTTCCGCCTCCAACCAGGTTCCCGGCGCGGCCATGGGCGGCATGGGCTGGCTCTGATGGGCGAAATCCAGCACTAGCGCCAGTCGATCATGCTGCCGGCCCCACAACCAACTGCGCCGCACTCGCATCTGTTCTTCCT
>JAGRHI010000018.1:0-5164 GCA_020445045.1 Candidatus Competibacteraceae bacterium
TGATCTGCCACTCACCATCCCACTTCAAGCTATAGCTGTAGGGATTGTCCGGCTGGCGAATGAAGAACTGCTCCAGCGGTTCGCCGCCAATCGCTTGGTCGCGCAGATGGGCGAAGATTTCGAACATGCCGTACAAGGGACTATCGAGTTTGCCGGCCATGTCGCCGAACACGAACACCACCGGCAGTAGATCCTTATGGTAGATGGCGTTTTCGCGCTGGGTCCGTTCGACATCGACAATTTCCGACAGCGGCACCAGTTGGCCGCCCTGGGCGCGGGTTTTCAAATCCAGCACGGTCGCCATGCCGGCCTTGTCGGCGACCGGCAGTTCCAGCCGCAGCGGGATCGGATACTTGGCGGTGCTGGAATGCAAATAGCTGACATCCTCGCCACGCAGCGCGGTGTTGAGATCGGTGGCGACCGCCTGCTGCGATACCCCGAGCAGGGCCGCCTTCGCCCGATCCACATGCGCGATCAGCCGTTCGGTGGGCGCCTCGACCGTATCGTCCACGTCGATGATGTCCGGCGTGGCGCTGAAGATCCGCCGCACTTCCTGGGCGGCCCGAATCTGGCCGGGATAGTTCAGGCCGTAGATCTCGGCCACCAGCGGCGACATCACCGGCGGACCGGGCGGCACCTCGACCACCTTGACGTTGGCGTCGTGGCGCTTGCCGATTTCTTGCAGGGGGCCGCGCACGCTCAAGGCGATATCGTGGCTCTTGCGATGGCGGTGTTTCTTGTCGACCAGATTGACCTGAATATCGCCGACGTTGGCGCCAGCGCGCAGGTAATACTGCCGGACCAAGCCATTGAAATTGATCGGCGCGGCGGTGCCGGCGTAGATCTGATAGTCGGTGACTTCCTCGACCGTGCCCAGATAGCGGCCCAGTTCGCCCAGCACCCGGGCGGTTTGTTCCAGCGTCGTCCCTTCCGGCATATCCACGACCACCTGAAACTCCGACTTGTTGTCGAACGGCAGCATCTTCAGCACGACCAGTTGGAAATAAGCCAGACTGACCGAACCCGCGATCAGCAGCAGCACGCCCGCGCCCAGTACCCAGCGCAGTGGCTTGCCGCGTCGTCCCCGCAGAAAGGGGCCGACCACGCGGCGAAACAGCCGATGCGAAAAATCTTCTCGACCGGCCTCGCTAGCGGTTGCATGGCTCTCGTCCGCAGGCGGCGGCGAGGCCGAGGCCGCGCGCTTTTCCACCACCCGCCGCAGCACCTTGTAGGTCAGCCACGGCGTGAACACGAACGCCACCGCCAGCGAGATCAACATGCCCATGCTGGAATTGATCGGGATTGGACTCATGTACGGTCCCATCAACCCGGAGACGAAGGCCATCGGCAGCAGGGCGGCGATCACGGTAAAGGTGGCCAGGATGGTCGGGCCGCCGACCTCGTCCACCGCCAGTGGAATCGCTTCGACCAGTTTACGTCCGCCCAGATGGATGTGGCGGTGGATGTTTTCCACCACCACGATGGCGTCGTCCACCAGAATGCCGATGGAAAAGATCAGGGCGAACAGGGAGACCCGGTTGAGGGTGAAGCCCCAGGCCCAGGACGCGAACAGCGTGATCGTCAAGGTCAGGATCACCGCCGCGCCGACGATGAGGGCTTCGCGCCAACCCAGCGCGATCAACACCAATACGATGACCAGGCTGGTGGCGAAGATCAATTTGTGGATCAGGGTCATCGCCTTGTCGTTGGCGGTGACGCCGTAGTTACGCGTGACGGTGAGGTTGACGCCCTCGGGAATGAAGGTGCCCTTGAGTTGCTCGACACGTTCCAGCAGTTGGTCGGCAACCTGGACCGCGTTTTCGCCGGGCTTTTTGGCGATGGCCAGGGTGACGGCCGGGAACTCGCCCTGACTGGGAATACCGTTCGCCGCCGCCGCCGGACCCGTACCCAGCCAGACGTAGCGCTCCGGCGAATCCGGGCCTAGTTCGACCTGGGCGACATCGGCCAGATACACCGGTGTGCCCTTGTGCAGCCCCACCACCAGACTGCCGATTTCGCGTGGGTCCACCAGGAAACTACCGGCTTGCACCGGAATTTCGCGATTGTCGCCGACCAAGGAGCCGGCGTCGGCCGAGGCGTTGGCGGCTTGCAGCGATCGGCGCAAGTCGGCCAGCGCCAACCCGTAGCCGGACAGTTTGGCGGGGTCGAACAGCACCCGCACCACTCGATCCGGCGCGCCGATGGTGTACAGGTCACGGGTGCCGGCAACGCGCTTCAACTCGGTTTCCAGGGTGTGAGCCACCCGGGTCAGATCGTCGGCGCTACGTTGTGGGTCTTCGGTCCACAGCGTCAGGGCGACGATCGGCACGTCGTCGATGCCCTTGGGTTTGACGATGGGCTGGCCAACCCCGAGGTTGGTCGGCAGCCAGTCGAGGTTGGAATACAGCTTGTTGTACAGCCGGACGATGGCATCGGTGCGCGGCTGACCGACCAGGAATTGCACGGTCAGCACCGCCATGCCGGGTCGCGACACCGAATAGACGTGTTCGACGCCCTCGATTTCCGAGAGCATCTGCTCGGCCGGACTGCTGACCAGCCGCTCCACCTCGCGGGCGGTGGCGCCGGGGAAGGGGATGAACACATTGGCGAAGGTGACGTTGATCTGCGGTTCTTCCTCGCGCGGGGTGACCAACACCGCGAACACACCCATCAACAGCCCCACCAGCGCCAGCAACGGGGTGATTTCGCTGAGCAGGAATTTTTTCGCGATCGCTCCGGCCAGGCCGAGGCGCGGTTCGGCGGCGGCGCTCATCCTACTTCTCCGCCGTGCGCTGGAGTTGTTCCTTCAGGTAAACGCCGGCCCGGATCGGGTCCAGCGCCACCTGTTCGCCCGGTTCCAACCCGGCCAGGATTTCGACCACGTCGCCCTCGGTCCGGCCAGGCCGGACCTGTCGCAGGGTGACTCGGCCGTCCTTGAGCACATAGACGCCGCTGACTTCACCGCGCTGCGCCAATGCCTGCTTCGGCACGGTCAATCGGCTGTCCTCGCCGATTCGGAAAGCGACCTTGACGAACATGCCCGGATAGAGGCCCTCGGTCTTGGGCGGCAGATAGACTCGCACCTTGAACACGTTGCTCTGCGGGTCGGCATAGGGGAAAAAGGTCAGCTTTGCGGCGGCGATGCTGTTTTTGTTGTCCGGCGGCAGCAAGACCCGCGCCTGACTGTGCTTGCGCACCGGCACGATCAGGCGTTGGGGGATGTCGGCCACCACTCGCAGTTCGTCGAGCGAGAAGCCGGTCATCAGCGCCTTGCCGGGCTGGACGGCTTCGCCCCGCTGCACGTGGCGTTCCAGAACGATGCCGCTGTAGGGGGCATTGATGGTGGTGTAGCCCAACGATTCCTTCGCTTGGGCAACGCCAGCCTGAGCGGCGTCGAGCCGGGCCTTGGCGGCATTGAGAGAGGCGGTGGCGGAATCCATTTGCGCCTTGGAGACCAATCGCCGCTGGTAAATGCTCTGGATCCGGTTGTATTCGGCCTGAGCTTCGATGTAGCGGGCTTGGGCTTCGCGCAAGCTGGCCTGGGCTTGTTCCAATCCGGCGCGCTGCTCGATGTTGCGGATGCGGACGATCGGGGTGCCCGCCGGGACGAAATCGTTGACGTCCACCATGATGTCTTCGACCTGGCCGGCGGTCTGGGCGGAGACGGTGCTTTGGTTGACCGCCTCGACCACGCCATCGAGCACTTGTTCGTCGGGCAGGGTTTGCCGTTGAGCCTCGGCGACTGGAAACGGCGGTTCGGCGGCGAGGAGCGCTGGCGCGGCGGTCAACAGGCAGCAGAGTAGCAGCGAACGTGTCGATATGGGCATGGAATTCTCCCTTTGACCTGAACGGGTATCGGGTCTTTATATATTAGCAATGACTAATATTTCAAGATGAAAAACAAACGAATCGGAGGAAATCCATGGGTCGATGTCCTTGAGCGGCTTATTCCACCAGCACGGCCGGTACCAGCAGCGCGACGGTTTCGGCCAACTCGCAGGCAGCCCCGAGGGTGTCGCCGGTGGTGCCGCCCAATCGGGCCAGCAGCCAGTGGCGCAGGCCGAAAAACCCACCGGCCAGCACACCGAGCAGCACGCCACCCTGCCAGTCGAGCAGTCCGACCGTGGCGATGGCGACCAGCAAAACCAGCATGGCGCAATTCAGTCGCGGCAGATAGTCGGCGTAGGGCGCGCCCAGTCCTTTCGGCCGCACATAGGGCGTGGTGACCAGGAGTAGCACGATGACGGAACGGCCCAGCACCGGCGCCAGCAACAGCACGGTGCGGGCATCCCCGGCCAGCAGCACTTGCAGGGCGGCGAACTTGGTCAGCAGCACCAGTACGATGATGACCACCGCCATCGGGCCGCTGCGCGGGTCCTTCATGATGGCCAGGGTCCGGTCGCGGTCGCCGTGGCCGCCGATCCAGGCATCGGCGGTGTCGGCCAGCCCGTCCAGGTGCAAGCCACCGGTCAACAGCACCCAGACCGCCAGCACCAGGGCCGCCAGCACGCCGGGGTCGATCAGCCAGAGCGTGGTGTGCAGTCCAGCCAGCAGTGTGCCGATGAGCAGCCCCACCACCGGAAAGAACAGTACCGACAGCCCCAGTTCCTCGGGGCGCGGCGGGGTGGCGGGCGACGGGACCGGCAAGCGGGTCAGCAATTGCAGGGCCAGGGCGAAGGCGCGGAGGATCATGCCACCCGGCCATTGTGAAACACCAGGCGGGGTTCGGCCTCTGGATCGTGAAACCAGTGTACCCGGCTGAGCGCCGCGAAAGGGACTTCGAAGCGCCACAGACGCCGCAAGGGCATGTCCAGAATCCGGCGCAGCACCATGCGGATGGTGCCGCCGTGGGCGACCAGCAGTACATGCTGGCCACGGTGGCGTTCCAGCAGCGTCGCCCAGGCTTGGCCGATCCGGCGGTCGAAGTCGGCGACGGGCTCGCCTTCCGGGATCGGATGGGCGATCGGATCGCGCCAGAATTGCGCCAGCGCCAGCGGGTCGTTGGCGTGGACTTCGGCGACGCCGCGGCCTTCCCAGACACCGAAGCGCAGTTCGCTGAAACCATCGGCGATTTCCAGGGGCCGATCCAATTGCTGGGCTAGCTCGCGGGCGAAGGCGGCGCAGCGGGTCAGCGGCGAGCTGACGATCGTTTGCCAGCCGCGAA
>JAGRHI010000018.1:5259-21657 GCA_020445045.1 Candidatus Competibacteraceae bacterium
GCCGTAGCAGATCGACGGTGGTGAAATCGTTCATGTGCGCGAGACTCCGGCTTCGGCGAAGGTGGCCATGCGGGCGTGCAGGGCGGCGGCGGCGCGCAGGATCGGCATCGCCACCGCCGCGCCACTGCCTTCGCCCAGGCGCATTTCCAGATCGAGCAGCGGTTGCGCGTCCAGCGCGTCCAGCAGTCGGCGGTGGCCGGGTTCGGCGGAACGGTGGGCATGGAACAGCCAAGCCGCCAGATCTGGCTGATGCCGGATCGCGGCCAGCGCGGCGGTGGTGGCGATGAAGCCGTCCACCAGCGCCGGAACCCCGAGTTGGGCGCAGCGCAGGTAGGCGCCCGCCANNCCGCCAACGCGGCGATTTCGAAACCACCCAGCCGTTGCAGGGCCGCGAGCGGCCGGTCGGCGCGGTGCCGGGCCAGTCCTCGTTCGATGGTCAGAGCCTTGCGGGTGATGCCGGCGGCGTCCAGGCCGGTGCCGGGACCGGCCAGTTGCGCGGCCGGCAGCCCGAGCAGGGAGCAGGCGACGGCGGCGGCGCTGGTGGTGTTGCCGATGCCCATCTCGCCGCCGATGAACAGTCGTGCCCCGCCGATCGAGGCGCGCTCGGCGGCTTCGCGGCCCGTCGTCAGCGCGTCGTGCAACTGTTCGACACTCATGGCGGGTTCGTGAACGAAATTGGCGGTGCCGGCGGCGATCCGGGCATCCAGCACGCCCGGCAGATCGCCCAGCGCTTGCACGGTGCCGACGTTGACCACCTCCAGCCGGGCGTTCCATTCCTGGGCCAGCACGCTGATCGCGGCGCCGCCGCGAGCAAAGTTGCGCACCATTTCGGCGGTGACAACCTGCGGAAAGGCCGATACGCCTTCGGCGACGATGCCGTGGTCGGCGGCGAATACGGTGATCCAGACCTGATCCAGCTGTGGTTGTTGGGTGCCTTGCATCGCGGCCAGGGTCGCGCCGAGCCGTTCCAGTCGGCCCAGTGAGCCGGGCGGCTTGGTCAGTTGCGCCTGCCGCTTATGGGCGGCCGCCAGCGTGGCGGCATCGGGGCCGGGAATCGGGTCGTCAAACCAGTGATGGTTCATGCGGGACAGTCCTTGAGGGTAAGGGGCAGGCCGGCCACCACGAGGGTGACGCGGCCACAGAGGCGGGCAACCGCCTGATGCAATCGGCCGGCTTCGTCGCGGAAGCGGCGGGCCAAGGGGTTGGCGGGGACGATACCCTGGCCGACTTCGTTACTGACCAGCAGTAGCTGTCCAGGCAGGCCGGGCAGCGTGTTCAACAGGGCGCGTGTTTCGGCATCCAGGCGGTCGTCGCCGGCGGCCAGCAAGTTGCTGAGCCACAGCGTCAGGCAATCCACCAGCAGGCAGCGGTCCGGGGCGGCGTGGGTTTGCAGGGCGGAAGCCAGGGCCAGCGGTTCTTCCACCAGTCCCCAGTCGGCGGGGCGGTCGGCGCGGTGGTGGGCGATGCGCTCGCGCATCTCCGCGTCGCCGGCCTGAGCGGTGGCAAGGTAAATGACATGCAGGCCAGCGGCGGCGGCTTGGCGTTGGGCGAAGGCGCTTTTGCCGGAACGGGCGCCGCCAAGGATGAGCTGTTTCATGTCAGGTGTGGTTTATGATTTTTCGCGGACACCCGTGGCGGGTGGCGTGGCCTCATTATCGTTGATTTCGGCGAATTGCCAAATCGGACCTGCGTGGCTGGGGTGAATCCGTTCCCGGCAGGGACCTTGGCGGGCCAGGATCACGGTTCACCCACGCCATCGGGGAAAGATGGCGCCGGGCGAATGGATAGTCGCATCAGCCCCGATGCAGCCAATACAGCAGCAACAGATTCCCGAACAGTGAAAGTAGCGCTACGCCGCGCCAGAAACCAACTGGATTACGTTCCAGCAAAGGCCGGACGGGACGCTCGATGAACTCCGGGTTGGGATAACGCAAATCGTAGATCAGCTCCGTCTCGACCACGTAGCGGCGTTTCGGATCAAGACGCACGGCTCTCTCCAAGGCGCCATCCACCCAGACCGGCAAATCCGGCCGTTCGTTTCGAGCGGAGGCATAGCGCAGTCGGGCCATCCATTTCGCGTTGATCTCTCGCCCTAACCGTTCACCGTAGGGCAAATGACCGGTCAGTAACTCATAAGCGATCACGCCGAAGGCAAACAGATCGGTGCTGGTGGTGGCCGATTCGCCGCACAGAATTTCCGGCGCGACATAGTTCTTGGTGCCCAGCAAATCAGTCTGGGCAACCGGCGAGGCGATCTCGACGATGCCGGCGATTTTCACCGAACCGAAATCGATGATCCGCACGATGCCGTGGTGGTCGATGTGGATATTTTCCGGCTTCAAATCCCGGTGCAGCATGTCCAGCCGGTGAAAAGCGCGAATACCGCAGGCGATCTGCTGCAAGATCTCCCGGACCTTTGCCAGTGGGGGATGTGGATGATCGGCCATCCATTGCCGCAGGGTCTGGCCATCCAGGTGCTCCAAGATGTGGTAGAGAAAGCGTCGTCGCCGCACCGGCTCGATCACTTTCAGCACATGAGAATTGTTGATGCGCCGACCCACCCACTCTTCGTGCCGGAACCGCTCCAGGTAGCCTGGATCGTCCTCGAAATTCACCGACGGTGTTTTCAACACTACTTGCGTCCCGGAATCCTCATCGCGCGCCAGATACAGTTGGCTGGTCGGGCTGGCGTGAATCTCCCGCAGAACACGGTAGCCGTCTAGGATCATGCCCGGCTCCAACGCGGGCGGAAACGGTAGTTCGGTCAATTCCCGGAACACCGAGTCGGCGTCCGGCAGCGGCAGATCGTCGATACAAAGCAACTGGCAGGTCAGGTTGTCCGGGCTACCGGCGGCGCGGGCGGCGGTGGTCAGGGCGCGACAAGCGGCGTCGAGATTATCGCCGTGCTCGCCGATCAGGTGCTTGATCCGCAAGGGCGGCACATATTCATGAACGCCGTCGGTAGTGAATAGGTAGCGGTCGCCGATTTCGACCGGCAGGCTGCGGTAGTCGATGTCCAGATGCGTGTCGATGCCCAAGGCCCGATTCAGGTAAACACGCTGAGCACTGGCCCAACTATGATGATCCCGCGTCAGTGGTTCCAAGGTGGCGTCGCGCAATTGCCAGACACGCGTGTCGCCGATGTGGAAGATATGCGCGGTGGTGGATTTCAGCACCAGAGCGCTGAAGGTGGTGACCATGCCCCGTGATGGGTCATGCAGCGACGCGCCCTGTCCGCACAACCAACGGTTGAGCGCGCTCAACACTCTCTCGGCGGAATGCCGGACGGTCCAGGAGTCGGGGGTGGCGAAATAATCGTTGAGAAAGTTCTTGACGGCGTATTCGGACGCCAATCGGGCCAGTTCGCTGGAACTCATCCCATCGGCGATGGCGAAAGCGGCCCCTTTCAGATCCAGCGTTTCGCCTTCCGGGATGAGCGCCCCGTGAAAATCCTCGTTGGCGGGTTTGACGCCTCGGTCGGAAAATTGACCGAGGCGGATTCGCAGGGCGCGGGTCATGCCATCCTTCAGGCGACGTCGATCATTTGCACGGTGCCGTCGGGCATGATCTCGGCGATCTGACCGGCGGGTTCATCGAGCCATTGTACGATGCCCAACACCACCATCGCCGCGGCGGCGATCACCAGGAAGAACGTGGAAGCGTCCACGAAGGACAGCACGGTGAGAAAAAGCACGCCGCCCACGTTGCCGTAGGCGCCGGTCATGCCGGCGATCTGACCGGTCAGGCGGCGCTTGATCAGCGGCACCATGGCGAACACCGCGCCTTCGCCCGCCTGCACGAAGAACGAGCAGACCATGGTCATGATCACGGCAAGCGTCAACGACCAGGATGAATCAATCCGGCTCAGGATGAAATAACCCACGGCCAAACCCAGGATCAGGATGCTCAAGGTCTTTTTGCGGCCAAAGCGATCGCTGATGAGGCCACCGCCCGGACGCGCCGCCAGGTTCATGAAGGCAAAGCCTGAAGCCAGCAAGCCGGCTTGGACCAGCGAAAGATTGAAGGTGTCCTTGAAAAACAGCGGCAGCATCGACACGACCGCCAGTTCCGACCCGAAGGTCACCAGATAGGCCAGGTTCAGCACCGCGACCTGCTTGAACTTGTAGCGGTGCATTTCCGGCACGGGTTGGGAAAGCGCCTCGTTATTGATGTGAATGATTTTGTAGACGTTGTAGGCGAACAGGACGACCAGGGCGATGTAGATACCCGTGCAGATGGTTACGCTAAGCAGACCGAGATTGGCTGGGGACAGTTTCCAGGTCAACAGCGCCAGGGTGGCGTACATGGGGATATTCATGATGATGTACAACACCATGTCACCCTTGCTGGTGACTTCCATGGCCCCCATCTTTTTGGGTTTGAAATAGGTCGAACCTTTCGGGGTGTCGCGCACCGTCAGGTAGAAGATGCCGGAATAAATCAGCGCAATGACGCCGGTCAGCCCCAGCGCGTAGCGCCAGCCGTCCGCGCCGCCGAAAAGCAGCGCGATGCTGGGCAGCGCCAAGGCGGCCCCCGCCGAGCCGAAGTTGCCCCAGCCGCCATAAATGCCTTCCGCCAACCCCACCTGCTTGGCCGGGAACCATTCGCCAATCAGGCGAATACCGATCACGAAGCCGGCGCCGACGAAACCCAGCAGGAAGCGGGCAAGCGCCATCTGCTCGAAGCTGTTCGCCATGGCGAAAAAGACGCAGAGCACGCTGGAGATCGCCAGCAGAAAGGAATACATGATGCGTGGCCCGAAGCGATCCACCAGCATGCCGACGATGATGCGGGCGGGAATCGTCAAGGCGACATTGAGGATCAGCAGCACTTTGACCTGTTGATCGCTCAGCCCAAGGGACTCGCGAATCGAGGCCATCAAGGGCGCATGGTTGAACCAGACGAAGAAACTGATGAAAAAGGCGATCCACCCCAGGTGCAGGGTGCGGATATTGCCACTGAAAGAGAACAGATTGAGTTTCGGGATGCTCACAAGACCATGCTCCGCAAGATTGAAGGTACAGCTCGTTAAGCAAAAAGCAATCCATTCAACTTAACAATTTGTTTGTTAAGGATTATTGTTGGAAACCCCATTCAAAATGGTGCATCAGTCCCGTGTTGCGTTGCGCCATTTTGCGACATGGTACATGTTGGGGCGAGCATTTTTAGTGCGATGCTGGGGGAAGTGGCCTGCCCCTGTTGTAAAAAATAAATATAATCAACATGATAATAATTAATAAATAATGGCACAATCCGTGCAAAAGACCATGCCAGCATGGTGCGACCTCACTAATTTCGTTGCACCGCCAACCGATTTGCAAGGCGAGATACCCTTCAATGAGAGAAAAACTGGTTTTGGTAGGCAACGGCATGGCCGGGATGCGCACCCTGGAAGAGTTACTCACCATCGCTCCCGATAAATACGAGATTACCGTGTTCGGCGCCGAGCCCTACGGTAACTACAATCGCATTTTGTTGTCGCCGGTGTTGGCGGGCGAGAAGACCGTGGACCAGATCATGATCAACGATCTGGACTGGTACGCCGAGCGCGGCATCACGCTGCATGCCGGCAAGGAAGTGGTGACCATCAACCGCGCCCGCCGCCAGGTGATCGCCGCCGACGACACGATGGCGCCCTATGACCGGCTATTGCTGGCGACCGGCTCTCAACCCTTCATGATTCCGATACCCGGCAATGATCTATCCGGGGTGATCACCTTCCGCGACATTCAGGATGTCCACGCCATGCTGGACGCCGCTCGCGCGGGTAAGAAACACGCGGTGGTGATCGGCGGCGGCCTGCTTGGCCTGGAAGCGGCCAACGGCCTGATGAAGCAGGGCATGGAAGTCACGGTGGTCCATCTGCTCGACGTGCTGATGGAGCGCCAACTCGATATCGAAGCGGCGGCGATGCTGCGCGCCAGCCTGGAAGAGCGCGGTTTGCGGTTTTTGATGGGCGCGCAGACTGTGGCCATTCTCGGCGAGGAGCGGGTGAAAGGGGTGCGTTTCAAGGATGGGCTGGAAATTGCCGCCGATCTGGTGGTGATGGCGGTCGGCATCCGCCCCAATACCGACCTGGCCAAACAGTCCGGTATTCACTGCGAACGCGGTATCGTGGTCAACGACACGATGCAGACCTACGACCCACGCGTCTATGCGGTGGGCGAGTGCGTGCAGCATCGCGGCCAGACCTATGGCCTAGTCGCACCATTGTGGGAGCAGGCGCGGGTGTGCGCCAACCACCTCGCCAGTTATGGGATTAGCCTCTATCGCGGTTCGGTGACCTCGACCAAGCTCAAGGTGACCGGCATCGACCTGTTTTCCGCCGGCAACTTCAGCGGCGGCTCCGATTGCGATGAAATCGTGCTGCGCGATCAGGCGCGGGGGGTGTACAAGAAACTGGTGATCAAGGATAACCGGGTGCAGGGCGCGGTGATGTACGGCGACACCATCGACGGCAATTGGTACTTTCAACTGCTGCGCGAAAATACCGACGTCAGTGGTTTCCGCGATTCCATCCTGTTCGGCCAGGCGCACCTGGGCGACGCCGGCCACGGCGGCAACAACGTGCTGGCCATGGCCGACGAGGCGGAAATCTGCGGTTGCAACGGGGTGTGCAAGGGCGCCATCGTCAAGGCGATCACCACGCAGAAGCTGTTCACCCTGGAAGAAGTTCGCGCGCACACCAAGGCGTCGGCATCCTGCGGTTCCTGCACCGGGCTGGTGGAGCAGTTGTTGACGGCGATGCTCGGCGACTATTCCAAGACCTCCAAGGAAAAACCGCTGTGCCCCTGCACCGAGTACAGCCACGATCATGTGCGCAAAACCATTCGCGAACAGCATCTGACCAGCCTGCGGGCAGTGTTCGATTTCCTGGAGTGGAAGACGCCCGATGGCTGTCATTCCTGCCGGCCCGCGCTCAATTTCTATCTGATCGCCACTTGGCCGGGCGAAGCGCGGGATGACGGGCAATCGCGTTTCATCAACGAACGGGTGCACGCCAATATCCAGAAAGACGGCACCTACTCGGTGGTCCCGCGCATGTGGGGCGGCTTGACCAACCCCAAGGAACTGCGCGCCATCGCCGACGTCGCCGACAAGTTCCAGATTCCGACGGTCAAGGTGACGGGCGGTCAACGCATCGACCTGCTCGGCGTCAAGAAAGAGGATCTGCCGAAAGTCTGGGCCGATCTCAACGCCGCCGGCATGGTCTCCGGCCACGCTTACGGCAAGTCGTTGCGTACCGTGAAAACCTGCGTCGGTTCCGACTGGTGCCGCTTTGGCACCCAGGACTCGACCGGTCTCGGGGTCAAGCTGGAAAAGATGACCTGGGGTTCGTGGACGCCGCACAAGTTCAAGATGGCGGTGTCCGGCTGTCCACGCAACTGCGCCGAGGCGACCATCAAGGATTTCGGGGTGGTGTGCGTCGATTCCGGTTACGAACTGCACGTCGGTGGCAATGGCGGCATCAAGTTGCGCGGCACCGAACTGTTGTGCAAGGTCGCCACCGAGGAAGAAGCGATGGAGTACGCTGGCGCCTTCATGCAGCTTTACCGCGAGGAAGGGCGCTACTTGGAACGCACCGCGCCGTGGCTGGAGCGGGTGGGGTTGGCTTACGTCAAGCAGCATCTCGTCGAGGATGGCGAGGGCCGCAAGGCGTTGCACCAGCGGTTTCTGGACTCGCAACAATACGCGCAAGTCGATCCCTGGGCGGAACGCGCCAGCGGTCGGGTGGACGCGCACGAATTCCAGCCCTTGCGGCAGGTCGGTTAAGACAGACTTCCTTCTCCCAGAGAGGGAGTGAGGGTGAGGGCATCCCGCAAGTCCCTAACTTTCCCTCCGGGAACGGACACTTCAGGAAAGATCATCATGCATGATTGGCACGAAATCGGCGCGTTGGACGAGATTCCCCGCCTGGGTTCGCGGGTGGTGCAAACCCCGCATGGCGATGTCGCGGTCTTCCGCGCCGCCGACGATCAGGTGTTCGCGCTGCGGGATCGTTGTCCCCACAGAGGCGGACCGTTGTCGCAAGGCATCGTCCACGGCCATCGGGTGACCTGTCCGCTGCACAATTGGGTGCTGGAATTGGCGAATGGCGAGGCGGTGGCCCCGGACGAGGGCTGTGCCACCCATTACCCGGTGCGGCAGGAAAACGGGCGGATCTGGCTGGGGTTGAACAACGTGGTCAGTTTGGCGACCGCTGCCCGCGAAACGGCTTGAAGAGGGAGGCGGGCGATGAGCGAAGGAGGCGGAATCGATGAGGCGGTCCGCACGACCTGCCCTTATTGTGGGGTCGGTTGCGGTGTCAAGGTCACGGTCAATTCCGATGCCAGCGCCCGAGTGGAAGGGGACGAGCAACATCCCGCGAATTATGGGCGGCTGTGCTCCAAAGGCGCGGCGCTGGGCGAAACGCTGAGTCTCGGCGACCGCCTGTTGTATCCGGAAATCGCCGGGCGGCGGGTGTCGTGGGACGAGGCGATCACCACGGTGGCCGATGGCTTTTGCCGGGCACTGCTGAAACATGGTCCCGACGCGGTGGCGTTTTACGTCTCCGGGCAACTGCTGACCGAGGATTACTATGTCGCCAACAAGCTGATGAAGGGCTGCCTCGGCGGCGCCAACATCGACACCAACTCGCGGCTGTGCATGTCGTCCTCGGTGGCTGGCCATAAGCGGGCATTCGGTTCGGACACCGTGCCCGGTTGTTACGAGGATCTGGAAGAGGCCGATGTGGTGGTGTTGGTCGGTTCCAATCTGGCTTGGTGTCATCCGGTGCTGTATCAGCGCATCCTCGCCGCGCGCGAGCGCCGCGGAGGCAAGCCATCGCTGGTGGTGATCGATCCGCGCCGCACTACCACCTGTGATGTCGCCGAGATGCATCTACCGCTCAAACCCGGTTCCGACACCGCCTTGTTCAACGGTTTGCTGGTGCATCTCTATCAGCAAAACCGGCTGGACCCCGAGTTCTTGGAGGAGCATGTCGCGGGTTTCTGGCCGGCCTATCGCACGGCCAAGGAAGTCGCGCCTAATGTACCCACCGTCGCGGTGCGCACCGGGCTATCCGAAAACGCCATTGCCGAGTTCCATGGACTGTGGGGCCGTACCCGTAAGGTGGTGACGGTGTATTCGCAGGGGGTCAACCAATCCGCTCACGGGAGCGACAAGGTCAACGCCATCATCAACTGTCATCTGGCGACCGGGCGTATCGGCCAGCCGGGCATGGGACCGTTTTCGGTCACCGGCCAGCCCAATGCGATGGGTGGGCGTGAGGTGGGCGGTTTGGCCAACCAACTGGCGGCGCACATGGATTTCGCGCCGGAGGACGTCGAGCGGGTCCAGCGATTCTGGCAAGCCCCTGCCATCGCGAGTCATCCGGGATTGAAAGCGGTCGATCTGTTTAAAGCGGTCGCTGACGGGAAGATCAAAGCCTTATGGATCATGGGCACCAATCCGGTGGTCAGCCTGCCCGACGCCGACGCGGTGCGGGACGCCCTGCGGCGCTGCCCGTTGGTGGTGGTGTCCGACGCCGTGGCCGATACCGACACCGTGCGTTTGGCGCATGTCAAGCTGCCGGCGCTGACCTGGGGCGAAAAAGACGGCACGGTGACCAACTCCGAGCGGCGGATTTCCCGCCAGCGGATCTTCTTGCCGCCACCCGGCGAAGCGAAACCCGATTGGTGGGCCGTGACTCAAGTGGCTCGACGCTTGGGATTCGAGGCATGGTTTCCCTTCGAGTCGACCGCGGCCATTTTCCGCGAACATGCGGCTTTATCCGGGTTCGAGAACCAGAACGCTCGCCGCGACTTCGATATTTCCGCGCTCGCCGACCTCTCGGATACCGATTACGATGCCTTGCAACCCGTGCAATGGCCCTTGCCACGTGGGGTTGCGGTAGGTACGGCGCGGTTGTTTGGCGCGGGTGGATTCTTCACCCCCGATGGCAAGGCTCGCTGCGTCGCCATCGGCGAGCGGACTCCCGCTCATGCGGTCGATGACAGTTTTCCGCTGGTGCTCAACAGCGGGCGGATTCGCGATCAATGGCACACCATGACCCGCACCGGCAAGACCGCGCGGCTGACCGGCCATATTCCCGAACCCTATGTCGAGATTCATCCAGTGGACGCGCTGGCCTGCGGCGTCAGCGAAAATGGGCTGGCGCGAGTGCATAGCCGCTGGGGTGAAATGATCGTTCGGGTGCGCACCAACCCAGGGCAGCAACCGGGCAGCGTGTTCGTGCCGATGCACTGGGGTTCACCGCTGGCGCCGCGCGGGCGGGTCAACGCGGCGGTCAATCCGGCGGTCGATTCGCTGTCCGGTCAGCCGGAATCCAAGCATACCCCGGTGCGGGTTCAAGCCTATCGTCCCCACTGGCATGGATTCCTGCTGTCGCGTGACGCCATCGAACCACCGGCGGTCGAATATCGGGTCAGCGTGCGCGACCGGGAGTGCTGGCGTTACGAGTTGGCGGGGGAAGAACCGATCGAGGATTGGCCGAGCTGGGCGCGCGGTTTGCTCGGCGATGAGCCGGCCTGGGAATGGCTGGAGTTCGCCGATCTTGGCACCGGTCGCTACCGGGGGGCGGTGCTGGTGGACGGACGGCTGCATGCTTGTCTGTTTGTCGCGCCTGGCCCCGAACTGCCGCTGCGTGGCTGGCTGGCGGGATTATTCGCCGCGCGGGAGTTGGATCTCGCCGAGCGCGCCAGTCTGCTGGCCGGGCGGCCAGGGCAGGGGCAGCGCGATAGTGGTCGCATCGTCTGCGCTTGTTTCGGCGTCGGCCTGAATACCCTGACCGCCGCTATCCGCGACCAGCGTTTGATGACGCCCGAAGCCATCGGCGCGGCGCTGCAAGCGGGCACCAACTGCGGTTCTTGCGTGCCGGAGCTACGACAACTGATCGCGCAGGGCTAGAATCGACGCTCCCGAAACCGCCGAGGAGCGATCGCCCCGATGTCCCGCGTCCAGACTGGCCTGGAAGTACTGATCAGCGACTGTCCCGAAAAAATTCGTGGTGCCCGGATCGGGGTGGTGTGCCATCCCGCCAGTGTCGATGCCGAATTGCGGCATGCGCTGGACCTGTTGCGGGCGGCCGGTGCCCGGATCGCCGCCATCTTCGGCCCGGAGCACGGCGCCCGAGGCGAGGTGCAGGATATGGAGGATGTCGAGGATATTTCCCTCGATCCCCGGCTTGGGGTTCCGGTCCATAGTCTGTACGGCGCGACTTTCGACAGTCTGACGCCCCGTCCCGAACAGCTTGCTGGACTCGATGCCCTAGTCATCGACTTGCAGGACGTGGGCGCGCGCTATTACACCTTCGTGTGGACCATGGCCTTGTGTATGGAAGCGGCCGGCAAGGTGGGGGTGCGGGTGCTGGTGTGCGATCGTCCCAATCCGCTCGACGGTTTGACCACCGAGGGGAATCTGATCAAGCCAGGCTTCGAGTCCTTCGTCGGCCTGCATCCCGTCCCCAACCGCCACGGGTTGACGCCCGGTGAGGTCGCCCGCTTTGTCCAGCGCCAGCGCGGTGTCGAATGCGAGTTGGACATCGTGCCCCTGCGCGGTTGGCGGCGCGAGATGGTCTTTGAGGACACCGGTTTGCCCTGGGTCTATCCCTCGCCCAATATGCCCACGGTCAATACCGCGCTGGTCTATCCCGGCATGTGCCTGGTGGAAGCCACCGAACTGTCGGAAGGGCGGGGGACGTGCCGACCGTTCGAAGTGGCCGGCGCGCCGGGCATCGATCCCGAGGCGCTCGCCGCCGAGCTGTCCCGCCGAAATCTCCCCGGTTGCCGGTTTCGTCCGCTTTATTTCCGGCCCAAGTTTCAGAAGCACGCCGGAGGCACCTGCGGAGGGGTGCAAATCCATGTCACCAATCGCCGACTTTTCGATTCCTATGCCACTGGAGCCGCCTTCCTGCAAAGCGTGAAACAGGTTGCCCCGGATGTTTTCGCCTGGCGGGCGAAACCCTATGAGTTCGTGGCCGATATTCCCGCCATCGATCTGCTGGCGGGGGATGAGCGGCTACGGTTGGCGCTGGATGCCGGGACCGATTTGGTCGACTTGATCGCCGATTGGGCGCGGGAGCGGGCGGCGTTCGAGGCGGCACGGCGGGAGGTGCTACTTTATTGAGTGAGGACACTCTCTATCCACCGCCGACCATCTCCGCCAAGGGGTCGGATGCCGCCATCTACCCAAGTTCGACGAAGCAGATTATGCCCACTCTAGCGCTGTCCGATGGAACCGGCGTCATCGATCGCCATGCCGATTTTCCATCCCGCCATGTCGCGTCCCGGCATGTCGATGTCTGGTGTCCGCCGGAGAATGGAGCGGGTTCGGCCACCCGCTACCCCGTCATCTACATGCACGATGGGCAGAATCTGTTCGATCCGGCCCTGTCCTTCATCGGCGTCGATTGGGGCATGGACGAGGCGATGATGCGCTTGATCCGGGAGCAATACTGTCCTGGCGCCATCATCGTGGGGATCTGGAACAGTCCGTTGCGGTTACGGGAATACATGCCGCAAAAGCCGCTGCGCGCATCCGGAGGGCAGCGTATCCTGAGCCGGTTCATCGAGCAGACCGGGGGAGCGCCGCTGTCGGACGGGTATCTGCAATTTCTGGTCGAGGAACTCAAGCCGTTCGTCGACGCCCGCTATCCGACTTTGCCGGACCCCGCGCATACCCTGGTGATGGGATCCAGCATGGGCGGGCTGATTTCCCTGTATGCGCTGATCGAGTATCCCGACGTGTTCGGCGGCGCGGGTTGTCTGTCCACGCACTGGCCGATTGGGGAAGAGGTGCTGGTGGATGCGCTGGGCGCGGCTTTACCGTTGGCGGGTCGGCATCGCTTGTATTTCGATTACGGCACCGAAACCTTGGATGCGGACTACGAACCGTGGCAGCGGCGCATGGACGAGTGGCCGCGAACGGCCGGTTACCGGGAAGGCTGGGATTGGTTGACCCGCAAGTTTGTCGGGGCCGAACATTCGGAGCGGGCCTGGCGGGAGCGGGTCCATATTCCCCTGAAATTTTTTTGCTTCGGCGAATGAGTCAAGACAGCATGGGGGCGGGTGTCACTGCTCCCATGGAAGTCAGTCATTCGTCAAGGTCATAAACCTCGACCAGGGCGTTGCCGGTGGTATCGCTGACGCCACGGACGATGGCGGTATAGGGGCCGGGGTTGAGGGTGGTGAGGATAGCCGACTCGTGGGGATCATTCGGCGCCTTGCCGGTGGTTTGGATTGCCGCTGCCTGGGTGTCTTGCCAATTGTTGTTGCTGGCGATGGGTGTCTGCCCGTTGTAGAGGGTTAGAGTAGGATCGGCCAATATGCCGGGAACGCCGGAAGCCGTCAGTGTCGGGCCAATGGCGCGGATCAAGATCTTTTTGGGATTGTCACCTCCGATGATAAAGCCGGCAATCATTACATTATCACCGGTTTCGATTTGGCCACGAGTAGAGATATTGGATAGTCGATTATCAAGATTGTTGATTTCGTAAACCTCGATTAGGGCGTTGCCGGTGGTATCGCTGACGCCACGGACGATGGCGGTATAGGGGCCGGGGTTGAGGGTGGTGAGGATAGCCGACTCGTGGGGATCATTCGGCGCCTTGCCGGTGGTTTGGATTGCCGCTGCCTGGGTGTCTTGCCAATTGTTGTTGCTGGCGATGGGTGTCTGCCCGCTGTAGAGCGTTAGAGTGGGATCATAAAGTAGGTTAGGAACGTCGGCACTGGCCATGGAAGGACCGATGGCACGAATCAAGATCTGTTTGGGACCATTGCCGTCAATGATGAAGCCGGCAATCATGACATTATCACCAGCGCCGACCCAATCGCGAGTGGAGAGGTTAACTAGTCGGCTATTTTGTCTTGATGTTGTAGTGGGTTCGGTGGATGTAGTCACCACGGTCGTATTGACTTCATTGGAAAAGTCGCTCTCGTTTCCAGCATTGTCAAATGCCTTGGCGGCGAAGTAATAAAGGCCTTCCGGCAGGTCAAGTATTGTGTAGGTAGTTGTAGTAATTAGATTCGGGGCAATGGGAATGATGGATGTATAATTTTTACTTTGTTGGCCGTAATAGATGCGGTAGCCTGCTACCGGGCCAGAACTGGGATTCCAGGCCAATGTCACTTGGCCAGCTCTGGCGGGGGAAATGGAAAAAAATAACATAGCTACCAACCCAATGAGAAAAGGCGGTATTTCAATAGAGAAACCAATAAAGGGTATTTTGCATGGTTGATTTGCATGGCATCCTGCCTCGCGATGATGGATTCCGAAAACCATTTCCAAATCTAACTTACGGGAGAAACTAGACATTGGGAGGACCTCCCATATAATTTAATGATAAGACACTCGATCGAGTAAAAGACACTCCAGTTTTATTGGACGTCGCCAAATGGAGTAAGGTGTGATGGCTAGTTATGCAGGATCTGGCTCAAGAATAATTTGGTCCGGTCCGATTGCGGATGGGTGAAGAACTCCTCTGGTTCGTTTTCCTCGATGATCTCGCCGCCGTCCATGAAAATCACCCGATGGGCAACGGTCTTGGCGAAGCCCATTTCGTGGGTGACGCAAATCATGGTCATGCCGTCCTCGGCCAGCGTCACCATGGTTTCGAGCACCTCCTTGATCATCTCCGGGTCCAGCGCCGAGGTCGGTTCGTCGAACAGCATGATCTTGGGGTTCATGCACAGGCTGCGGGCGATGGCGACCCGCTGCTGTTGGCCGCCGGACAACTGCCCCGGGTATTTGCCGGCCTGCTCGGGGATCTTGACCCGCTCCAGATACCGCATGGCGATGTCCTCCGCTTGCCGACGTGGCAACTTGCGCACCCAAATCGGTGCCAGTGTGCAGTTTTCCAGTACGGTCAGATGCGGGAACAGGTTGAAATGCTGGAACACCATGCCCACCTCGCGGCGGATCTGCTCGATCTGTTTCACGTCGTTGCTGAGTTCCTGACCGTCGACCACGATCCGGCCGCGCTGGAATTCCTCCAGTCGGTTGATACAGCGGATGGCGGTGGACTTGCCCGAGCCGGACGGGCCGCAGACCACGATGCGTTCGCCTTTGCGGACGGTCAGGTTGATGTCCTTCAGGACATGGAAAGTGCCGTACCATTTATGCACTTTTTCCATGCGGATCATCTCTTGCTCGGACAGCGGCGCGGGAGAGGGTTCGTTCATCGGGCGGTTTCCTAACGCTTGTGGCCGGTGTACAGGCGTTTTTCCAGGTTCTGGCTGTAGCGCGACATGCTGAAGCAGAATAGCCAGTAGACGGCGGCGGCGAAGGCGTAGCCCTCGGTGGAGAAACCCAGCCAAGCCGGGTTGGTGGTGGCATTGTGGACGATGTTCATCAGATCGAACAGACCGATGATCAGCACCAGCGAAGTATCCTTGAACAAGGCGATGAAGGTATTGACGATGCCGGGGATGACCAGTTTCAGGGCTTGCGGCAGCACGATCAGCGCCATGGTTTTCCAGTAGCCCAGGCCCAGCGCCGCCGCCGCCTCGAACTGGCCCTTGGGGATGGCTTGCAGGCCGCCGCGCACCACCTCCGCCATATAAGCTGACTGAAATAGAGTGATGCCGATCAGCGCTCGTAGCAGTTTGTCGAAGTTGACCCCCGCCGGCAGGAACAGCGGCAGCATGACCGAAGACATGAACAACACGGTAATCAGCGGTACGCCGCGCCAAAGCTCGATAAAGGTCGTGCACAAGGTCCGGATGGCCGGCATTTGCGAGCGCCGGCCCAGGGCGAGCAATATTCCGAGCGGCAGGGCGGCGGTCATGCCGACTCCGGCGATGACCAGGGTGAGCAGCAACCCACCCCAGCGGCTGGTGTCCACCACCGGTAAGCCGAACAGACCGCCCTTGAATAGCACGAAGGCGACGAGCGGATAGACCACCAGCAACCCCAGTCCCCACCGCGCCTTGAGCTTGTTGGGTACGGCGTGCGCGAACAGCGGCGCCGCGCCGAGGATCAGCAACAGCAGGGCGGTATTGACTCGCCAGCGCTGCGTTTCCGGGTAAAAGCCATACATGAATTGCTCGAAGTGAACCCGGATGAACACCCAGCAGGCGCCGCTGTTCGCTTGGCAGGCTTCACGGCTGTCGCCGCTCCAGGTGGCATCCAGCAAGGCCCAGCGTAGCAGGGGCGGGACCGCGAGGTAGAGCAGGTACGAGGCCAGTAGGGTCAGCGCGATGTTGAACGGCGAGGAGAACAGATTGCGGCGTAACCAGCCGAACACGCCGATGGTGCTGGCCGGTGGCGGATCGGAGCGAGGGATGCGGGTTTCAGCCATCGTTCAACGCTCCACCAGGGCGGCCCGCCGGTTGTACCAGTTCATCAGCAGCGAAATCAGCAGACTGATGGTCAGGTAGACCGCCATGGTGATGGCAATGC
>JAGRHI010000192.1:0-5116 GCA_020445045.1 Candidatus Competibacteraceae bacterium
CTTGGCGCTGCGTCGCCTGGAGGAATCCAACGAGCCGGCCGCTAGCGGCGACGCTAGTAGCGGACTAGCCTACGCGCAACTGCATCCCGACCAGCGCCGCGCCTGGCGGTCGAAAATGCGGCAGTTGCGCGCCTCTGGCCTCAGTTTCGGGGAAATCAGCCGCCAGCTTTACCGGGACCATGGCCTCTGTGGACTGGATCGGCTTCCGTTGAATCCTTCGAGCATCCGGTCGGCCTGCGCCTTGTGAGCCCCACGGGCGCATGGAAATCGAAAATTTGCACGACGACTGCACGACGGACCGGTTTCGGCTGGATGGCGATTGATCATAACCCATTGAAAACATGGTGCCCCGAACAGGATTCGAACCTGTGGCCTCACCCTTAGGAGGGGTGCGCTCTATCCATCTGAGCTATCGGGGCTAAATCGGAAGGGGGGTCAGAAACCAGCGACCCGTGGCCGGGCTTATGAAGATGAGGGTTCAAGAATAGCCGATGGAGGCTTGTCCGAACAAGAGGATAGCTTCCCAGGACCGTGAATCCAGCGAAACGTCAGGTTGATTCGCGGTCCCACCGGTTGGCGGGTCTTGGGCACATGATGTCGCCAGCAGTGCTGAGTCGTCCCGCCCAACACCAGCATGTCGCCATCCTCCAGCGACCACTCCAACCGCAGTCGCCGTTTCTTATGCTGTAACAGAAAACGGCGGGCGGCGCCCAGGCTGATCGAAGCGATCACCGGATTGCGACCTAGTTCCGGCTCGTCGTCGCTGTGCCAGCCCATGCTGTCCTGGCCATCGCGATAAAGATTGAGTAGCACGCTGTTGAAGCGAGCCACCGCCAGCGCTTCCACGCGCTCCCGCATGTCCAGCAGGGTCGGGGTCCACGGCATCGGCTCCAGCCGCAGACCGGAATAGCGGTAAACGGCGTCGGGATCGCCATGCCAGGCGCTCAGCCGGGGCGAGGCAATCGAGCGGCCGTATAAGACGATCACCGGTTGTTGCCAGGCCGTCTCCCGATGCAGGGCCGCGAACAGGCGGGCACTTTCCGCCGGCGCGAACGCCTGTCGGTACAGCACGCCCTCTCCGTCCGGGAAAGCCAGTTGCTCGACGGTCAACCCGGTCGCGGCCGGCGGCGGCGGCCAGGATTCGCTCATGCCGAACTCGCCGCGACCGGCCAATCCAGTCGATATTCCCGCCGGCCACCGTCGAGCCAGGTCGTTTCCAGCATTCGCGCCTGTCCGCGATCGTCCGCCAACAGCAGGGTCGAGGAGCGAGTGCCGTAACCCGGCGCGTCGATGAAGATCGGCGACAACCAGCGCTCCCATTCCAGCGGGACGCCGGTGCGTGGCAGTTCAGGGTCGGGCGCCGGCGCGCGGTCCATGAGCAGACCGAACAGATCATCCGGCACCGGATCGGCGCGACCGTCCAGTGCGCCGCGCAGCAACGACACCCCCCGTTTCAGCTTGGGCCAGGGCGTGTCCAGCAGATGATTGCTGAGGCCGTACCATCCCGGCGGCAAGCGTTGGGGCGAGCCGGCGCGATTGGAGTAGTAATACAAACCCGTCACATCGCCCAGCAGCAGGTTGAAACCGTTGTAGTGGCTGGCTTGCGGCCGCAAGCGTTCGAGATACGTGGTCGCCGGCACCGAATCTTGCAGGTAAGCGCTGACCAGATGGCCTCGCGACGGCGCGTTCGTCAACACCCGGCCGGGCTCGCGGTAGTTGGTGATGGCGGCAAACCGACCGGTCCGGGTGATACCCATCCAGGTACCGCCTTCCTTGAGATCGCGCCCGGCCAGCACATGGGGCATATCTTCCCAGAAGGCCAGGGGCGCGGTGGGACGGTCATGAAATTCGTCACGGTTGGCCGCGACCAGTAGTTCGTGACCGGGATGACAGCGGTAGGCAATCAGAATCAGACACATGGCGGTTCCAGGCGAACGCGCTGAGCCGGCGCTCAATCTTCCGCGTCATAGATATTGAGAATACCGATCGCCATCGCCATGCGGATCAACCGCGACAGCGTGTCGGCGCGCGTCTTCTGCATCACCTTGGCCCGATGTACCTCCACGGTCTTGCGACTCAGGTTCAACAGCTTGGCGATTTGCCGATTGGACAAGCCTTTCACCACCCACCGCAGCACGTCTTGTTCGCGTGGCGTTAGCGTGTCGAAACGGCGCATCAGCTCCCGCCGCCGCGCCCGAGCACGGCGGCGCACCACATCCTCGGCCAAGGCATTATGGATGCAATCCAGCAATAGCTGGTCGTTGAACGGTTTTTCGATGAAATCCAGCGCGCCCTGTTTCATGGCGGCAACCGCCGTCGCCACATTGCCGCAACCGGTAATGATGATGACCGGTACATCGATGCCGTGCTCGCGCAACTGCTGTTGAGGGCTGGGGTCGCCGCGCCCGGAAACTCGGACATCCAGCAGCAAGCACGCGGGCCGGTCAGGTTGGTAGACCGTCAGAAAGGTATCGATATCGGTGAAAGCACGCGCCTCCAAGCCCACCGACTCCAACAAGCATTGCAGCGAACTCCGCAAGGCGGGGTCGTCGTCGACGACATCGTCGACGATGTAGATGATCGGAGTTGTCGGCGCGTTCATGAATCAGCGATTGGGGCCAGGCCAGCTCGGCGCCGCCGGATTCGGCAACCTACTGGCCGATTCGAGCGACGGCGACCATCGGGATGATGCTTCAAGTGACAGATCACATCCGTGCTTTCCATCATTGCCGGCAAACTCGAAATCCAATAACCATTTGAAAAACAATCATACAAGTTTTCGCCACCATGGCGGATAAAAATCGCTTGACTAGAATACCGAGTATATGAAAGCAGGCGCACGTTCGTCGAGGCGGCACGTTACAATTATCGATACCCGACATAACCCCGACTTGAGGAGATCTTCGCCATGAGCGCGCCCCACCATTCCGAAGACATGTTCGTGCTGCGTCAGGATGAAGCCGGCGTCGCCACACTCACGCTCAACCGCCCCAAACAGTACAACGCCCTGTCGCAAGCCATGCTGGGCGCGCTGCAAGCGGCGCTGGACACGGTCGCGGTCGATGAGAGCATCCGGGTCGTGGTCATCGCCGGGAGTGGCGTGGCGTTCTGCGCCGGCCACGATCTCAAGGAAATGCGTGCCCACGACGACCCGGCGTTCCATAGCGCGCTGTTCGCTCAATGCGGGCAGGTGATGTTGACCATCAATCGCTTGCCGCAACCGGTGATCGCGCGGGTGCACGGCATCGCCACCGCCGCCGGCTGCCAACTGGTCGCGGCCTGCGACCTGGCGGTTGCGTCCGACAATGCCCGATTTGCGGTCTCCGGCATCAACGTCGGGTTATTCTGCGCCACGCCCGGCGTGGCGCTGAGCCGCAACCTGGGTCGCAAGCAAGCGATGGAAATGTTGTTGACCGGCGAATTCATCGACGCACCGACCGCCCAACGTCAGGGTCTGATCAACCGAGTAACGCCGCTGGAGCAACTGGACGCGGAGATCTGGCGACTGGCCGACGCCATTTGCGGCAAGTCGTCGCTGGCGATTCGCATGGGCAAGGAATTGTTCTACCGGCAGTTGGGATTGCCTCTGGAAGAAGCCTACGCCCGCGCTAGCGAGACCATGGCCTGCAACATGGACAGCGAAGACGCCCGCGAAGGCATCGATGCCTTCATCGCCAAACGCAAACCGACGTGGAAAGGCTGCTAAGCCTCGTCAATACTCAATTACCGTCCGTTTTTCCGTGTCTCCCGCGCATTCCGCGGATAACACCACAACAAAATAACCAAACCACCCCGGAGGTACCCACCGTGAGCCCCAGCGCCCACAATATCTATGAAATGAGCCTGGATCAGAACCCGGCCAACTATGTACCGTTGACCCCGTTGACCTTCATCGAACGGGCCGCTTCGGTTTATCCCCATTACACCGCCGTGGTGCATGGTCCCGTTCGGCGCGACTGGGCGGAAACCTACGCCCGGTGCCGGCGGTTGGCTTCGGCGCTGCAAAAACGTGGCGTCGGCCTTGGCCATACCGTGGCGGCGATGCTGCCCAATATCCCGGAAATGTTCGAGACGCACTTTGGCGTCCCGATGTCCGGCGCGACGCTGAACACCTTGAATATCCGGTTGGATGCCGAAGCCATTGCTTTCATGCTCGAACACGGCGAGGCGAAAATCCTGCTCACCGACCGCGAGTTCTCCGAGACCATCGGCAAGGCGCTGCGGTTGATGCCGGCGACCAAGCGGCCGTTGGTCATCGATGTGGATGATCCGCAATTCGTCGGCGGCGAGAAACTAGGCACGCTGGACTATGAGACCTTGCTGGCCGAGGGCGACCCCGAGTTTGCCTGGCAGCTCCCGGCCAACGAGTGGCAGGCCATCACCCTGAACTACACCTCCGGCACCACCGGTAATCCCAAGGGGGTGGTCTATCATCATCGCGGCGCGTATCTGAACGCGGTCAGCAATGCCCTGGTATGGGACATGGGCCTGCATCCGGTCTATCTGTGGACCCTGCCGATGTTCCATTGCAACGGCTGGTGCTTCCCGTGGACCATCGCCGCCACGATCGGCACCAGTGTCTGCCTGCGTCAGGTGCGCGCCGACCTGGTGTTCGATCTGATCAAACAGGAAAAGGTCAATCACTTCTGTGGCGCGCCAATCGTGCTGAACACTCTCAAGAATGCGCCGGACGAAATGAAGGCCGGCATCGACCATGTGGTGAAGGTCATGACGGCCGGCGCGGCCCCCCCGGCGGCGGTGATCGAAGGCATGGAGCGGATGAATTTCAAGGTCACCCACGTTTATGGCTTGACCGAAACCTATGGCCCGGCGGTGGTCTGTGCCTGGCACAACGAGTGGGACGAGTTGAGCCTGCCGGAACGGGCGGCGCTGAAGTCCCGCCAGGGAGTACGCTACCCCATGCTGGAAGGGCTGATGGTGGCCGATCCCCAGACGCTGGAACCGGTGCCGCGAGATGGTGAAACCATTGGCGAAATCTTCATGCGCGGCAATGTGGTGATGAGGGGTTATCTGAAGAACCCCGCCGCCAGCGAGGAAGCGTTCCAGGGTGGCTGGTTCCACAGCGGCGACCTGGCGGTCTGGCACGAGGACGGCT
>JAGRHI010000192.1:5167-13851 GCA_020445045.1 Candidatus Competibacteraceae bacterium
GCGAGAACATCTCCACCATCGAAGTCGAGGATGTGCTGTACCGGCATCCGGCGGTGATGGAAGTGGCGGTGGTGGCGCGACCCGATGAGAAGTGGGGCGAAACACCCTGTGCGTTCGTAACCGTCAAGCCGGGCATGGAGCATGTGACCGAAGAGGAAATCATCGAGTTTTGCCGCGGCCAGTTGGCGCGATTCAAGGTACCCAAGACCGTGGTGTTCGGTCCGCTGCCCAAGACTTCAACCGGCAAGATGCAGAAATTCATCCTGCGCGAGCGGACCAAGCATCTCTAAGGTGGAGGTCCCGGTTATGGTTCCGGGTCACCGCTTTCGCTGGCAGCGGTGACCCAATCAGCGCCAGGATAAAAGCCGGGAACGGAAAAATCGCCGAATACGATGGCTCGGAGTCAGGTCCGCGCTTGCCAAGCCAAATGGTTCAGATACGCCAAACGATCGGCCTCGTCCGGCAACACCTCGCGCAGCGCGTCCATGAATGGCGGGTCGGCTTCCTGATCATGCAGGAGCAATCGGGCTTGCGCCGCTCGCGGGACTCGGGTCATGCCATTCGTCAACGCTCGGGGCTCTTCGGGACGATGTTCAATGGAAGGGGGAGTACTCATGGCGTGGAACTCCGATTTTCGGGTGGGTGACTCTGGAAAGCATAATCAGTGGTCTTCGCGCGATCCACTACAGGAACGGTTTTGCGGCTTTTACCTCATCGAAAAGCCTGGACCAGATCAATGGGAGCCTTTCTTGCGATAGCCCCGCGTAACCTCTGATATCAGGTTCTTCCTCAAGGGAATCGAGCGCGCGGCTCGGGATTGTTGACCCAACCCTACCGCGCCGTGAAAACGAGATCACCGTACCAGGCCGTGGCGCTCTGACCGCTGTTGTCGGTATCGGTCATCAACGCGACGGCATCGATAGCGTCGATCTCCTCGCCGAACAGTTGCTTGAAATCGGCGCGGATATCGCGCTTCTCGCTAACCCAGCGGCCGGCGTCCCGCATACCCGAACGCAACGCCATCACCCGGGCGTTGCTGGTATAGGCATTGTTCCAGGTCGCGCCGACCGGCTGGCCGCTGGACCAAACATACACCAGCGAGCGCGTCTTCCAGAACGCCACCCCGCCGGATGCCACCACGTACACGCGCGCCGGATAATCGTCGCCAGCCTTGCCGCGCTCGTCCACTCCCTCCAGCACCCGATCCACCCGCCACGACCAATTCAGGAAGGGGGTGCGCCGCAAATCCACCCGGATTTCCCGGTATAACCCCGACGCCGCCCCTCGGCTGTCGGCGAACAGCGCCCGCCGGCCGCTTTTCCCGTCGAAGGTGTAGCGGGTTTCACCCTGGAAGGATTTGGGTTGCCAACCGGTCAGATCGCCGGCGGAAAACCGGCCGACCGATAGCGTCTCATCCGCCGCGCCCGCCCCGGCGACCAACACCAACAGCGCCGCGCCTAACATGATTTTGCCTCTCATCGCTCCTCCTCCGCCGGCTCGAACAACCGGTCCAGCAAATCCGCATCGTCGAAATGACGCCGACCGACGAAAGCAATGGCGTGACGGCCCCGCTCGCGCATCGCTCCCGGCGACGGCACACCCATCGGCCACAACAACCAACGCTCGGCTCGCTCGCTGCCCGCCACCAACCCATCCGACCCAAACAGGCCGCGGCGTCCATCGCCCACCACCGGAATGGCATACAAGGCCGCGTAATCCCGCCACGCCAAGGCGAGCACCGCCCCCGGCCGGCTGGCGTAAACCCGTTGCAGAGCATGCGTGCCGGATGCCAAGCGGAGCACGGCGCGCTCGCCCATGCCGATGCTTGGCGCCGCTTGCGGCACCAGCGGCGGCTCGGCCCACTGAGCCGTTTCCGGCCGCAAGCGCAGGACCGGGCCGGGAAAAAGCTGGTGATAACATCCGCAGGGGTGAATGCTGTCATACAGTAGCGGGTGACCGGCGCGATCCAGCGTCACCCGCCACAACAACCCGTCCAGCGGCCCACCGAGAAGATCGAACACGCCGCGCCTGGGTCGGGCAGCGAACCAGATCAGATAGTTCAATTGCAACAACGGTTCGCCCCGCCAGCGGGCATGGGAAACATAACGGTAAACCACCGGCTCGGCGGGATCGACCGTCGGTACCCCATCCGCCCGCCAGTATGGCGCGCCGGGTTGGTCGGCCCCGCTGGCCGTATCGATCTCCCAAATCGGCGCATGGCTCGCGAACAGCGCCGCCAACTGTGCGGTATTCGGTTCGGGAATCCCCAGGGCGTCGCGAGGGATCGTGGCAAAATCGACAACGGGCGGCGCGACCGGCGGCGGTCCGTAACGGCGCGGTTCTCCCCGAACCGGTAGCGCCGCCAGCGGCCGGGCAAAGGTCGCGCGGGTTTCTTCCTGATAGTGGAACACACCGTAATCGACCGGCAACAGCGTCAACGGATAAAGGCCGAGCACCTGATTCACGGTCCGATATTCGCCAGGAACCCGCGCCCGCGCCCGGATGAGCGCCAACCGACCAGGGTCGGCCACATCCCAGCGCTGGAGCCGGCCAGCACACCCTGCCAGGGCGGAAGGCAGCCCGTCGATGGGCGCGTACCGGCGCTGCAAATCCGCTTTCAGCGCCACCGGCAACGAATCCCACTCGACTCGTCGCGCTTCCCGGTCCAGCTCGCCAAGCCGGGTCAGCCAGGCGGCGGTTTCCACCGGGTTTAACGGTTGGGTACGATAGCCGGCCAGAAACCGATCCACCCGCAGATAGGGAAACCCGGCAATCCGCGCGGGCGACGAAGGCGTCGTTCCCCACCCGGCCACCGCCGCATCCAGCGCGGCGTATAATGTTAGACAATGGTCGATGGCGGGATCGGTCGGCGGCGACAAGAGAGGTTGGACGGCACATCCGGCCAGCGCCGTCACCAGCAACCATCCGGCTAGACCGTATTTGATCGTCCGCACGTCAACCCGCTCCCGCTGACACTTGTTATCCACACAGACTGTTCGGGCGGCCGCCCGTTCATCGACTCCCGGCTCAACCCATCGGCGGCGCGGACCGCCGAACACCACCGCCAGCTACACTTGTGAAACAAGCCGCGACGAACGGAAGCCATTCGATCCCATTGATTCCGCCGGGCCTGGCTTTCGCCCGCCACCGCCACAATGCCCACCTCAGCCGCTCGCCGTGCTAACGGGGACGCAGCGCGCCGAAATGAGGTTGGACGACGTGTTCGCCTGCGCCGCTCGCGCCAACCAGGCGGTCACGGTATCCGGCGTCATGCGAGAACCGGCATACTGGGAAGACTTGAATCGCCGCCACCCCGGCGCACCCGTCCACCACGGCGGATTCCTGAACATGTCGCCACGCCGGTACCCCATGGAGAAACCTGGCTGGCACAACCGGACGATCTGGACGGGCCGTGCGCGGCGGCGGAACGGGTCGAGCGCCTGGATCGATCGGGCCGCGGCGTGTCGGCGCTGGTGGAAAGCCGTTATACCCTGATGCACTGACGGCGCGGCGCTGGCGGACTGGTTGCGCGCCCTGACGGCGGAACCGATGGACCCAACCGGAGCAACAGTATGATCGGGCAGGATGGACAGCGGAGCTGGACGATTCATATCCGCAAGGACAACCTCAAATTTTCCGCGGCGCACATGACCGTGTTCCCGGACGGCCGCAAGGAAGGTCTGCACGGCCATAACTATCAGGTGGAACTGACGGTGGAATTACAAGACTCCCCGGCGCTGGCGCGCATGCTCAGCTACGAGGTCTTCAAAAAAGCGTTGCGAACCGTTTGCGACCAGTGGGATGAAAAGGTGCTGATTGCCGGCGGCAACCCTTGGCTGGAGCCCTTGCCCGCCGCCGAGGGCGAGTATGCCTGCCGGCTGTGCGGCAAGCGCTACGTGCTGCCCGCCGACGAAGTGGCGGTGCTGGACATGGACAACGTGACCGCCGAGAACCTGGCCCGAGCATTGTTCGAGCTTTTCTGGGCCGAGCTGACCCGCGATCGTTCGGTGCCCTGGCGGGAACGGGTCGCCGCCGCTGGCCTGCGGATCGACGAATCGCGTGGCCAAGGGGCCACTTACACGGTCCGGTTCGGCCGCTGAAGCTGGAGATCGCCATGAGCACCGCCCCCACTTCATTATCCCTGCGCAACCAGATCGCTCTCATCACCGGCGGCGGTCGAGGCATCGGCGCGGCGACGGCGCAAGCGCTGGCGCGCCGGGGCGCTCACGTCATCGTCGCCAGCCGCACCGAGTCGGAACTGAGCGCCACGGTGGCCGAGATCCAAACCACCGGCCTGAGCGCCTCCGCCATCGAGCTGGATGTCGCCGACGAAACCGAGGTGGACGCCGCGTTCGCGGGCATCGCCGCCGCGTTCGGCCGGCTGGACATTCTGGTCAACAACGCCGCCGTCCTGCTCGGCGGCCCCTTCGCCGACATGGCCATGGCGGACTGGGATCAGGTCATGGCGGTCAACCTGCGGGGGGCGGCGCTGTGCGCGCGGGGAGCGTTCCGGCTGATGGGCGACGGCGGCGCTATCGTCAACGTCTCTTCGCTCGGCGGGGTGCCGGGCACCGAAAAGTTTCCCGGCTACGCCGCCTACACCGTCAGCAAGTTCGCCCTGACCGGTCTGACCGAGGCGTTGGCGGCGGAAGGCCGGGAACGCAACATCCGGGTCAATGGCGTGGCGCCGGGCGCGGTGGACACCACCATGCTGCGCCAGGCCGCGCCGCATCTGCGTACCCGCACCGGTCCCGCCGACGTGGCCAAGGTGATCGCCTTCCTGTGCGATCTGAGTGAATCCGGCTGCATGACCGGCGCAACGCTGGTGATCAACAGCAACCTGTAGTACCTGCCGCGATCGCGACGATCAGGCGGCTGACGGGCGTCACCCGCCTGGCGGTGGCCGGCGTCCAGACCCTGACCATGCCGCTGCCGCCCATCATCGCCAATCGCTGGAACGAGGTGGCAGAAACAGATCGCGCAACTGCCGCGCCCGGCAAGTCCGCGAGAGCAGATAAACCAGCGTGACCACGTTGCCGAGCAGCAATAGCGCGATAATCCACGCCGCCGCCCGTCGCGGGTTGGGTTCCACCAGTGCCAGCCAAACCGCGACGAACAGCAGACCGACCCCCAGATCCAGCAGTGTCACCACTCCCCACGGATTGGCGATCAGGTGGCACAAGCCCGCCAATATGTTGCCGTGGCCGCTGGCGATCAGAATGGCGGCCACCAACAGGCCGAGCAGAACTCCGCAAACGATGACGGTGGTACGTAGCATGGCGGCTCCAGGGACATTGCGGCAGGCGATTGTTCAACAAGACCACGCCGACAGCGGGAAGTGCGTTTGTCCGCTGTTTCCCGCCGAACGACCGGCGCTGGCCAGCCACGGCGACGATGACCACGCTTTTATCCCTTGGTTTCCCAAAAAGGAGAACCTCGATGCTCGACACCGCGATTGCCCTGATGGAACGGGGTTACCTTCCCGACTGGCTGACCCGGATCGGCATTCGCCGGCTGCTGGTCAAGCGCCTGCCCGCCGGAAACGGTCACGACCCGCAAGCCCGTGACGCGAACCTGGCGCCGCTGATCCTGGAACTGCGCGACAGTCCCATCGCCCCCCATGCGGCGGTGGCCCAGCAGCGGCATTGCGAACCGCCCGCCGGCTTTTTCCAACAGGTGCTGGGACCTCGGCTGAAATACAGTGCTTGCTGGTGGCCCGAGGAAGTGAAGGATCTGGAAACCGCCGAGGCGGCGATGCTGGCCCTGAGCTGCGAACGCGCCGAACTGGGTTTCGATCAGGACATCCTGGAGTTGGGTTGTGGCTGGGGTTCGCTGACGCTGTGGATGGCGGAGTTTTATCCCAACTCGCGGATCGTGGCGGTGTCCAACTTCCGCTCGCAACGGGCATTCATCGAGACTCGCTGCCGGGAACGCGGTTTCGACAATGTTCAGGTTGTCACCGTCGACATGAACGATTTCCACACCGATCGCCGTTTCGACCGGGTGGTAGCGGTGGACCTGTTCGAGCCCACGTGCAATGATCAGGCGCTGATGGCCCGGATTCACGGTTGGCTGAAACCGGGCGGCAAGCTGTTCGCGCATGTTTCCAGCCACTGGCACTTGAGCGAGCCGTGCGAGAACGAAGACATCGGCCAGTGGATAGGGCATTTCTTCAGCAATGGGTCGACGCCCTCGCGCGATCTATCACCGTCCTTGCGGGATGATCTGAAACTGGAAGCGCAATGGCATTTCGATGGCTGTCACTACCAACGCACCCTGGAAGCCTGGCTGGCCAATCAGGACCGGCGGCGAACCGAAATCATGAAGCTGTTCCGGGAGAGCCATGGTCCCGAACAGGCGGAACGTTACTTTCAGCGTTGGCGGGTGTTTTTCATGGTCCGCGCCGAGTTGTTCGGCGATCGCCACGGTGAGCAATGGGGCGTGTCGCACTACCGCTTCGGCAAGCGGGCCTGATGCGCCTCAGACGTGTCAGGAACAATGACGACGTTCCTCCGCTCGGAGTAGGCCGGGCCGCGATCTTGGCCCACGACATGGCGCGGGTCCATGGTCAAGATGAACAGGCGCGGCGGATCGGTGGGCGACGCCACGGAGCCGGGGCGGTCCTGTCCAAAAGAGCTGGGAAAGCGAATCGACCCGGCACTCGTTCTCCGACGTGGCAGGCGGTCAAGAGCTATCTGCGTGGTTCAAGAAATCAGTCGCTTAGCTTCATCGGCTATCGTGCGAAGCGCAGCTTCCGCAAACACACCCCGACCCAGCACCCGAATGGCGACAATCAATGCCAATAGTGCTTTAGCCGTGGCTTCTGGATCGAATTTTTTTGGCATGTCACCGCGAGCCTGACCCACTTCAATACCGCGTCGAAAAAACGCTTCAATCTCTCTTAAACCATTTCTGACGATTTTATTCACTTGTTCATCGTGAGTGGCGATCTCCAAGGCGGTATTGATCAAAAAACAGCCTTTATGATCCTGGTCAGCCACGGTTAAGGCCACGATGGTATCGAAAAACGTGGCGATGGCCTTTTTGGGATTGTCTAAAGCTTCCAGCTTGGCCAGCAAGGTCTGACGTTCCTGGTCATACTTCAGCAGCGCTTTGACGAACAACGGCTGTTTACCACCAAAGGCGTTGTAGAGACTGCCTCTATTCAGTCCCATCCCCGCAAGCAAGTCCGCGATGGACGCAGATTCAAAACCCTTTTCCCAAAACACCTGCATGGCCTTTTCAAGGGCCGATTCTTCATCAAATGACTTTTCCCAGGGCATGTTCGACCTTTCTCTTTCTCTTGTTCATGACACTTGATTTATTTATAGCATAATTTAGACCAATAGTTATAAATAAAATTCATTTAACTCGATACGAGCAAGTTACCTTGTAGTCCCTGTTGCATAAATAATTTATATATAACAAATAGTTAAAGTATATTCGTGTGTGTTTATGGATGGCTTATTCAGAAAAAACATAAAAAATTATGTTGACCGATCGTTATAAACAAGGATAGTCTATATCGGTCGGTATAAACAAAGCAGGCTGATCGGATCACCCCACCTCAATGGAGAGTTCTAATGACTGAATTCACTTTGCACACCGAAGACAGCGCGCCTGAAAACAGCAAATCGCTGCTCGCCAACTCGAAAAAAACCTACGGAATGATACCGAGCCTCCACGCGATCATGGCCGAGGCGCCGGGGCTTCTGGAGGCCTACAAGACGGTTCACGAACTTTTTGTGAACTCCAGCTTTGACAAGGACGAGCTCACCGTGATCTGGCAATCGGTCAACGTGGAGCATGTCTGCCACTACTGCGTTCCTGCCCATACCGGCATCGCTAAAAGTATGGGCGTGGACGATACCATTACCGATGCGCTGCGCAATGCAATGCCCTTGCCCAATGCCCGACTGGAAGCACTGCGTACCTTCACCCTCAGTATGGTGCGTAATCGTGGCAACGTGGATGACGACGCGGTGCAGGCGTTTCTGGATGCCGGTTTCACCAAACGCCAGATTCTGGAGGTTATCCTCGGCGTCTCTCAGAAGGTGATGTCGAACTACACCAACCATCTGGCTGACACGCCGGTGGATAGGCCATTCCAACAGTTTGAATGGCACAAGAATGCGGCTTGAATACGTCCGTCGGTCAGAGCAGCGTATATCCCGCCGCCCTGACTGACACACTGTTCCTTCCTGCCACACCTAGAACCCACTCGTTTACCAACAACGCATAATATATTGTATATATATACTATTTTATGAGATTGCGATGAGTTGGGTAGCCCGCAAAAAATTCAGAGTGTTTGCCATTGCGCTTGGAGACCGACCGTGCCGAATATACCAGTGACGGTTAAGTTATAGGTAATCGGGTGCAGTGCAACCGCCGGGAGGCCAGATGCGTGCCGATGACGGAAAGCGTTGCGGGCAGGCGATGCTACCCAGTGCATGAAATCAGCCGCCGCCAGCCGGACAAGAATCACCCAGCCAGCGCCTGTTCCAGGAAGCGCAACAGATCCGGGTGGCTGGAGGACGCCAAGTTGAAGCGTAGCCACGACGAGGGCAGTTGACCGGGCGAGAACAGGCTGCCCGGCGCCAGCAACCACCGTTGCTCGTAGGCGCGGGCGGCCAGAACGTGACTGTCACGGCCCGCGTCCAGCCAGGCAAACATGCCGCCCT
>JAGRHI010000192.1:13868-14883 GCA_020445045.1 Candidatus Competibacteraceae bacterium
ACCCGCAAACCCAACTGCTCCAATCGGCTTAACACCGGTTCGCGCCGCGCCGCCAACCGCCTGCGCAAGCGTTCGACATGCTTGCGGTAATGTCCCTCCGCCAACACCTGATGCATCACCCGCTCGCCCAGTTCCGGGGTGGTCAAAGCCGCCAGCAGCTTGCGGTCGGCCAGTGTTCGCGCCAGTTCTCGTTCGCTAGCGATGAACCCGACCCGCAGATTGGCGGCCACGGTCTTGGAAAAACTGCCGACGTAGATCACCCGCCGCAGTTGATCGAGCGCCGCCAACCGCACCGCCGGCGCCTCGCAAAAATCGGCGTAAATATCGTCCTCGACCAGCAGGACGCCATACTGCTCGGCCAGGCGCAGTATCTGAAACGCCTTGGCCGAAGTCAGTGAGGTTCCGGTCGGATTGTGCAGGACCGAAGTCGTCACATACAGCGGTGGCCGATGTTCCCGCAAGAGTTGCTCAAGCACCGCCAGATCCGGGCCATCACTCTGGCGTGGAACGCCGATGGGGCGGGCGCCGAGCGCGGCGAACATGCCGAACATCAGAAACCAACCGGGATCGTCCACCAGCACCGCATCACCCGGCCGCAGAAACTGGCGGGCGATCAGATCCAGCGCTTGGGTGATTCCAACGGTGAGGACGATCTGCTCCGGCGCGGCGGCGATCTCGATTTCGGCCAGTTTGACCTGCAATTGCTTCCGCAGCGGCGCATAACCCTGAGGCTCGCCATAACCGAGTAGCGACGCGCCATCTCCCCGCGTCATTGCCCGCAATCCGCGCCCGAGCAGCGCGCTGTCCAGCCAGTCTGGCGGCAACAAACCCGATCCGGGCATCCGTTCCGGCGGCAGATCCTGAAACATGGCCCGCACCAGCCAAACCACGTCGAGAGCCGGCGGCGACGGCGGATCGGCGATCGGCGGCGCGGTCAGGGCGCGGCGCTCGCGGACATAGAAACCGGACCCGCGCCGCGACTCCAGATAGCCCAGCGCCACCAGTCGCTCATAAG
>JAGRHI010000193.1 GCA_020445045.1 Candidatus Competibacteraceae bacterium
GTGGGCAACACCACCAAGGCCGTGACCAAGGGTTATGCCATCGGCTCGGCGGCGTTGGCGGCGCTGGTGCTGTTCGCCGACTTCGAGCATAAGCTGGCGCTGGCGCATATCAAGGTCAATTTCGAGCTGACCGATCCGGTGGTGATCATCGGGCTGTTCATCGGCGGCATGATCCCGTTCCTGTTCGGCGCGATGGCGATGGAAGCGGTCGGTCGCGCCGCAGGCAGTGTGGTGATGGAAGTGCGCCGGCAATTCCAGGAAATCGCCGGCATTATGGAAGGCACGACCAAGCCGGATTATTCGCGGGCCGTCGATTTGCTGACCAAGTCGGCGATCAAGGAGATGATCGTGCCGTCACTGTTACCGGTATTGACGCCGATCGTGGTGGCGTTCGGCATGGCTTGGCTGATGGGTCCAGAGGCCGGCCCGAAAGCCTTGGGTGGTCTGCTCATGGGGACGATCATTACCGGGCTGTTCGTGGCGATTTCCATGACCGCGGGTGGCGGCGCCTGGGACAACGCCAAGAAATACATCGAAGATGGCAACTTCGGCGGCAAGGGTTCCGAGGCGCACAAAGCCTCGGTCACCGGCGACACCGTCGGCGATCCCTACAAGGATACCGCCGGTCCGGCGGTCAACCCGCTGATCAAGATCATCAACATCGTCGCGTTGCTGATCGTGCCGTTGCTGGCGACCATGTAAGGATGCAACACGGGCTTCCCGCTCGTGTTGCAGCGGGTGGGAAGCCCGTTTCCCCGCAATGTCTTCGATGAGGGGCGAGGAGCCATCCTCGCTCCATAGCTTTCTCCGCTACCGCTTCTCCCTTCCCCCGCCATGTCCCTGACGCATTTCAACGCCGCCGGCGAAGTCCACATGGTGGATGTCGGCGACAAGGCCATCACCCATCGGACTGCGGTCGCCGAGGGCTGTATCTTGATGCAATCGGCGACCTTGGAACGCATTATCGCGGGCGAGCACGCCAAGGGTGATGTGTTGGGCGTGGCGCGCGTCGCCGGTATCATGGGTGCCAAGCGTACCGCCGAGCTGATCCCGCTCTGTCATCCGCTGGCCCTGACCCGGGTGACGGTGGATTTACGGCCCCTGCCGGAACGCAACGCCGTGCGCTGCCAAGCAACCGTGGAAACCCGGGGTTCCACCGGGGTGGAGATGGAGGCCCTGACCGCGGTGCAAGTCGCGCTGCTGACGATCTACGACATGTGCAAGGCGGTGGATCGCGGCATGACCCTGACCGATATTCGCCTGTTGGAAAAGACCGGCGGCCGGTCCGGCGCTTGGCGGCGTTCATGAACGACCTGCTCTATATCGTCGATCAGCCGGCGTTGACCGATTTCTGCGCCGACCTGCGCGGCGTGTCCTGGCTGGCGCTGGATACCGAATTCATCCGCGAGCAGACCTATTACCCCCAGCTTTGTCTGATCCAGATCGCTAGCACCGACCGGGTGGCCTGTATCGACCCGCTGGCGCTGCCCTCCCTGGACCCGTTGCTGGACCTGCTCCACGACCCGGCGGTGACCAAGGTGCTGCACGCCGCACAGCAGGATCTGGAAATCTTTTATCATCTGCGCGGCTCGGTGCCGACGCCCGTGTTCGATACCCAACTGGCGGCGCTGGTGCTGGGGCATGGTGGCCAAATCGGCTATGCGGCCCTGGTGCAACAACTGCTCGGCGTGGAACTGGACAAGACCCATACTCGGGCCGACTGGCGCCACCGACCGCTAGCGCCGGAATGGCTGGCTTATGCCGCCGCCGACGTACGTTATCTGCGGGAGTTGTACCCGCGGCAACAGGCGGCGCTGGCGGCGCGTGGCTGGCTGGACGCGCTGGCCGAGGACTTCGCCGCGCTGGCCGCCCCTGATCGTTACCGATCGCAACCGTGGGAAGCCTGGCGGCGGGTTCGGGAGCACAATCGATTGCGCGGTGCGCAGCGGGCGGTGTTACGGGCGCTGGCCGCTTGGCGCGAGGAGCAGGCCAGCACCCACGATCGGCCGCGCCGTTGGATTCTCGATGATGCGCCGCTGCTCGAACTGGCCCGGCGAATGCCGAAGACCCTGAACGAACTGTCGCGTATTCGCGGCCTGCCGGCGACCACCGTGCAACGACAGGGTGAAACCCTGCTGGCGCGAATCGCCGCCGCCCGCGCCGAACCCGCGGAACAATGGCCGGCTCGAATCTCCCGGCCTCATTTTCCGCCCGAGCAGGCCGCGAAGGTGGACGAAATGTTGGGCCTGATTGCCGCTCGCGCGGATCGCTATCGCATTCCATCGCAGAATCTCGCCGACCGGTGGCATGTGGAAAAATTGTTGCTGGGCGAAGATTCGCCGTTGCTCCACGGTTGGCGGGCGGCGGTGGTCGGGCGGGAACTGCTGGCGCGATTGACCACGGACGCCCACTCGCAAGCCGCGCTCTGACTGTCAGACGCGAGATCCGCATGTTCGCATCGGGCAACATGAGGTTCAGGCAATATTCATGTTATCGGGAAGATACTGTTCTCCACTCAGTGTGGGTGAATGTGGGTGCTTGTGACGGCGGTATCGCTGGTCATGACTTTACGACGGTGACCGCCGTCTTTTTTTTCTACCCCATCTTGTCGTTTTGGAGAACCTGCATGCGCGCGCCACTCAAGATCGCCATTCTGATAGCGACCGTGGGGCTGAACGCGGGGTGCGCCCCACCGGGCGCGCCGTATTACCACGCCCAGAATGGCGCATTGGTGGGCGCGACGGCGGGCGCGGTCATCGGCCATCAGATCGATCGTCACGATGGCGCCGTGGTCGGTGGCGTGGCCGGCGCGTTGGTGGGCAGCGCGATCGGCGGCCAGATGGATTACCGCGACCAGCAAATTCAGTATCTGCAATCGTATCAAGGATATTACGATAACGATGCCGGTTTTGCGCCACCGCCTCCCAACCGTTATCGTCCCTCCGCCCCGGATTATTACGATTCTCCGCCCGCCTACGACAGTGGTGATCCAGACGATTACGCCCCTGATTATTGAGCGTGTGGGGCGACTATGGACCGATCATGCCGATGATTGGCCACGCGGATGATTTGCGATGATGATCGGCATCTCCGCGCCCACTGCAACCCCGCGTTGCCCGGCTTTCGATAAAACCCATGTAAAATCAGGCTGATTATCAAAGCCGAGCACCTCGCCAATCAGCGCTGTTCGCGCGCTCCTATCCGCCAACCGGCTCTCCATCCGATCCGACCCCTCCGGTGGCGAGCGTTTCTCCGTGTCTGACTCTGTTTTCGCTTCGACGCCTTGACCTCACGCAAGACCCCGTGTGCTGAAACGCTTGCGCTTCGCTCAGGGGAACGCCGCAAGTGCTTCCGTCCATCACCTCTCTTTCTGCCTTCCCATTCCATCGGCTCACTTTGACCCGATTTGGACCGTGCTATAGTCGCTTATTGTATGCTTATGTCTTTTGTGTATGACATAACTATTGTTTTATTGATCAATAGAGATCGTGTGAGGGTATATTATTTTTTTATTTTAATAAAAATAATAGCTTATTTAATTATTATTCAATAGACATAATGGCAAGATTTATGCTTATTCTATTTAAAATGAATCATAAAAGTACATTTATATTTAAGCAAGAAGTTTTAGTAACTGAATTTTTGACACTATATACGAGAAATACTCAAAATAAAGGAAGTCACAAACCATGCCAGCAGCCGTTGCTTCCCATCTTCTCTTCGATAGCACCGATCTGCTGGTGTTGCCGGTCTTGCCGGCTGTCGTGGGAGAGCTGCTGGACACTTTCGAGAGCGCGGAGACCGGCATCCGGAAACTGGCTCGGCTGACCGGTTACGATGCAATTCTGAGCGCGCGCATGCTGACGGTGGCGAATTCGGCCGCGTGCCGTGATGGGATGTCGCGCCAGGCGAGTCTGGAGTCCGTGCTTGCGGTGCTAGGCGAGGAAACCGCCAGAAGCGTCATTGCCACGACCGCGATCCAGCAATCGCTTACACCCTTGCGCGATATCTCCGCATCGGCGCTAGATCAATTCTGGCTTCATTCCCTAACCTGCGCTCATCTGGCTCGACGCTTGGCGGTCATCATCGATTATTCGGAACCCGAGGAAGCCTATTTGTGTGGACTGCTGCACGATCTAGGCAAACTGGTCATCGGTGTTCACCACGGTAAGGCGTTTACGGCCATGCAGGAGATCCGCCATCTCGCCCGCTCGCCGCGCGAGATACCGGAGTTGGAACAGCGCTTGTTCAATACAGATCACTGCGAGTTGGGCGCGGCCCTGGTGGAATCTTGGCGGTTACGCTCGTTTTTCGCGGACGCCATCCGCTTCCATCATATGGATGCGGACGATCTGCGCGGCGCCCATCCGTTGTCACGCCTGCTTCATGTGGCCAACACCTTGAGCCAGACGGAAGATCCCCCGGAAGAAGCGTTTGCTCGGGCGGATGGTTTGCTGGGTTTGAACCGGAGCTTGTTGCGCCAAGCGCGTTTCGAGGCGGAACGCGAAGTCATTAATCTGGCCGCCGATCTGGGGATCGATCTGTCGGCGACCGGTGGCCGACGCAAGGCGACCGAAGTCTCGGGCGAAATTTCATTCGCTCAGGCGGCCCGCGAGCGAATCCCGAATGACGGAGCGAGCGGCCAGCTTGAGCATGCCGACGATCAGTCGGTTTTGCTGGAAGCCATGGTCGCCCAGGATCGATTGGGACAGGCGGTCCACGAACATGCCCTGATGAGCGAGATACGGGGCGAAATGCACGGTGCCGGTGACGAACCGGCGCTGTTGCGAGCGATCTCGCGCTGCGCGGCGATCCTGTTCGATGTGACCGAGAACCACCTTTTCCTGCGGGACCCGCGAACCGGAATGCTGCGGGGCAGTCCATCCGAAGATCTGCTGCGCGAGATCGTCGTCGATCCCGACGGAGCCGCCAACGCGGTCAACCGGGCATGGCGGGAGCAGCGAATCAGCCACTCCCTGGACGTGGAAGTACCCGCCGGGGTAGTCGACCGCCAGTTGAGCCGGCTGTGGGAAACGGCGGGAACCTTGTGCCTGCCATTGTCGGTCGCCGGCCGCTCGCTGGGTGTGCTGGCCATGGGGATTTCGCATCAACAACTCCCGCGCCTGCAAGCCCGCGCTCGCTTACTCCGGTTATTCGCGGTCACCGCGGCCACCGAACTCGAGCAGTTGCGACAACGTGAAATGAATCGACAGCGTGCTCAGGATGATCAGCGTCTGTTGGAGCGGCAACATTTGCGCGCCGCGCTGCACGAAGTTTCCAACCCTCTCACGATCATGCGTAACTACTTGGCTTTGCTTGCGACCAAGCTGGAGAAGCAGGTTACCCGCGATGAATTGACAGTACTGCAAGAGGAGATGGAAAGGATCGGTCGCATTCTGCTGCGCCTGTCCGAGCCGGTCGGCGGCGGACTGGATGACGCCGATGTCAACCTGACTAAGATCGTTCAGGACCTGGCGCGGGTATTGGACGACGCCCTATGCCGGCCACATGGTATTAGCCTGAAGCTGAATCTGGCGGATGTTCCCCTCGTGTTGCCGCGTGGCCGCGACGCCATCCGGCAGATGCTGCTCAACCTGGTCCGAAATGCCGCCGAAGCGTTGGGACCAGGTGGAGCGATTACCGTATCCACCCAGGATCGGATCAACCTGCACGGGCGTCAGTACGTGGAAATGGCGGTCGCCGACAATGGTCCAGGTCTGCCCGATCATTTGCGCGCCAAGTTGTTTCAGCCCACCGTCAGCACGAAAGGCGGTGGGCATGCCGGGCTGGGTCTTGCGATCGTCAAGAGCTTGGCCGAGGAATTGGGTGGGCAAGCCCTCTGCCGCCCGAACAGTGGGGGTGGCTCCATGTTTATAGTGTTGTTGCCGACAAGTTGACATATGTTAAATTTTGAAACAATGTGATTGAGTTTCCGCACATTCTGTCCATCCATGGTGCCTCACGCGATTCCATTCATCGATTCCGGCGGGATACAATTATTGCGTTTTGGTGTAACCTGATTTTGAGGGGGGTTGCACGACCGTTGATCGCATACTGGTGATTGTGTGCTGTGAAGAATATTAAAGCCGACTCTGACCTTGTTGCCAGATAGCTTCCATTCCAATCCCCACACAAGTGCCCACAGAGGCGCCGGGAGTGCTGCTTTGATTGACTTGTTGAACAGCGCCGATAGTGACGAAAGGGAACCCGGCAAACCGTTTTCAGTGCTCGTCGTGGACGATGAACTTGGTCTTCTGACCAGTCTCGAACAGCTGCTCGAAACCCATGGTTATGTCGTTGCGGTGGCCGTCAGCGGCGCGGCGGCCTTGAAACAGCTGGCCGAGAATCGCTACGACTTGCTGGTGCTGGATTTGGGGATGCCGGGAATCGGTGGCGCGGCGGTATTGGATTTCACGATCGAACACCGCCTGGACATGGCGGTGATCGTGATCAGCGGTACCACCTCGGTGGTCGAGGCAACCGCCGCCATGCGTCGGGGCGCCATCGATTACCTGCGCAAACCGTTCGGTCCGGATGAATTACTGGCCAGCATGGCCAACGCGACTCGCAAGCTGCAATTGGAGCGGGCCAACCGATTGATGCGCGACCGCGTCGAGGTATCCGAACGTCTGCACCGCTTCCTGGTCGACAATTCTCCCGATCTCATTTTCATGTTGGACGTGGAGGGGCGCTTCTCCTATCTCAACAAGCGAGTGGAAGTGCTGCTCGGTTTCGAAGTCGATGCGTTGGTGCGGCAACCTCTGGCTTGTTTGGTGGCTCCGCGAGATCGGGACAAGGTGGCGACCCTATTGCGCCGCTTGGCCGCGGGAGCGACGGAACCCCAACTTGCGGAGTGGCGTTTCCTCCACCAAGAGGCTTTCCACCACGACCGCCCGACCTTGGATCTCTTTATGGTCGCCGAGGTGACCGCTGTTCCGATCATTTCGGGAAACGGTTCGGAATCCCGCTTCACCGGTAGTTACCTGGTGGCTCGCGATGTCACGAGCCGCCGGCGGGCCGAGGAAGCCTTGCGCCAAGCGAGCGCCCGTTTGGAGCATGTGGTCAGCGCCAGTCCAGCGGTCATTTACTCTCGCGATCCGTACTCCAGTCGGCCGCTCAACTTCATCAGTTCCAACGTCAACGATTTACTGGGCTATCGGGCGGAAGATCTGCTGGCCGACGAGCACCTGTGGGAACATCTGGTGCATCCGATGGATCGCTTGCGTTTCAAGCGCAGCCAGAGCTGCGAGGATGAGTACGTCCCGACCAGTTGCGATTACCGCTTACGCCACCGCGATGGCAGCTGGCGCTGGATTCGGGATACCGTGCGTCTGATTTGCGATGGCGAAGGCCATCCCGTGGAATTGGTGGGTTCGTGGCTGGACAACACCGAAGCGCAACTGCTTTCCGAGCAGCTCAGTCATCAGGCCAACCACGACTCGCTCACCGAATTACCCAATCGCCGCGCGTTCGAGCGGCGCTTGCTGCAAGCCTTGGAATCCGCCCGCGTGCAGAATATCGAGCATGCCCTGTTCTACATCGATCTGGACCAGTTCAAGATCATCAACGACACTTGCGGACACATGGCCGGCGATGCCCTGCTGCTCCAGCTTTCACGCATCCTGCAGGCGCGAGTACGCAGGCAGGACATGCTGGCGCGACTGGGGGGCGACGAATTCGGCGTACTCATGGAGTACTGTTCGCTGCAAGACGCCATGCGGGTGGCCAATTCGCTGTGCGGCGCGGTCAGCGATTTTCGCTTTGCCTGGGGCGACAAGGCATTCCATGTGGGGGCGAGCATCGGCGTGGTGGCGATCACCGCCGACAGCGAAAGTTCCGACAGCGTGCTCAGCGCCGCCGACAGCGCTTGTTATGCCGCCAAGGACGCTGGTCGCAACCGCGCGCACCTTTATACCGAAAACGATATCGCGCTTTCCCGCCGCCAGGGTGAAATGAGCTGGGTGGCGCGCATCAACCAAGCGCTGGAAGAGAACCGCTTTCAACTCGCCTTTCAGCCGATCGTGCCCATCCTGGGCCGGCTCGAAGGTCATCACTACGAATTGCTGCTGCGCATGGAGGATGAGAGCGGTCAACTGGTGCCGCCGGGTAATTTCCTGCCAGCCGCGGAGCATTATCATCTGGCCGTCAAGCTGGATCGCTGGGTGGTGAGCACGGCGTTGGATTGGTTATCCGACAATCCCGATCATCTCAGGAACCTGTCGCTATGTTCGATCAATCTGTCCGGTCTTTCCCTGGGCGACGTTTCGTTGCTGGACTATCTGGTGGAGCGCTTAACGCACCAACGGAGCCTGAGCGGCAGGCTCTGCTTCGAGGTGACCGAAACCGCCGCGATCGCCAACTTCAACAACGCACTGCATTTCATCGGCACCCTTAAGCGCATCGGTTGCCGCTTCGCGCTCGACGACTTTGGCAGCGGTCTGTCGTCCTTTGCCTATCTCAAGAAACTCCCGGTGGATTTTCTCAAGATCGATGGCGTCTTCGTGGAAGACATCGCCAACGATCCGGTATCCCTGGCCATGGTGAGTTCCATCAACGATGTCGGTCATGTGATGAGCATGGAAACCATCGCCGAGTTCGTGGAAAACGACCAGATTCTGGCCAAGTTGCGCGCCATCGGCGTGAACTATGCCCAAGGCTATGGGGTGGGTAAACCGCGTCCGCTGACGGAGCTGGTGGCCTACTGCCCGCGACTCGGCCTGGACCTGCAACATTAGCCGGCCAGCGGGCTAGCGCTTGATGGGCCGCCGCCGGGAATCCCGGCGGCGGCGGTCCGTTTACAGGTTGGCCGAACGCCACCAGCTGTTGTGTTCGCGGCGCAACGCTTCGTGCGACGGCATCGGGTAGAACGCCAGATCTTCACCGTTGCCGATATAGAAACCGCTCTTGATCATGCGGTACGGGAATTCCAGGGAATGCACCCGATGCACCAGCTTGGTTTGCTTGGCGTTGGGCTCCAGTTCCAGCAGCGCCTCGCGCAGATGGTGCATGAACGAATAGGGCAGATCGCCGACCGGCCCGTTTTCGGGGTCGTTCGCCAGCGCGCCCAGGCCGAGTTCGACAAAACACAGGCCAGGGAAGCGAATGAACTTGGCCGGCTTGCTGGTGACGCTTTGATAGTAGGTCACCGGGTCCTGCGTGCTGACCACCAGGCTGTTGACCGGCGCCAGATCCTGGTACATGTGCAGGGTCGGCGCTTCGCGCGGCGCGATCTCGCCCCGTTCCAGAGGCAGGGTATGGCCGTAAGCGGTGCTCAGATACAGCTTGCCCAGCGCGCTGGTGGGGATGTGCTCCAGCACCCGGTAGATCGAGATGTAGACCGAGTTTTTCAGCGCCCCATCTGGATGCGGCACACAGCGCTTGAGCGCATCATCGACATCAAAAAATTCGTTGCGGAAGGCGGGATCGACCTCGAAGAAGATCGCCTGTCCCTTGGATTTGTATTTGTGGCCGGTCGCGTAGTATTGCCCGAACTGTTCCGGCGGCAGCATGGATACGATCAGTGCCTCGGGAATCAGCGAGAAGTACAGATAAGCGGTCATGGTCACGTGCCCTCTTCAGCGTCATGGTTATAATGCGTGCATCCTTGGAAACCGGCGGATTCGCCAGGAAGCAAGTTGGGTTTTGGCTTCGATCCGAAGATCATGCCCTCAATTATAGGCGCGACCGGCCATCGCGCGGGTGTCTTTTCTCTCCAACGGCGGCGTCCGGCGCGAAGATGCCGGTCATTGGGCCAACTCTCGCTCCAGGGCATCGAGTGTCGTGAGCGGCGACCGGCATTCCAATCCGGCGCAGACGTAGGCGGTCGCCGACGCCGCGCCCGCCCGCCGTTCGGCCAGCAAGCCGGCGGGGACGGCGGCCGTGGCGGGGATGGCCAGCGTCAGCCGGCGCGGGGCGTAAGGCCGGGCGCACCGTTCCCACCATTCCGCCAACGCCTCCGGTTGGCCGCGTAGCACAATCGTTTGCGTCGGTTTGAGAAAATCCTCCAGCGCCGCCAGCACGGCGTTGCAAGCATTGGGAATCCGTTCAAGCATGGGCCAAGCCCAACGCAAGGTCCGCTCGGCGGCTTCCAGATAATCCATCCGTCCGGTGAGACTGCCCAGCTTCAACAGGACCTGCGCGGCGATACCGTTGCCAGCCGGCAAGGCGTCGTCATGGGCTGGCTTGGGCCGTTGGATCAAGCTCTCGTGGTCGGCGGCGGTGAAAAAGAAGCCGCCCGCTTCCCGGTCCTCGAACTGGTCGAGCAGCACCTCGGCCAAGGCCAGCGCGAAATCCAGATCGCCATCCCGCCAACGGCATTGCAGCAATTCCAGAATGCCGTCGATCAGAAAGGCGTAGTCGTCCAGATAGGCGTTCAGGCGCGCCTGACCGTCCTTGTGGACCGCCAGCAGCCGACCGTCCCGCCATAGTCGGGCGCGGATGAAATCCAGGGCACGCTCCGCCGAGGCCACGAACTCGGTCCGCCCGAGATGGCGGCCGGCGATGGCCATGCCGCGAATCGTCAGGCCGTTCCAGGCGGTCAGGATTTTCTCGTCGCGGCCCGGCCAGATGCGTTGCGAGCGGGCTTCGAACAGCTTGCGGCGGGCGGTGGCCAGCCATTCGTCGACCTGCTCCGGCATGACCGCCAAGCGGCTGGCCAGCTCGGCCGGCTCGGCGATCCGCCGCGGATGCCAAGCGTGATTCTCGAAATTGGGCGGCTGCTCCAAGCCATGACAGACGGCGAAGGCGACATATTCCTCGGTGCTCAGCAGCTCGCGAACCTGGTCGGGAGTCCATAGGTAAAATTTGCCTTCCTCGCCCTCGGAATCGGCGTCGAGCGTGGCGTAGTAGCCGCCGGCCGGGTCCTGCATTTCCCGCAGCAACCAAGCGCCGGTTTCCTCGGCCGCCGCGCGGAACAGCGGGTTCTGGGTCGCCTGCCAAGCCTGGGCGTACAGCGCCAACAACGGACCATTGTCGTACAGCATCTTCTCGAAATGCGGGATTTGCCATTCGGCATCGACCGAATAGCGATAGAAACCGCCACCCAGGTGATCGTAAATACCGCCCAGCGCCATTTTTTGCAGGGTGGACAGCACGGCGGTTTCCGCCAGTCGGTCCGGTTCGCCACCCTGGACACTGGTGGCCCAACGCCGCAGCAGCAGTTCCAGGCTGGTGGGATGCGGGAACTTGGGGGCGCCACCAAAGCCACCGTGCACCGGGTCGAAGCTGTGGATCAGCGCGTCCCGCGCCGTTCGCAATGGCGCGTCGTTCAACACCGCCGCGTCGGTCGAGGTGGGCGTGGTGATTTCAGCGCGCAGGGCATCCAGCAGCGCTTGGTTCTGTTGGCGGAGTTCCGGCTGATGCTGGCGATAATGGGCGCTGACCCGGCGCAGGATATCGGTAAAGGCCGGCATCCCGTGGCGGGGCGTCTTGGGGAAATAGGTACCACCGACGAAGGGTACATGATCGTCGTGGGTCAGAAACATCGTCAGCGGCCAGCCGCCGGCCCGCCGGTGCAGCATCTGAAAGGCGGTTTGGTAAATTTTGTCGAGGTCGGGCCGCTCTTCTCGGTCCACCTTGATGTTGACGAACAATTCGTTCATCACTTGAGCGGTGGCCTCGTCCTCGAAGGATTCGTGGGCCATGACGTGACACCAGTGACAGGCCGAATAGCCGATGGACAACAGAATCGGCTTGCCTTCGCGGCGAGCCCGGTCGAGCGCTTCCTCGCCCCAGGGATACCAATCCACGGGATTGTGGGCATGCTGGCGCAGATAGGGGCTGGTTTCGTGAATGAGGCGGTTGCTGTGCGGCTGTTCGGTCATGGTGGCTTTCCAGGGGGCGGGGCGGTGAGCGGCGATTCTTCATGAGTGGCGTGCAAATCCCAATAGGTTCCCAGCAGCTTGCAAGCGTTCTCCGGCAAGGAACGGCGCGCCGTCGTTCCCAACTCGAATGATACATTTATAATGTAATGTCGCTTCCAAAAGCAGAACGACCCGCATGCCTCTCCTGACCACCGAACAAGTCATTGCCCTTGCCCCGGACACCGCCTCGGTGAAAGCCGCACGGGGCTTGGCGCGGCCCGGCAAATGGCCGACGGTCGGGCAAAACGACCAGGCGCTGTGGGGTGAGTGTAAAGGCAGCGCCCTCTATCAGGTGTGCGTCGATCCGACCGAGCCCGCGTTCAAATGCACCTGCCCCAGCCGCAAATATCCTTGTAAGCACGCACTGGGACTGTTGCTGGTCGCCGCCAACCAGCCCGACGTGGTTCCCATCGGCGAGCCGCCCGCTTGGTTGAGCGAATGGTTGGCCAAACGGGAGCAAGCCGCCCGCCGTAAGGCCGCCAGGGCCGGTGCCGACAGCGACCTCGATCCAGAGCGGCGGGCCAAACGAGCGGTGGCCAAGGACAAACGGGTCGCCGAACGGCAGCGCAAGGTCGAGATCGGACTGGAGGAGCTGGAACGCTGGTTGCGCGATCTGGTTCGGCAGGGGCTGGCCCACGCCCAGCAGCAATCCGCCCGTTACTGGGACGGCATGGCCGAACGCTTGTGGGACGCGCAGGCGCGAGGATTGGCCAACTGGCTGCGGGAGCTGGCCAGCATCCCGGCCAGCGGCGAAGGTTGGGGTGAACGCCTGCTGGCGCAACTGGGGTCGCTGTATCTGCTGCTGGAGGACCACCGCCGGATTGATGTCCTGCCGGAACCATTGCGGGCCGACATTCGCTCCCGCATCGGCTGGAGCTGGCAGGAAGCGGATTTGCCGGC
>JAGRHI010000194.1:0-3184 GCA_020445045.1 Candidatus Competibacteraceae bacterium
GGCATGGTGACCATGTGCATCGGCACCGGCATGGGCGCGGCGGGAATTTTCGAGGCGCTGTAGCCGCTTTTTTTCCGAAGTCCGGCGATCGAACCCGCCCGCGTCAAGCCGGCGGGTTTTTATTGGCATCTGGGTTGGATGAAGGTTGCCGGGCGGTGGCATTCCGCTATGCTGCCAAATTGATTCAATCACAACCGTTAAGGAGATTACCGATGACTGCGATACGCGCGGATGCCGGCCGGGGCTGGGGCTGGATTGTCGAAGGCTGGGGGCTGTTCGTTAAAGCGCCTGGGGTCTGGATCGTGATTTTGCTGATTTATCTGGCCATCGGCGTGGTGTTATCGCTGATTCCGTTCGTGGGGATGATTGCCCAGGCCCTGCTGAGTCCAGTACTGGCCGGTGGGATGGTGTATGGGGTGGCGACGCAGGCGCGGGGCGAAACTTTGGAAATCGGCCATTTGTTCCAGGGCTTTCGGGACCAGGAGCGGATGGGGCCGCTGGTGATGCTGGGCTTGATCAGCGTGGCCGGCTACGTGCTGATCACGCTGGTATTGGTGATGTTCGTGGGAGGCGGCATGATGATGGGTGCGATGATGGACGGCGCGAGCACGGGCATGCCGCCCGGGGCAATGAGTGGACTGTTCGTTGGTGCCGGCCTCGTGGCCGTGTTGATCGTGATGACCATCGGTCTGGTGATCGCCATGGCCCTGTTCTACGGTGTTCCCCTGGTCATGCTGGCGGGTCAGAATGCCTGGCCCGCCGCGCAAGCCAGCGTCGCGGCCTGCTGGATCAACATGTTGCCCTTGCTGGTGTTCGGCTTGGTCTATCTGGTGCTGGCGGTGGTGGCGATGATTCCGCTCGGACTTGGGTTTCTGGTCCTGCTGCCGGTGACGATCTGCGCCGTGTACGCCAGCTATCGGGAAGTCTTCGAGGAAACGCCGCCGCCGGGTATCAGGCTGGCCAAATAGCGGGTAGGAGAGGGGGGTTGTGATTTCCCCCTGCATGAAGAGGTGAGTTAAGCCTAATTCAGGTCCAACGCGTATGGCTTGAGATCCTGCAGCGAGACCACCTCCAGCGCTGCTTCGTGCGTCGCCGTCAGCAGCACGCGCGGCGCCATGCCGGCATCCAGCGCTTCCTTCCAACGGGCGGCGCACAAACACCAGCGGTCGCCGGGGCGCAAGCCGGGGAAGGCGAACGCCGGCACGGGGGTGCTCAGATCGTTGCCACGCGACTTGCTGAAAGCCAGGAACTCGGCGCTGACTTGGACGCAGATCGCGTGGAGACCCGGGTCCTGGGGGCCGGTTTCGCATTTGCCGGTGCGGGTGAAGCCGGTCATGGGTGAAGCGCAGCAGGTTTCCAGCCGGCCGCCGAGTGCGTTTTTTGCGGTTGTCATGACGCTTTCCAGGATGAAGAGGTAGAGGGAAAGAATGAATGGCGGGCGCGGATCGAAACGATGAACCGCGTTCAGTAAAGCACCTGCGCCGAGTCGATTTCGTTGGTTCGCAGGGACAAGGTCACGCTGCCGCCGGATTTGCGAATCTTGATCTTGACCATCCCTTTCGCGACCACTTCCAACTGCCCCCGGAAAGTGGCGCCAGTGGCGGTTTTCAGCTTGGCGATTTTGCCGACGTGCCGGTCGAGTTCGCCGACTGGAGTCGGGTGGTAGCTTTTCTGGATCATGACGACCTGTTCAGAGGGGGTCGGCGCGGCTTCTTCCAGCGATGGCTCCGGTTCCGGCTCGGCGCCCAGGGCGTGGACCACCTTGGCGCTGTCCCAGCTTGCGGACAAGTCGGTGACCGGCTCGCCGTTGACCTGCATCTTCAGACCCAGCAGTTTGATGGCGTCTTCGGCGGTGTAATGCTGAAGTTCGCTGGGATCGATGGGGGCAGGGGGCGTGGCGGTGAGCGTGATTCGCCCGCCATCGGCGAGAAATTTCCGGTACGCCGCGACCAGCCCCGGACCCAGCTTGATACCGTTGGCGTCCAGGCGTTCCACCAGCAACCGCACATGGTTGGCGAGGTAGTCGTCGATGGTCTTGCCGGCCTTGGCGGCGCAGTAGTTGTTTCTACGCTGGTTGAAACCGTCATCCTGGATCGTGATATCCAGGCTGGCCAGCTTGGGTTTGGTCTGGGCGGCCAATTCCGCGATGGATCGCACGGCACCGGGGGTGGCGAAGCCGATGTCCATGTTCAGCGTCGCCCAATCCCGAGTGTTGCTGTCCACCCGCACCGCCAATACGTTGTGAGTGGCATCGAGGTGGTAACCGATTTCGACGTTGCCGATAAAATGCTCGTAACCCATCTCCTGCCATTCGGTGCCGCCAAGATGCGCGACCTGCCCGCACCCCAGCGCGTCCAGATCCTCAAGCGGGCCGCTTCGCCGGGAAGACGGCGCCGCCGCCCCGAGAATGCCGCCGTGCAAGGGAAGCTCGAATTCGCGCACGGAGAGCGACAGCGCGTTGGGTAGTTCTCCTTGGCTCAACCGCCAGCGGGTTTTCAGCAGGGCCAGAATGTTGGGAGCGTGCATCCGCATGGCGCCGATGGTGATCACATCGTTCACCATGTTGGGCACGATCCGCAGTCGCGTGACCCCCAGCGATCCGGCCGGCGAGACTTCGATGCCACCGTAACTGATTTCGGCAAACGGCTTGGCCATCGCCACGAATTGATCGACTCGCTGTTTGGTGTCGTACCACAGGTAACCGCCCACACCGCCAGCGATCAGGATCAGGACGATGAGAAGGGCGGCCACGATTTTCATCAGCTTGCGCATGATGGATACCTTACGGGTTGCGGGTTGCGGGATGTTGGTGGCGCGGCGGCCATGGTTCGATGGTCAAATGATACCCCGCCGCCGGCCAGCTTGCTGGACGGCATGAGGATGGTTTGTTCGATTCGGGCCATTTGCTAAGCTTGCGAACGCACCGCCGGCGCGTTGGCCGGAGTTGCCACCGCCACCCCTATCGAAGAGGCTGTCCATGAATTTCGCGCAGATCGCTCTACAGGTTCCGACTCTTCTGTTGCCCCGAGTGGGGACAGACCTCACCCGCTGGGCGGTGGTCGCTTGCGACCAGTACACCTCGCAGCCGGATTACTGGGCACGGGTCGAGGCGCTGGTGGGCGAGGCGCCTTCCACGCTGCGCTTGATCCTGCCGGAGGTTTATCTCGGCGCCGCCGACGAGGCC
>JAGRHI010000194.1:3222-6499 GCA_020445045.1 Candidatus Competibacteraceae bacterium
GGGTACTGGCGCCGCAACCGCCGGGACTGGTGCTGGTGGAGCGGGAGACAGCGCGCGGCCGGACCCGCCGGGGATTGATCGCGGCCCTGGATTTGGAACATTACGATTTCAATCCCGGCGCCAAGACACTGATTCGTCCGACCGAGGGCACCATCTTGGAGCGCTTGCCGCCACGAGTGCGAGTGCGGGAGCGCGCGCTGCTGGAGTCGCCGCACGTCATGGTGCTGATCGACGACCCAGGGCATCTGATGATCGAATCGCTGTTCTCCGAACCGCTGGAAGCGCTGTATGACGTTCCACTGATGCTGGACAGCGGCCGGGTACGCGGCTGGCGGGTGGGGCATCCGCTGCTGGTCCAGTGGGTGGTCGAGCAACTCGCGCGGTTGGCCGATCCGACGCTGTTCGCCGAGCGTTACGGCGTGACCAACGAGCCGGTTCTGCTGTACGCCATGGGCGACGGCAACCACTCCTTCGCCACCGCCAAGCAGATCTGGGAGAACCTCAAGCGCGCCGCGCCCGATCCAGCGGCGATCATGAACCATCCCGCCCGCCATGCCCTGGTCGAACTGGTCAACCTGCACGACGAGGGTCTTGAGTTCGAGGCAATCCATCGGGTGGCGTTCGCGGTGGATGCCGAACAGCTACTGGCGGCGCTGGCGGCGTTTTGCCAGACGCAAGGTTCGTCGCTGACGGTGCTCGAAAGCCCGAGCTGGGCCGACGCGCGGCGGCGCGCGGCGGAGATGAGGCAGCCCGAGCGCCATGTGATCAGCTTCGTGGCGGGGGAGCGTTATGGCGTGCTGGTGATCGAACGGCCATCCCTGACCCTGCCGGTCGCCACCTTGCAAGCATTCCTGGATCGTTATCTGGCGGACCAACCGAACGCCCGGTTGGATTACATCCATGGCGAGGAGACCTTGGAGCAACTCGGTGCCCAGCCCGGCAACATCGGTTTCCATCTGCCAGCGCTGGCCAAGGACGACTTTTTCCGCACCATCATTCGTGACGGTGCCCTGCCGCGCAAAACCTTCTCGATGGGCGAAGCCGACGAGAAGCGTTTCTATCTGGAGTGCCGGCGAATCGTGCCTTGATGGGTCGGAGCAAGAAGGCGGGGGGCAAGCGTGGGCCGTTGAAGACTGGCGTCCCGTGCCCTGCCGCATAAGCTGACGCTTGATTGACGAGGAGTTTGCAATGTCCAAGGTCCCGGACTTGAATGGGGTTCGCAACATCGGCATCGCCGCGCATGTGGACGCCGGCAAGACCACGCTGACCGAGCGGATGCTGTACTACGCCGGCGCTTCTCACAAGATCGGCGAAGTCCATGAAGGCGCGGCCCACATGGATTACATGGCCGAGGAGCAGGAGCACGGCATCACCATCACCGCCGCCGTGACTCGTTTGCCGTGGCGGGATCACCTGATCCAATTGATCGATACGCCGGGTCATGTGGATTTCACTATCGAAGTCGAGCGGTCGATGCGGGTGCTGGACGGCTGCGTGATCGTCCTGGACGGGGTACGTGGGGTGGAGCCGCAGACCGAAACCGTCTGGCGTCAGCGCACCCGTTTTCTCTTGCCGACCCTGTTTTTCGTCAACAAACTGGACCGACCCGGCGCCGACTTCGACCGCGCCTTGGCGACGGTGCGGGAGCGCTTGGGCGTGGAATCGGTGGCGGTGACGGTGCCGCTGCCCGATTACGATGGCACGGTCGTCCATTTGATTGACCGCACCCGGCTGCGCTTCAGCGGCGAGCGCGGCGAGCAGATGGAGCGCGAAGCCTGCGACCCGGCGACCTGGGACTGGGCGCGACCCTGGCGGGAAAGCCTGTTGCTGGCGGCGGCGGAGATGGACGAAGCGTTGGCCGAGCAGGTGTTGACCGAGCAAGAACCGGACCCGGCGGCGGTGTGGGCGGCGCTGCGTCAGGCCACGCTGGCCGGCAGGATTTGCCCCTGTTTCGCCGGCAGCGCCCTGCGCAATCAAGGTGTGCAGCCGTTGCTGGACGGGGTGGTGCGGTTGTTGCCGGCTCCGCCTGAGCGGCCGCCAAGCCTGGCGCATCGCGCCGATGGCGGCGAGGAATGGGTGGCGATGGACCCAAGCGGTCCGCTGGCGGCGCTGGCGTTCAAGGTGCAGATGTGGGAAGGCCGCCGCCATGTGTTCGCCCGGCTGTATCGGGGAATCTTGAAGGCCGGTGACGAGGTGGCGATTCCCGGCCCGGACGGTACGGTACGCCAGGAACGGGTGGCGCGGCTGTTCGAGGTGGACGCCAACCACAAGGCGCGGCTGGATCAGGTGAGCGCCGGGCAGATCGTGCTGTTGGCCGGGCTGCGTTGGGCGACCACCGGCGATACCCTGTGCGCGCCGGACCACCCGCTATGGTTGGAGCGTATCGAGACTCGTGAGCCGGTGCTGGGGTTGGCGATCGAACCCCAGTCCAACGCCGACGAAGGAAAACTACTGGAGGCGCTGGATAAATTGCAGCAGGAAGATCCGACTCTGCGGGTCGAAGAAGACAAGGAGACCGGCCAGCGCGTGCTGCGTGGCATGGGCGAGCTGCACTTGCAGATTGCCGGCGAACGACTGCGACGGGAGTTTCACGTCAACATCCGGGTCGGCAATCCCGATGTGGTGCTGCGCGAGACGGTCGCCCAGGCGGCCGAGGCCGACAAGCTGTTTCATCGGGTGATCGAGCAGCCCGATGGCAAGAAACTGGAAATGAAGGCGTGGGCGCAAGTGGCGGTGGAACCGCTGCCGCGCGGGGCCGGTATCACCGTCGGCGCCGAACCGCGATCGCGGCCGGAAGGCGTCGAATTACATCCCGCCCAGCGGGAAGCCATCGCCGGTGCCGTCGAGGACGTGCTGGCCAACGGCCCGACCACCGGCGCGCCCTTGCGGGATCTGGCGGTTCGGGTGCTGGACGTGGAACTATTCGGCGCCCTATCCAGCCCGGGGGCGCTGCGGGTGGCGGTGGCGGAAGCGACGCGCAAGGCGCTGGTGCGCGCCGGTGGACTGATCTTGCGGCCGATCATGGCCACCGAGGTGGTGGTGCCCGAGAGCGACGTCGGCGCGGTGCTGGGCGATTTGCAGTCCCGTCGGGCGGCGATCCGCGATACCACCAGCTTGGGCGAAGTGACGGCGATCCACTGCGATTGCGCGCTGGACCGACTGCTCGGCTATATTACCGATCTGCGCGGCATGACCCACGGCCGGGGTCAGTTCACCATGCGCTTCGACCGTTTCGATGTCGGTTGAGCCGGCTTGGCGTGGCAATTGGCCCCGCCGA
>JAGRHI010000194.1:6509-26835 GCA_020445045.1 Candidatus Competibacteraceae bacterium
GGCTGACCATCAATCGAACTTTCCCTGGTCGAGTTGCTCCAGCAGCAGCGGTGTGACGTCGTCGAAGCGGAGGATCCGTCGACCCCGATGATCACGCAGGAAATCCTTGGCCTCTTCTTCGGTGCCGAGTGGCACCAGTTCGTGGCCCATCGGTCCGAGCATGTCGGAGCCGACCACGTACCAGGCGGCGCGGGCGTCGATCCGGCTCAGGCCGTAGTACTCGGTCACGCCGATGCGGGCGATGTCGTCCGGGGTGTGACCGGGCGCGTATTTCGGCAGGTTCAGCAGGTACTTGAACAGATCCTTGGCACCGTCGAAGTGGTGGGCATGGCCGTCCTGGTACACCACCGTCGCCACCCAGTCGGGATAAAGGCTGACGAACATGCCGCAGACCGGGCAGGTGTCCTGGGGACCGGGTGTGGGCAGTTGCAAAGGTTCGGCCCAGGCCGACGACAGACTGAAGAGCAGCAGCCATGCCGCCAGCCAGTGAAGACCGCGTTTCGTTGCGCTTGCGAACAAGGGTGGACGGCTCCGTGCTCGCGGTCTGGTGAGATGTCCGCGTTTCATTCCTTGTGCTTGGCGGTGGCAGCGTGTTGTCGTCGTTCCGCCCGCTTTTTGCGGATCATCGTGGTATCGCTGGCCATGCTCAGATAGGCGGCACGCAAGGCGGCGTCGAAATGGCCCAACTCTCCACCCTGCGCGGCCTTGGCTGCTTCCGCCGCCGGCCGAGAACTGAAGGCGACCTTGCTTTGTTTGGTCATGACCCCCGGCAGCTTCGAGCCGACCAGATAGATCGCCTTGTCGACATCCACCAGCGGTTTTGGCTCGGCGGTGGCGCCATGGTCGGCGGCGTAAATGGCTTTGGGTCCCCGGTCCAGGTTCAGCGCCAGGCTCAGCGCGGTGCAGTGCAGCGAACAGGTCGGGTCCACCCGGTCGTCCTGGTAATGAACCAGATGGCGGCTGTAATGGAACTTGCGCCGATCCATGCCGCAATAGGGGCACTTAGGATATTTGCTCAGTTCGTTTTCCAGCGGATTGGGGTCCGGCTGGGTCTTGGGCACGAATTGCAGGGGTGTGCCGTCGTCCGCGCACTGGGCGGCGCGGGCCACCGGGCTTAGGGTGGTAGTACTCGCCACGGCGCCCGCCGCGGCGAGAAGGCGCAGAACCTGGCGGCGTTCGGTGTGGATGGGATCGCTCATGGATGACATGACTCCATTTGTGGTTTTGAGAACGCAATTCTAGGACAAGGCGGCACGAAGCGCTTTGAGAATGCTCATAGCAGGGTGGCGATCGCTCGTTCGAACACCTCTGGCGTGGACTCGCCGACGATCCGGGCGCGGATGACGCCCTGTCGATCGACGATGAAGGTCATCGGCAGGCCCATGACCCGATAGTCGCGGGTTACCGCGCCTTGCGGGTCCAGCAGCACCTCGTAGGAGATGTCGAGTCCCTGGACGAAGGACCGCACCGTTTCCAACGGTTGCAGCACGTTGACGGCAAGAATGGCCAGCCCCCGGTCGTGGTACTGGCGGTAAACCGGTTCCAGCGCCTGCATTTCGGCGTGGCAATACGGGCACCAGTCGGCCCAGAAGCGGATGGCGACCACTTGGCCGCGATACTGTTCGGGGAAATGGACGGCGGAACCATCCAGCCGTTCCAGGGTGAAGGCGGGGGCGGGCGTGTCGGTTTTGGCGGCGGTGACGTTTTGCTCGCAGCCGGCGAGGAGGACCAACGGGAGTAGGAAAGGGAGTATTCGCAATGGATTCATGATCGTTCGGTTATCCCAGCAAAATCAAATGCGATCGCAATATCAACCATGTCGCCAGTCCGTAGAACATCACGAATCCGACCAGCGCCAGCCCGGTCAGGCGTCGCATTTCGTCTGGAATCGCCGCTTGCAGGCTGACGATGCGGCGGAATGGCGCGATGAGGCCGGCGCCCATGCCGGCGGCGGTGGCGGCGAACAGCGGCAGATACAGCGCATAGCCGACATAGTCGTAGCCCGCTTTCAGCAGACAGAACGGGCAGTGGTGGTTGGGATTTTCATAGACGTACAGCGATAGGAAGGCGACGATGCCGGCGATGGCGACAGCGAAGGCCAGTAGATTGGCGGCGGCGAACAACGGTCCCAGCCGGGGCCAGCGCCGAAACGCCAACCCCATGACCAGCAATAGCCCCGCCATCGCGTAAAACAGCGCCAGTGCCGGACGTGCCGGCAAACCAGCCAGTTCCGCCGCCACGCCCTGGCCTGTCGCGCTGAATAGCGAGCCGCAGCAGGAGGTGATCACCTCCGGTTCCAGCCCAAGGAAAAAGCGGGTTTGCACCGCCCCTTCCAGCAGCGCCAGCGGCGCCAGCGCCAGTAACAGCCCATACTTCACCCGCACCAGCGGATAATCGTAGCCCCGATTGTCCACCCGATTGAGCAGCAGCCACAGCGCCGCCAGGAAAAACAGGGCGATCTTCAGCAGCAGAGTCGGGAAACCGAAAGGGTTGACGTTCAGCACGCCGGTGGCGCACATCGCGCCGACGAACTGGCCGGACAGGCTTTCGGCGGTCTGCGCGAATAGCAGCAACGACAGCAGCTCCGCGCCCAGGGCAAAGCCGAGCAGGGTGGAAATCAGATAGGTTCGCCGTTCTAGCCTGAGTTGTAATTCGCTGCCACTGTGGATGTTCCAGTGACGTAGGATTTTCCAGGCGAAGCTGGCGGCCAGCAGCACCGTGCCGGCGACGCTCAGGGCGATGAGTTGCAGAGCGACGATGGCGGGGGTGATCAGCATCGCGAGTCCCCGACCACGCATCCATCGTGCAACTCAATGACCCGGTCAACCTGAACCGCCTCGAACACCAAGGGATCGTGGCTGCTGATCAGTACGGTTCGTCCTTGCGTCGCCAGTTCGCCCAGCAGCGCCAGTACCTCCCGCGACAAGGCGCTGTCGAGGTTGGCGGTCGGTTCGTCGGCGATCAGCACCGCCGGATCGTTGATCAGGGCGCGGGCCAGCGCGGTGCGTTGCGCCTCGCCGCCGGACAGCCATTCGACCCGGCTGTCCGCCTTCGCGCCCAGCCCGAAACGGTCGAGCAGTGCCCGCGCGCCGTCCCGCAGTTCGCGATACGGTTTCCCCAGCGGATAGGCCGGCAGCATCACGTTTTCCAGCACCGTCAGTCCCCGAAGCAGATTGAACCGCTGGAACACGAAGCCGAAGGTATGCCGCCGCACCTCGGTCAGAAACCGCTCCGGCAGGTTGGACAGCAGCCGACCGTCGAGCGTGATCCGTCCGGCGGTGGGTCGCGCTAGACAGCCGATCAAAGTCAGCAACGTGGTCTTGCCGGACCCGCTCGGCCCCTTGAATACGGTAATGCCGCCGCGTTCCAAGCGCAGGCTGAGCTCGCGCAGCGCCCGGCATTCGTTGGGCTGACCCTGGTTGAACACCTTGCTGACTTCGTGCAATTCGATCATCCGCGCATCGCCGCGTCGGGATCGCTAATCGCCGCCCGCCAGCCCGGAATCAGGGTGGCGACGATGTAGGGCAGCACGGTCACCGCCAGCAGGACCAGGACCTGTTGCAAATCGACCGCCGGCGTCAACCGGAAGTCGGGATACAGCACCGCCCAGCCCTTGAGCACCGGCGCGAACAGCCGCGCGCCGCCGTAAAACACCTGCCACCAGGCCAGTAGATAGCCGGCCAGAAACGCGGTCAAGGACAGCAGCGTGCCTTCCCACAGCTTCATGCGCAGGATATCGCCGGTTTCCCAGCCGATGGCCTTGAGGATACCGATCTCGCGTTTTTCCTCGGCGCTGAGACCGGCGGCCTTGTCCCAGGCCAGGATCAGAAAGGCCAGCAGCAGCGAACCTAGCGCGACGAACGTCATGCCTTCGCGCCAGTGGAACACGGCGTCATAGGTGCGCAGGATTTCCGCGCGCAAAATCGGCCGGCTGGCGGGTAGGGCGAGCGCGATCTTATTGGCCACGGTGCTCGCCTCGCGCGGGTTGCGTACCGTCAGCACGGCGTCGGTGTAGACCGCCGGCGGCAGTTGGAATAGCTGGCGAAAGCCGGTTTCGGATAGCAGCAGAAGGTCGGCGCCCAGTAATTCCGAGGCGGAATCCAGTATGCCGATGATTTTCATGGGTAGTGGCCGGCCGTCAGTGGCGCGTAGGCTGAGATAATCGCCGACGCCGATCTGGCGGATTCGGGCCAGCGCCGCGCCGACGATGATTTCATCCGCCGCCAGCCCGCGTTCCGGCGCGGCCATCAGGGTGTAATTGGCCTTGACCGCCGGATCGTAGTAGTAACCCCATAGTCGGCCTCGCGCGGAACCGACCCCGCGAATTCGCCGCAAGGTATCCAGCCAGGCCGCCGGTAGCGGATCGTGGCGGCCAGCGATCAGCTTTTGTACGACCACTTCCGGTGCGTCTTGCAGCAGCAGCGCCGCTTCCCGCCGCAATCCCTGACTGAGCAGCAGCACCGAGGCGAACAGAAACACCAGCAGGGTATAAACCAGCAGCAGGCCGAGGTTACGGGTCTTGCGCCGGAACAGGGCGGCGAGGGTGTAGTCGATCAGGTATTTTTGCCGTTCGAGCAAGGGGCGCATGGCGAAATCGGCGGCGGTTGGAAGCAGGGGCGGCGAAACGGTATCACAGTCGCGGAAAACGAGACCAACCGGCATTGATAATTCTCAGGAGGGAAGACCTTGGCGATGAAAAAACTGTCGTTATCCCTGTTGCCGCCGCCGGGCAGCCGCGCCCTGGCAACACTCGAACGGTTACTGGTTTCGATCCAGCCACCATCCGGGCCGGTGATGCGGGATGACCCGGTTGGATCATTCCTCATGGGAATACAGCGTGAGGCCGGGCGGAGGAGGCAGCAGCGCGCCGCTGGGAAAATGGTCCAGCGCCGCCGGATGATCCTGAAACGGGCTGTGCCGGTCGGCCTGGGTCGGGTGGCGGGTGTAGCGGGCCTCGGTGAACAAGCTGAGGTCCGTCAAACCCAGTTCACGGACCAGTGCCCGGTCGGCGGCGCGATTGGTCGATCGGGCGCGCCATGCCGAGTCCGCCAACGTCAGTCCGAACAGTAGCGACAGAGTCGCTAGTAGGGTCAAGGCGGCATTCGCCTTGCGGGGATGAGGGAAGCGTCGAAGCGGCATGGATCATTCAGGTGATTCAGGTGATTTGACCGATCGCAGCTTATTCGGCCGGCTTTGCTTTGGCAACGGCAAACCGAACCAAGTTTGTTTCATCCAGGCGAATTGCTTGGCCGCTCCCGCCGTTGCGTCCCCTGGCCTTTCCTCCTAGAATACCTGCCCCTTGCGGTCCGCTTGGACCGCGACTCCTTGCCTCACCGGATCTCGGGAGGCTGTTTATCATCCGTAAGGAGCCGCAATGCGACATTACGAAATCGTGTTTCTGGTCCATCCCGACCAGAGCGAACAAGTACCGGCGATGATCGAGCGTTATCGCGCGATGCTCGAAGAGGACGGTGGCCATCTCCACCGCCTGGAAGATTGGGGTCGGCGACAACTGGCTTATCCCATCCATAAGATTCACAAGGCGCACTACGTATTGATGAACGTCGAGTGCGGCCAGGCAGTGCTGGAAGAGTTACAGAGCGCCTTCCGTTTCAACGACGCCGTGATCCGCAACCTGATCATCGAGCGGGATGGTCCGGAAATCGAACCGTCGCCGCTGGTCAGGTCGCGCGACGACCGCGACGACCGCGACGACCGTGGTGAGCGTGGTGACCGCGACGACCGCGACGACTCCGACGAGGCAGTCGAGACCGACGACGAATCCGCCTGAGCCAGCGTCGGCCTTGCGTCACCATGCCGTCCGTGCCACCCGCCGACAACTGCCTGATTATCGCCGGTCAGGTGACGGGGGGTTGCGAAACCCGCCAGTCGCCGGCGGGCGTGCCCATCAGCCGTTTCCTGCTGGAACACCATTCCGGCCAAGTGGAGGCCGGTATTTCGCGCGAGGCGCGCTGTCGGATTCCGGTGGTGGCCTGTGGCGAAGCCCTGACCGGTATCGCCGGCCCACTGGCGGCGGGTACCCGGTTGCGGGTGCGGGGCTTTGTCAGCCGCGCCAATTATCGCGAAGGCGAATACCGTTTGGTGTTGCACGCCGCCCGCATTGAGCTGCTTGATCACGAATTATCCGAGGATTGAATCCCATGTCGCGTTTTTTTCGTCGTAAGAAGTTTTGCCGTTTCACCGCCGAAGGCGTCAAGGAAATCGACTATAAGGACATCGCCACCCTGAAGAATTACATCAGCGAGACCGGCAAGATCGTGCCGAGTCGCATCACCGGGACCAAGGCTCGCTACCAGCGGCAGCTCTCGGTGGCGATCAAGCGCGCCCGCTTTCTGGCGTTGCTGCCGTACTGCGACCGGCATTAAGCTCGCCGAACGGGACGATCGACCCGGCCGCGACGGGAATCCGGCGTGAAATCCATTGCCGTCTTGGTCATGCGCGGCCGGTCCGCGGCGGTGCTGATCGCGGCGCCCACGGCAGTGCTGTTCTGGGTGTTCCCGCCCATCCTGATCGTATCCGGCGCGGTGGTGGCCCTGGTGACCTTGCGCCGGGGCGCGGCCGAAGGCGCATTGCTCGCGGCGCTGGCCGGATTGGGCGCCGGTGGGCTGGCCGGACTGGTGCTGGGCGCGGTGGGGCCGATGCTATCGGTGCTGCTCGCTTGCTGGACCCCATTATGGATGCTGGCGTGGTTGCTGCGCGCCACCGTGTCGCTGTCCGTGACGCTGCGAGCCGCCGCCCTGCTGGGTCTGCTGGGCGTGGGCGGATTCTACCTGATGCTGGGCGACCCGGCGGTTTGGTGGAGCCAGGCGCTTGACGGCCTGCGGCAGGGATTGCCGGCCTTGCCATCGGGCGAACGGGCTACCTTGGAGCAGTTGCTGGATCTGTTGCGGAGCTGGGCGCCGTTGTTGCCGGGACAAGTGGTCAGCGCGGCGCTGTTATTCGTGCTGGCGGGATTGCTGCTCGGCCGCTGGTGGCAGGCGCTGCTGTACAATCCGGGCGGTTTTCGTCCCGAATTTCATCAGCTGGGTTTGGGCCGCCCGCTGGCGTTGCTGGCGTTGGCGCTGTTCGGCGCGGCGGTGTTGTCCGGCTGGCCGGTCCTGAGCAATCTGGTCTTGGTGTTGGGAACGCTCTACAGCGTGCAAGGCATCGCCGTGGTACACGCCCTGGTCTTCAAGCTGCGGCTCTCGCCGGCCTGGTTGCTGCTGCTTTACCTGCTACTGGTGCCGCTGTTGTCGCAACTGGTCATGGCGCTGGGCATCGCCGATGCCTGGGTCGACTTTCGGACCCGTGTCCGGCCGCGTCCGGGCAAACCCTGAATTCACCTTTCTTACCCTACGCATCGAAGCGCACATCGGAGGCTGACGATGGAAATCATTTTGCTGGAAAAAATCACCAACCTGGGCGGTCTAGGCGATCGGATCAAGGTCAAGCCGGGCTATGCCCGCAATTTCCTGATCCCCAAGGGCAAGGCCACCGAGGCGACCCCGGCCAACCTCGCCCGGTTCGAGGCCCGCCGCGCCGAGCTGGAGCGGGTTGCCGCCGAGTTGCTGGCCAAGGCCAAGGCCCGCGCCGAGCAACTCGCCGAGCTGATCGTGACCCTGTCGGTCAAGACCGGCGGCGAAGGCCGGTTGTTTGGCTCGGTCGGTGCCGCCGATATCGCCAACGCGGTGTCGGCCGCCGGGATCGAATTGCAGAAACACGAGATCCGGCTGTCGACCGGTTCGATTCGCCAGATCGGTGAGTACGATGTGGATCTGCTGTTGCATCCCGAAGTGAAGACCCAGATCCGGGTCAACATCATCGCCGAGGCTTGAGCCGCGACTGATCGGCGCACCCGCGTCGGGGATTTGGACTAGACTCAAATCATCCATTTTCCGCGCGGGCCAGGCCCGCGGGCCAGCGCCGAAACGGGCGTCTTGTGCCCATCCCCCTCGCGGGAATTTCGTGGCCGTGCCGCCGGACTATCGCGGCGGGCGGCGGATCGCCGGTTGTTTCCGAGAGTTCCGTCATGCTGCCCGTTTCCCCGTTTCCCAATCGTAAGGATGTCGCCACCGAGGCGCTGCGGGTGTCGCCGCATTCGCTGGAGGCTGAACAGGCCGTGCTGGGCGGTCTGATGCTGGATAATGCCACCTGGGATCAGGTGGCGGACCGGCTGGACGAGCACGATTTCTACCGCGCCGATCATCGGCTGATCTTTCGCGCCATCCGCCGGCTGGCCGAGCAGGGTAAACCCTTCGATCTGCTGACCCTGGCGGAATGGCTGGAGGACCACAACGAACTGGAGGAGGGTGGTGGCTTCGCCTACCTGGGCGTGCTGGCGCGGGATACGCCGAGCGCCGCCAACGTCCGCGCCTACGCCGACATCATCCGCGAGCGGGCGATCCGCCGTGAGTTGATTCGCACCGCCACCGAGATCGCCGACAGCGCCTACGATCCCAAGGGTCGCGACAGCAAGGAATTGCTGGACGATATCGAGAAGAAGGTGTTCGCCATCGCCGAGCGCGGGTTTCGCGCCCACGAAGGTTTCGCCAACATCAAGGATCTGCTGGCGCGCACGGTGGAGCGGATCGACCTCTTGTTCCAGCGCGACAATCCGATCACCGGTCTGCCCACCGGCTGGTCCGATTTCGACGACAAAACCGCCGGTTTGCAGCGCGGCGATCTCATCGTGGTCGCCGGCCGGCCATCGATGGGCAAGACCGCCTTCGCCATGAACATCGCCGAGTTTGCGGCCATTCAGGCCAAGTGTCCGGTGGCGGTGTTCAGCATGGAAATGCCGGGCGAGAGCCTGATCATGCGGCTGATGTCGTCGCTGGGGCGGATCGACCAGCATCGGGTACGGACCGGACGGCTGGAGGAGGAGGATTGGCCGCGGCTGACCTCGGCGGTCACCATGTTGTCGGAGGCGCGGCTGTTCATCGACGATAGCTCCAATCTGAGCCCGAACGAACTGCGGGCGCGGGCACGGCGCCTGCATCGGCAGGAAGGGCAACTGGGCCTGATCGTGGTGGACTACCTGCAACTGATGCAGGTGCCGGGCACCAACGAGAACCGCGCCACCGAAGTCTCGGAAATTTCCCGAGCGCTCAAGGGCCTGGCCAAGGAGTTGTCGGTGCCGGTGCTGGCGCTGTCGCAGCTCAACCGCACGCTGGAGCAGCGCGGCGACAAGCGGCCGATCATGTCGGATCTGCGCGAATCGGGCGCGATCGAGCAGGACGCGGACCTGATCTGTTTCATCTACCGCGACGAAGTCTACAACCCCGAGAGTTCCGACAAGGGCGTCGCCGAAATCATCATCGGCAAACAGCGCAACGGCCCCATCGGGACCACCCGCTTGACCTTCCTGGGGCAGTACACCCGTTTCGAGAGTTATGCCCCCGAATTCTACTCGACAGGTTCCGCTTATGAGTCGGGCAACCACGGTGCGCCTCGATCTGGGGGCTCTGGTACACAATCTGCGGCGAGTCCGGGCGACGGCGCCGGGCCGGCGGGTGGCGGCCGCCGTTAAAGCCGAAGGCTACGGCCATGGCCTGGTCCAAACCGCCCGCGCGCTGGACGCCGATGCTTTCGCGGTGGCTTGTGTCGAGGAAGCGCTGGCCTTGCGCGAAGCTGGCATCGACCGGCGGATTTTGCTGTTGGAAGGGGTGTTCGGGGCGGACGAACTGCCATGGTGTGCCCAGCATGTCCTGGAGATCGCCGTCCATCAGCCCGAACAGCTGCGGATGCTGGAACTCGCCCGGTTGGAACGGCCGCTGCGGATCTGGCTGAAGATCGACAGCGGAATGCACCGTCTGGGTCTGGCGCCGGAGACGGCATCGGCGGCGTTTCAGCGCTTGCGCGATTGTCCGACGGTGCAAGCGGAAATCGGCCTGATGAGCCATCTGGCGCGGGCCGACGAGCGGGATTGCGACTACACCCGCCGGCAACTCCAAACTTTCGAAGCCGCCACCGCTGGCCTGCCGGGCGAGCGCTCGCTGGCCAATTCCGCCGGTATTCTGGGTTGGCCGGACACTCATTTCGACTGGGTGCGACCGGGCATCATGCTGTACGGCGCTTCTCCCTTCGTGGATAGCCTGGCGCCCGACGAGGATTTGCGCCCGGTGATGAGTTTCCACACCCGACTGGTTGCCATCCGACGGTTGCGCCGGGGTGAAGCGGTCGGCTACGGCGGAACCTGGATTTGTCCCGAGGACATGGACGTGGGCGTGGCGGCGGCCGGCTACGGCGACGGCTATCCGCGCCACGCGCCATCGGGAACGCCGGTGCTGATCAACGGCCGCGCGGCGGCATTGGTCGGCCGAGTGTCGATGGATATGATTACGCTGGACCTGCGCCGGCATCCCGAGGCACGGATCGGCGATCCGGTATTGCTGTGGGGCGAAGGGTTGCCGGTGGAGCGGATCGCCCAGGCCGCCGGCACGATTTCCTACACCCTGCTCTGTGGCGTGACGGCGCGGGTGCGACGCGAAGTGCTGCCCGCCGCGTCGTCGGCCGATGGCTAGCAAGGGGCGCACGGTCTATGTGTGCGCCGAGTGCGGGGCGCAGGCCAGCAAATGGGCGGGTCAGTGTGGCGACTGCGGGGCCTGGAACACCCTGCAAGAGGTCCCGGCGGCTCCGGCGGGAGGGAAAAGCCCGTTCGCTAGCTATGCCGGTCCGACAGCGGAGGTGCGCACCCTTGCCGAAGTGGACGCGGTGGCGGAAATCCGCCAGTCTTGCGGTAACGGCGAACTGGATCGGGTACTGGGCGGTGGCCTGGTCGATGGTTCGGTGACGCTGATCGGCGGCGATCCGGGCATCGGCAAGTCCACCCTGTTGTTGCAGGTGCTGGCCGAGTTGGCGGTACGCAACCGGACGCTGTACGTCAGCGGCGAGGAATCGCCACGGCAGATCGGCCTGCGCGCGCGGCGGCTGGGCCTGGCGCGCGACCGGCTACGGCTGCTGCCGGAGATCAACGTCGAGCGCATTCTGGCCACCGCCGAGATCGAACGACCACAGGCGATGGTGATCGACTCGATCCAGACCGTGTTCACCGAACGGCTGCAATCGGCGCCGGGCTCGGTGGCGCAGGTGCGGGAGAGCGCGGCACAACTGGTGCGCTACGCGAAGGCTGGTGGCGCGGCCCTGTTCCTGGTCGGCCACGTCACCAAGGAAGGCGCCATCGCCGGGCCGCGAGTGCTGGAGCACATGGTGGACACCGTGCTGTATTTCGAGGGCGATCCCAGCGGTCGGCTGCGGGTGCTGCGGGCGGTGAAGAACCGCTACGGGCCGGTCAACGAACTGGGCGTGTTCGCCATGACCGAACGCGGCTTGAAGGAGGTCAGCAATCCGTCGGCGATCTTTCTGTCGCGCCACGACACGCCGGTGGCCGGCAGTGTGATCATGGTGACCCGCGAAGGCACCCGGCCGCTGCTGGTGGAAATCCAGGCGCTGGTGGACGAGTGCCATGGCGGCCATCCGCGCCGGGTGACGCTGGGCCTGGAACAGAACCGGTTGGCGATGCTGCTGGCGGTATTGCACCGGCACGGTGGAGTGGCGATGTACGATCAGGATGTCTACGTCAACGCGGTCGGTGGGGTACGGATCAACGAGACGGCGGCTGATTTGGCGGTGCTGCTGGCGGCGCTGTCGAGTTTTCGCGACCGGCCGTTGCCGACCGATCTGGTGGTGTTCGGCGAAGTCGGGTTGGCCGGGGAAATCCGCCCGGTGCCCAATGGTGAGGAACGGCTGCGGGAGGCGGCCAAGCACGGTTTCAAGCAGGCCATCGTGCCACGCGCCAATTTGCCCCGGCGCGGCGGGCGGATGGAAGGCTTGGAGGTGCGTGGCGTCAGTCGCTTGGCCGAGGTGATGGGGGATGTCTGAGATTGAGGATGCTGGGCAGGCTTGTCGATTCTCAAACAAAATTGACTCATTTTAGCGGGTGCGTGTTGAATCGTTAAGGAGATATGGCCGTGATCGATGTTACGGACATTCTGAACGCTGATTCCATGGATTCTGTGTCTGAACGTAAGTCATCCACGGATGCGGAATTCTTTTTCATCAATGCCGCATATTTAGATTCATATATTCGGCTGCTTGATGGTATTCGTGAGCATCGTCGATTATTGATATTAACGGGTGAAGCGGGTGTTGGAAAGACCGTTTTTTTACGCAAACTGATCAGCGAAGCACCAACAAATATCAAGTTTGCTTATTGCCGCGCAGCTAATTTTGATTTTTATAGCCTGCTTACGATGATTGGCGATCAATTGGGAATGGCGGTGACCAATCGGGAGTTCTCCAGCAAGCTGGAAGCCCTAAAAAGATATCTTAATAGTTATATTGCGCAAGAGATGCGAGTGGTTCTGCTGATCGATGATGCGCATCATTTGCAAAAAGAGGTCTTGGATGGCTTGCTTAATCTATCCCGCTTTGAATTTGAAAGAGGACGCACCGTACAAGTTGTACTGAGTGGAACTCCAGTATTGGAAGAGATCTTGAGTGAGACAAAGATTCTTCGTGGTAATGTAGCCGGCGCTGTTCATATTCATTTGAAACCTTTGATCGCCACGGATGTGGCGGCCTTCATATCCAGAAAAGTGCGACATGATGTCGATGAATCAATCATGGACTCGTTGGTTTCATCGCCTATCATTGAGCGGATTAACGATTATACTGGTGGGAGTCCTCGTTTGATCGATATGCTCTGTGAGCATGCATTGTTGATCACTAAGGTTAGAGGACAAACCATGCTGTCGACGGATATTGTCGATGAGGCTGCCAGTGAGTTGAGCCTTAAAGGTAAGAAAGCGGATTCATCTCCTGAAATTGATTTTGATTCCTTGGAAATAACGCATTCAGGTAGCGCCGCTCAGAGTGAGATGGTGGAGCAATTACTGGCCCGTGCGGATCTTATGAATAATGAAGACAGTACCGCGTGGAGCACGGGAACGGAACGATGGCCGGATTATAATGATCCGGTGAGTGATACCACTCAATCCTTGGCTATCCGGTCACTACCAGCGCGTGAATCCAAAGGGTTTTTATCTTCCATGATGCGATGGAGAGATAGTCGTCGATTTGGAAAAGGAAATTTCCGATGGCTTAATCTTTCTGGATTACCAGTCGCATTGTTGGCGGGTTTATTTGGAGGAATGGCGGGTGTCTATTTGTACCAGCGTACTGTCGACGAAGCCAAACCACAGGCGCCAATATTGGCATCAATTGGTATGGCAACACCCGCGCCCGTGCCAACACAAGAATCTCAGTCATCGCCCTCATTGGAAGGGGTACGGCCGGTTCCCGTCAACAGCCAGGACTCATCCGTTGAGCCAGAGGCGAGATCACCGGACAAACCGTTGGAATCTCTCTCGGCTCCTCCAGTAGTGGCAAAAACCACTTATCCTGACGAGAAAATCGAAGTATCGTCCATTCCGCCGACGCCGACGCCGACGCCGACGCCGACGCCGACGCCAACGCCAACGCCAACGCCGACGCCGACGCCGACGCCGACGCCAACGCCGACGCCAACGCCGACGCCGACGCCGACGCCGACGCCGACGCCGACGTCAACGCCAACGCCAACGCCAACGCCGACGTCAACGGTGGTGAAGCCGCTTGATATATCGGTTATTTTATCTTATATGAGGAATGGTGATTTGTTGTTGGAACGAGGCGATGTAGCGTCGGCGCGGCTTTTTTATCAGGAAGCGGCTAGTGCCGGTTCGGTGGAAGCGATGGTCGCGGTTGGAGAAACTTATGATCCGGTCATATTGGATCGACTAAAAATCAAAGGATTTCATCCTGATCCCGTCAAGGCTGCGGAGTGGTATTTGAAGGCTAAGGAGAAGGCCGCCGATCCACAAAGTATCGAGCGTCTTGAGGCACTGAGAGATTGGTTGTCCAATTCGCCAGCGTTAGGAGAAAGCGAGACGAGTAACCTGAAGCGGTTACTATACTAGATCGAAAACAAGGCTACTGAGGGATGGTGGAGTATAGTGTTCCACATCCTGAGCAACAGTATTGATGATGTCCGTTGTGAACGATAGCCAGTGCTAATTCGAGTCCAACGACAAACGGGATTGACGGACTGACACGAGTCGCCTTACTTTTGGTGTTCTAGCCACTCCTGCGCGGGTTTGAATCGTGTCCAGCCGGGAATGACGGCGGATAAACTGACTTCACGCCACTTCGGATGTCGAGTTGGCAGTTGAAATTCGTTGAAATGCTCAAAAAAGTGGTTGACGAAATTGGCTGTTTTTTGGTAACGAGGACTAGCGCTTTTCCAATTGTATACCGCTAGCACGGCTCCGACGGCGATTGTTTTTACCGTTTGGTTGGGCTCGATCAGATGGGGGTAATCTTGATTGTTGAGCTGGGTTGGCAGATAGGTTGCCAGTAATGCTGAAGTGTGATCGATAGGCACGAAATGTAAGGCGTTATCGGCTGTCAACTTGTCGAACAACTGGGCTGGTTTGCCAGCGACATAGACCAATGCATCGATCTCATGGGTTTTCAATTTTTCCAACGCGGTGGCCTGATCATAATAAGTAGGTTTCACTGGAACGTTTAACGTATCAAAGACAATGGAAGCAGTAAGGAATGTGCCGCTACCTTTTGTGTCGAAATTGACTTTTCGGTCGGCAAGATCACTCAAGTTTTCAATTTCTGAATTGGCAAGTAGGTGAAATTCCTCATTGTAGAGTTTTGCGATATAGTAAACATTATCTCCGATATTCTTATAGGTGCCGTGGCGTTTTAGGTATTCTAATACGTCGGATTGGACAATCGCCAAGTCAATGCCTTTCAGATAGAGCAGATCACTGATGTTTTGAACCGATCCTTTGCCAATAATGGCTAAAACACGCAAACCGTCGGTGTCCAAAACAGTGGCGAGCTCAGAGGCGATACGTATATAGGTGCCATTAACACTTCCTGTAATGATGCTGACCACACCTTTATTGGATCGTGCGCTGGGTTGTGTAAGCGGGGTGATGGCTTGGTCGTCAGGGGTGGCCGCTTGGATCGGCAAGGACATGCTCAAAAAAATAAACAGAAATAGCATCTTGATGGTATTTAACATGATGGCTGTCTTCATGGTTTGTTTGGAATTATGGCGGGATCGAAGTCGGGATCATTGGCATTCCAGTTCGACTTGAGTGCTGGGATCTTGCGCGAAATCTAGACTAGTTATCCATCGTCATCCACCCCCAGCGTTCCGGGACGAAGACCTCGTGCGGGTTGAAGCGGACCTTGTAGGCCATTTTGTCGCACTGCGCGATCCAGTAGCCCAGATAGACCCACGGTAAGCCTAGTTGTCGCGCCTCGGCGATCTGCCACAGGATCGCGTAGGTTCCGAGGCCGCGTGCCTTGTGGAGCGGGTCGAAAAAGGTGTAGACCGCCGACAAACCCTCGTCCAGCCGGTCCACCACCGCCACCGCCAGCAACTCTTGGTCGAGGCGGAATTCGTACAGCCAGGTCGAGCACCAGCGCGAGGCCACGAACGACCAGTAGTTCTCCGGGCTGGCGGGGTCCATGCCGCCGCCGGCATGACGAGTCCCGATGTAGCGGGCGAACAGCTCGAAGTGTTCGTCATCGAATTCGGCTGGCAGCACCCGCGTTCGCAGATCCTGATTGCGTTTCCACAGCCGCTGCTGCGAGCGGTTCGGCTGAAACCGCTCCACCGGAACGCGCAGCGACCGGCAGGCCGTGCAGCCTCGGCAATGCGGCCGATAGACATGTTCGCCGCTGCGGCGGAAACCGAGTTCCGCCAGTTGGGTGTAAAGCGGGTTGTCGGTCGCTGTCGGGTCGGCGACCAGGTTGCGCGCCCGCCGGCCCGGTAAATAGCTGCACGCATAGTCGGTGGTCAGAAACATGCGTAGGTCGTACAGCGAATCGCGAGGGTTGCTCATGGGCGCGCGCCGGCAAACAGGGAGTCGAGCAGATCGGCGTCCAACCGCCAGGGGCCGGGTTGGCCTGGTTGGGGGCAATAGCGTTCCAACAATTGCAGGAAGGAGGAGCGAGGGATATCGACCGCACCCATGCTGAGCAGGTGAGCGGTGGTGACCTGACAATCGATGACGGCAAACTTCCAACGCTGGAGCTGGGCGGTCAGCGCGACCAGCGCGATCTTGGAGGCGTCGCTGATCCAGCTGAACATGGATTCGCCGTAAAACACCTGCCCCAGCGCTACGCCGTACAGCCCGCCCACCAGCTCGCCCTGATGCCAGGTTTCGATGGAGTGGGCGTGGCCGAGCCGGTGCAATCGACAGTAGGCGCGGAACATTTCCGAGGTGATCCAGGTACCCGGTTCGCCCTGACGCGGCCCGGCGCAGGCCGCGACGACCTGCTCGAAGGCGGTATCCGCGGTGATGGCGAACAATCCCTTGCGGAGGGTCTTGCGCAAGCTGCGCGAGACCTTGAGGCATTCTGGAAGCAAAACCAAACGTGGGTCCGGTGACCACCACAGGATCGGTTGATCGGCCGAGTACCACGGAAAGATACCCATCCGGTAGGCGCGCAGCAGGCGGCGTGGCGTCAGATTGCCGCCGGCGGCCAGCAGGCCGTCCGGTTCGGTCAGGGCACGGTCTGGATGAGGAAAAGGCTGATTGTCGTTATGTGGGTCCAGCCACGTCAGGTGCATCCGGCGTCACCTCATCCCGATAGGGTGAATGTCGTAACAGTTCTCCGGCATACTGGTGTAGAGCAGGTGTCTCCCGAGCGAGAAAATCGGCCACGGCGTTTCGGAAACCCGGATGGGCGATCCAGTGTGTCGAGTGCGTAAGCGTCGGCAGAAAGCCGCGGTAAATCTTGTGCTCGCCCTGCGCGCCCGGCTCGAAGTGCTGTAGGCCGGTGCGGATACAGTACTCCAAGCCCTGATAATAGCAGGCTTCAAAGTGCAGGCTGTCATAATCGGTCCGGCAGCCCCAATGGCGGCCGTAGAGCGTGGTGTCGCCGCGAAAACTGATGGCGCCGGCGACTTCGCGGCCTTGGGAACGGGCCAGTACCAGCACGATCCGGTCGCCCAGCGTGGCGGCGATCTCTTGAAAAAAGGATAGAGTCAGGGTCGGCGTGCCACCCAGCCGGTCGAAGGTCGAGCGATAAAAATCGTGCAGAACCCGCCATTCGGTCTCGGTTGCCTCGTGGCCGGAGAGCAATCGTAATTCCAAACCGGCGTCGCGGACCAGCCGGCGTTCCCGATTGATGTTTTTGCGGCGCTTGGCGGTGAAGGCGTCGAGAAAATCCTGAAAGTCCCGGTAGCCGCGGTTGCGCCAGTGGAACTGACAGCCCAGACGGTGGAGAAAGCCCTGGGCCAGCAGCGGGTCCAGATCGGCGGCGGTGGGGAACAGCCAATGGATCGAGGAGCACTGGCGGCGGTGGCTCTCCTCCAAGACGTGGACGATCATGGCCCGTGTCGTTGCCTGGGGGTCGAGCTGATCGGGGGCCAGCAATAGTCGAGGGCTGGTGACCGGCGTGTAAGGAATGGCGCCGACCAGCTTGGGATAGTAGGACAGGCCCTGTCGCCGGTAGGCTTCGGCCCAGCCCCAGTCGAAGACGAACTCACCGTAGGAGTTGTATTTCAGGTACAGCGGCGCCGCGCCCAGCAGTCGTCCATTGTCGTCCCGGCAGGCGAGATGTCGGGGTAGCCAGCCGCTGCGTTCGCCGACGCATTGATGCCGTTCCAGGGCGCTGAGAAACTCATGGCTGAGAAAAGGGTTGTGGTCGGGTACGAGCGCGTTCCACTCAGATGCGGAAAACTCGCTCAGGCTATCGAGGAATTGGATGCGCATGGGTCATGGGTTGGAGTGACGGGGGGATCGGATTCGCAAGCGCGCCATTCGATTTTGAACCCGAAACGGCGTGGTGGTTCGAGCCCGGCGTGCCGGTGCCCTTCACCTGATCGTCTGGGGATGGGACAATAACCCGTATTCGATTTTCCGATCGCCGATCGGTGGCGATCGCGCCCAACGCGGGCGGTTAGCCCTTGAGCTTCGGGCACATCTCACCATACCACCATAGGATTCCATTTTGGCGCAGGCACATCGAATCAAGACCGAACGGCATCAAATTCGGCTCGGCGTTTTTCGTTTCCTCAAGAATGTCTTAAGGGAAATCGGCTTCTGGCTGTTGGTTGCGATCGCGTTGGGAATGATCGGTGCGTTGGTGACCTACAATCCGGCGGACTCCGCCTGGACTCATACCGGGCCGGTGGCTCAACCGCATAATCTCGGTGGCGCGACCGGCGCATGGTTCGCCGACATTGCCCTGTATTTTTTCGGCTATTCCGCTTATCTGTTGCCGTTGGGCATGATGTTCGGCGGTTGGCGGCTGTTCAAGTGCGGCGTGCTGCTGGATCTGGACGCGGAGGTGGTGTTGTTCCGGGTGTTGGGGTTCGCGGTGGCGGTGGCCACCGCTTGTGGCTTGGTGGCGGTGCATCTGCATGCGACTCCCGGTACGGTGCCCGGCGATGGATCGGCCGGCGGGCTGGTGGGCACGCATGTCGGCCGGTTTTTGATTCAGGCTTTCGGGTTTGCGGGCGGTAACCTGTTTATGGCGGCCTTGTTGCTGGCTGGGTTTACCCTGGGCACCGGTTTATCGTTGCTGGTGCTGATGGAGGGATTGGGTGGCGCGGTATTGAAGGCAACGGACTGGGTGGGTGGTTTGATCCTGGCACCCCTGTCCCGGAGTCGTCCGGCGGGCGGCGCGGCGTCGCCGCCCGATGCCGCGATGGTGAAACCGGTCGCCGATGCCGGGGTGGCGCCAACGGCGACGACGGAGCGATCGGCTCCAGGGGCGTGGTTGCGTGGTGCCGCCAGCCGCTTGTTGGCGTGGTGGCGCGACCGGCGGGCCAGCGAGAGCGAGGAGCCGGCCATCGATCGAACGCCCACGGCGAATGCCGCTGGGGGAACCCCCACCCTGGCTGATTCCATTCCGCCGCCCGATGCCGCGCCGCCGACCGGAGGCACCGAGGCGGTGGCGGGCTTGCGGTCATCGGCGCGGATCGAACCGGTGTTGAATTTGCCGACCCAGGACCGCCGGCCGCATGCGGTGACGGTTGCCCCCGAACCCGTCGACGAGCCCCCCGCCAGGCCGATGCTGGATATGCTGACACTGGTGCCCACCGCCAGTGTCGGCCGCAACCCCACCGTCGCGCCGGCGCGGACGGATCGGCCCATGGGCGCGGGTTTCGCCGGCGGCGTTGCCAACGCGCGGGCGGTTCCAGCCGGTGGCGATCGGCTCGCCCGCGTGGTTTCGATGCCCTATCCAGTTGTTGGCGCGCAAGCCGATGTTGCGCCGGAAGAGCAAGCGGTTCTGGAGGAGCCGGAGCATTCGCCGCCGCCCGTCGTGGTTCCGCATCCCGCGCCGCGCGCGCCGGCATCTCCCGCGCCGATGGCGACCCTGGCGCGGCGGGTTGCCGCCCCGACTCCGGCCGTGCCCCATCTGCTCCCTTCGCTGGATCTGCTGGATCGACCACCGGTTCGTACCGCTGGTTATTCCAGCGAGACGCTGGTCGAGATGTCCCGACGGGTGGAAGTCCTGCTCAAAAGCTTTGGCATCGAGGCCCAGGTGGTGGCGGTGGAGCCGGGGCCGGTGATTACCCGCTTCGAGGTCGAGCCGGCGCCGGGCGTCAAGGTCAGCCAGATCAGCAATCTGGCCAAGGATCTGGCGCGCGGCCTGTCGGTGATCGGTGTGCGGGTGGTGGAGATCATCCCCGGCAAGTCGGTGATCGGGCTGGAGATTCCCAACCGGCATCGCGAGATCGTTTACCTGCGCGAGGTGTTGGAAGCACCGGTCTACACCCAGTCGAATGCAACGCTGACTCTGTCCCTGGGCAAGGATATCGGCGGCAACCCGGTGGTGGCGAATCTGAACAAGATGCCGCATCTGCTGGTGGCCGGCACCACCGGTTCCGGTAAATCGGTGGCGATCAACGCCATGCTGCTCAGCCTGTTGTACAAGGCGCCGCCCAGCGAGGTGCGACTGATCCTGGTCGATCCGAAGATGCTGGAGCTGTCGATTTACGAGGATATCCCGCATCTGTTGACCCCGGTGGTGACCGACATGAAGGAGGCGGCCAACGCCCTGCGCTGGTGCGTGGGCGAGATGGAGCGCCGCTACCGCTTGATGGCGGCCTTGAAGGTGCGCAACATCGCCGGCTTCAACCGCAAGGTGCTCGACGCGCTGGCGGAGGGGGAGGGGCTGGCCGATCCGTTCTGGACGCCGGAGCGCGCGGAAGTGCCGGGCGAAATCGCGGTGTTGCGGCCGTTGCCGTTCATCGTGGTGGTGATCGACGAACTGGCCGATATGATGATGATCGTCGGCAAGAAGG
>JAGRHI010000195.1 GCA_020445045.1 Candidatus Competibacteraceae bacterium
GCCGCATCCTGGTGCTGAAGTGGAGCGCCATGGGCGACGTGATCATCGCCACCGCGCTATTCGAGGATATCGCCCGGGCGTTTTCGGACCGGGAGATTCATCTCAACACCCTGCCCGCCTGGCGGGAACTCTTTGCGCGGGATTCGCGGTTCCAACGTGTTTTCGCGGTGGACTTGCGCGACCGCCGACGGACCATCCCCAATGTGATCGAGTGGTTGCGCCAGGTACGGGCTCAGCGCTATGACTTGGCGATCGACCTGCAATGCAATGACCGCTCCCGTTTGTTGCTAGGTCTACTGGCGCTCGGCGGTCGTTCGATCCCCTTCCGTTTGGGCAACCGCCGTCAGTTTCCCTATAACATTGCCCCGGCCGAACTACCCAACCCCGTGCACAGCATCACTCGTGGCCGCGCCGCGCTGCAAGCCGGCGGCATTCCGGCGACGACGCCGCGACCGGTGCTGCATGTTCCCGATCATCACCGCACCCGCGCCCAAGACCTGCTGGCGCGCCACGGACTCCTGGCGGGCCGCTATGCGATCCTGTTGCCGGGCTGCAATGCCAGCGGCCACCTCAAGCGCTGGGGCGCCGACCGTTACAGTGCGCTGGCGCATCGGATCCACCACCAGGGGCTGGATCATGTCGTGCTCGTCGGCGGCCCGGATGAAATCGAGGAGTGTCAGCGTATCGCCCAGGCCTGCGGTCCCTGGCTGATCAATCTGTGCGGACAGACCGCGATCCTGGATATTCCACCGCTGTGCGAACCCGCGCGTTTCATCGTCGCCAACGACACTGGCACCGCGCACTTGGCGGCGGCCACGACCGTACCCATGCTGGTGTTGTGCGGCCCGACCGATCCGCGCCGGGTCAAGCCGCTGGGCGATCATGTCACGACCCTGCAAGCCGATCTGCCTTGCATCAACTGCTATCGCAAGGATTGTTCCCACCATACCTGCATGGCGATGCTGACGCCACCACGGGTCTGGCGGCAGTTGCACGAGATCGACACGGGCTTGACGTGACTGGCCAAACCTTCGAGGTTCTCAGGAATCGTGGCCGGCATCCTGGGGTCGATGTCGGATCGGCGGCGTTGGCGCGTCTTCCGGCAACAGCCGGGCTCCGTATTGAGCCACCTGATAATGCTCGTATAGCTTGGCGTATTTGAGAAAAACGTAGAACGCCGCCACCGCCGAGTTGATCACGCCCGCCCAACCGTTCAAGAAATTACGCTTGAACAAATAGCTGCGGATGAAAAACAGCGGCGGGTAGAACAGCATGATCAGCGGTATGCCCCAACGTTTTTTCTTGATCTTGTCCGCCACCAGGCCGGTCGAGTAAGCGTTGATCTTCTCGACCTTGGTGTGGATGTCGGTTTCGCCGTAATGATACAGCGGCGCATCGAGCCGGCCGATCCGCCCCTTGATCTTGGGCGCGGCGTGGATCGGCATGTCGTCGATATCGCCCTTGCGCTTGTCGAACAAGCGCAGGTAATGATTCATCCGGGTCGCCGGATGGTACATCCGCCAGAACAGTTGTTCCTGCCGAGGCATTTCGTAGCCGTCCGCGGCGGGTCCCGTGTCCAGCAACCGGTCGATCTCGATCCGCAGGGCCGGTGACAACGCCTCGTCGGCATCCAGCAGCAGCACCCAATCATGAGTGGTCGCCGCCAGCGCCATCTGCTTTTGCCGGCCGTATCCCATGAATTCGTGCTGGGTGATCCGCGCTCCATA
>JAGRHI010000196.1:0-788 GCA_020445045.1 Candidatus Competibacteraceae bacterium
GGGGTCGGCAAGACCTCGATCGGCCGCTCGGTGGCCGCCGCGCTGGATCGCCAGTTCTACCGCCTGAGTCTGGGCGGGATGCGCGATGAGGCCGAGATCAAGGGCCACCGCCGTACCTACATCGGCGCCCTACCGGGCAAGTTCATCCAGGCCATCCGCGACGCCAAAACCGCCAACCCGGTGATCATGCTGGACGAAATCGACAAGATCGGCGCCTCGTTCCACGGCGATCCGGCCTCGGCGCTGTTGGAAGCGCTCGATCCCGAGCAGAATACCGAGTTTCTGGATCACTACCTGGACGTGCGGTTCGATCTCTCCAAGGTATTGTTCATCTGCACGGCCAACCAACTCGACACCATTCCGGCGCCGCTGCTCGACCGCATGGAAACCATCCGCCTATCCGGCTACATCACCGCCGAAAAGCTACAGATCGCCCGCAACCACCTGTGGCCGAAGCTGCTGGAGCGCAGCGGCCTGGAGCGAGATCGCATCCGGGTCGAGGACAGCGCGCTGACCCAGATCATCGAGGGTTACGCCCGCGAGGCCGGGGTGCGCAATCTGGAAAAGCAGTTGGGTCGGATCGTGCGCAAGAGCGCGGTGAAGATCGTCGAGGGCGAGGCCGAAGGCCCGATCGCGGTGGACGAACCCGATCTGGAACGCTATCTGGGCAAGCCGCCGTTCCGGCAGGAAACGCGGATGGCCGGCATCGGCGTGGTCACCGGACTGGCCTGGACCGCGCTGGGCGGCGCGACCCTCAACATCGAGGCCAGCCTGGTCCATACCAAGAA
>JAGRHI010000196.1:853-6354 GCA_020445045.1 Candidatus Competibacteraceae bacterium
CTACAGTTATGTCAGCGCCCATCTGAAAGATTATCAGGCCGATCCCAAGTTCTTCGACGAGGCGTTCGTGCACCTGCATGTGCCGGAAGGCGCCACGCCCAAGGACGGTCCCAGCGCCGGCATCACCATGGCCACCGCCCTGCTGTCGCTGGCGCGCGGTCAGCAGCCCAGCCGGCCGCTGGCGATGACCGGCGAACTGACCTTGACCGGACTGGTGTTGCCGGTGGGCGGCATCCGCGAGAAAGTCATCGCCGCCCGCCGGGCGGGGCTGTTCGAGATCATCCTGCCGGAAGGCAGCCGAGGCGACGCCGAGGAATTGCCGGACCACATCAAGGAAGGATTGACCCTGCACTTCGTGGAATACCTGCGGCAGGTGGTGGATTTGGTGTTCGCGCCGCAGCCCGCAAGCTGAGAGGTTTATGGTGACCATTCGCGACCGTTCCCGTGCCCTGCTGCCGCTGCTGTGTCTGCTGGCGCTGCCGCACTCGCCCGCCTGGGCCGCTTGCGACGACCCGCCCGGCCGGCGAGTCAACTGGCTGTATTGCGACAAACAGGGCGCGGATCTGACCGGCGCGGACCTGCGCGAGGCGGTGCTGACCCGCAGCAATCTAGCCAACGCCAAGCTGGCCAATGCGCGACTCAGCGGGGCGGATCTGGGTCGGGCGGTGCTCAGCAACGCGGATTTTAGCGGGGCGGCATTGCGAGGCGCGCGACTGGTGTCGGCGCAACTGGACCACGCCGTGTTCGTCGGCGCCAGCATGAGCGGCGCGCGGCTGGATCGGGCGGTATTGACCGGGGCGGATTTGAGCCAGGCTGACCTGAGTGACGCAGGGCTGTATCAGGCCGACCTGAGCGGGGCCAATCTGACGGGAGCCAACTTGAGCAAGGCCACGCTGACGCAGGCGGATTTGAGCGATGCCAAGCTGGCGAACGCGGTGCTGGCGAACGCGGTGCTGAGCCGGGCGGTACTGGAGGATACGGTGCTGTCCGGCGCCAAGCTCCAGGGCGCCAAGCTGGACGGGGCGAACCTGCTGGACGCCGACTTCACCGGCACCGATCTGGGGACGGCGACGCTGGCCGATGCCCGCATCGACGGTGCCCGCTTCACCGACGCCAAGCTGGACAGCACGATCTGGGTGGATCGGCGGCGCTGTCGGCCGGGATCGGTGGGCGAATGCCAGTGAACGGCGGCGAGTTCACGCCAGCAACCGCCTGTCATTGGAGAGGGATGCTGGGGTTCACGGTCATGTCCTGCAGCGGACCGAGCGGATTTTTCTTGTCTTCCAATTCAAGAATACTGGGTTGCCCCCCTGCCAGCTTGTAAACGACCCGATCCGCATTCACCACCATCAGCCCTTGAAAATTCCAACCCGTGACTCTGGTTTTTCTGCGGAAATTGAACACGTCGAGCACGACGTTGCCGCAGCGTTGACTGTGCAGGATCTTCGGGGAAATTTCATAACCCTGACAGGCGGTTTTGGCTTCCAGACAAGCGCGGATGGCAGGATGCAGATCCACCAGCCGAATGGAGGCATTTGGAATGAAGCGCTGCGTAATCTCCAGGTAGTTGAGCACTCGGATATTGGGATTTTGGAAGGGATCGAACCCTAACTCCTTCAGATCCTCAACCGTCGTTTGGCCAGGTTGGATTCGGTCGAAGGATTGCTTGACCTCTTCGTAGCTGTTCCACCGGAACTCAACCGATTGGTCGATGGTCGGTAACAGGTTCGAGCAACCCCCCGTCAAGAGGGCGGTCAGCGAACCCACCATTATTCTCAGCATTCTCATCATGATCCGAGCCTTGCCTCAAGTGACGAGCGATTCCCAAGATGCGGTGACCACTTGAACCCAAAACGCCACAATGATTTGTGGGCGGCGATTTCTTGCACACGCCAAAGCACGGCTGAACCCATCCTTATTATGTGTATTTTTATAGTGCAAATTGCTTGGCATTAACAGGGCGGACAGCCAAGATAGCCATGGCTGTCCTCAATGAATTGTGGTCCACAAGAGCGGCAATCCCCCAACCCCCTTTTTTACATTGCGCCTTCCCCCGATCCGCTCACGGAGCGGTCGCGCAGGAAGGCGGCGATGGCGTGGCAGGTCCGCGCTCGCTACCATCTCTATGATTTTGAGTGAACCCCAATACCGGCGCATCTCCGTTGACTGACCGCTTCTCGATCCCATGGCCCTGAAAAAGTCCGAACTCTACTCTTCCCTTTGGTCCTCCTGCGACGAGCTGCGCGGCGGGATGGACGCCAGCCAGTACAAGGATTACGTCCTGGTGCTGCTGTTCATCAAGTACGTCAGCGACAAGTACGCCGGCCAACCCTACGCACCGATCCTCATTCCCAAGGGCGCGAGCTTCAAGGACATGGTCGCGCTCAAGGGCAAGTCCGACATCGGCGACCAGATCAACAAGAAGATCGTCGGACCGCTGGCCAACGCCAACAAGCTGTCCGACATGCCGGACTTCAACGACGCCACCAAGCTGGGTGGCGGCAAGGAAATGGTGGATCGGCTCACTCACCTGATCGCCATCTTCGAGAACAAGGCGCTGGATTTTTCGAAGAATCGCGCAGACGGCGACGACATTCTCGGCGATGCCTACGAATATCTGATGCGCCATTTCGCCACCGAGAGTGGCAAGAGCAAGGGGCAGTTCTACACCCCCGCCGAGGTCAGCCGCGTCATCGCCCAGATTCTCGGCATCCGCGGCGCGAGGACCAGCGCGTCCACCACGGTCTACGATCCGACCTGCGGCTCTGGCTCGCTGCTGTTGAAGGTCGCCGACGAGGCGCGCACACCGGTGACGCTGTACGGGCAGGAGAAGGACGCCGCCACCAGCGGCCTGGCTCGCATGAACATGATCTTGCACCGCAATCCAACGGCGTTGATCGCCCAGGGCAACACCTTGGCCGATCCCAGATTCAAGGACGGCGACGCGCTCAAGACCTTCGACTACGTGGTCGCCAATCCGCCCTTTTCCGACAAGCGTTGGAGCACCGGCCTCGACCCGTCGCACGACCCGCACCAGCGTTTCCAACCTTTCGGTACGCCGCCCGCCAAGCAGGGCGATTTCGCCTATCTGCTGCACATCGTCCGCTCGCTCAAGAGCACCGGCAAGGGTGCCTGCATCCTGCCGCACGGCGTGCTGTTTCGCGGCAACGCCGAGGCCGACATCCGCCGGGCGTTGGTCCGCAAGGGGTATATCAAAGGCATCATCGGCCTGCCCGCCAATCTGTTTTACGGGACCGGCATCCCCGCCTGCATCGTCGCGATCGACAAGCAGGACGCGCCCGCCCGCAAGGGAATTTTCATGATCGACGCCAGCGGTGGCTTCATGAAGGACGGTCCCAAGAACCGGCTGCGCGATCAGGACATCCACAAGATCGTGGATACGTTCAACAAGCGCCTCGAAATTCCCAAATACAGCCGCATGGTCGGCGTCGAGGAAATCGAGAAGAACGAGTTCAACCTCAACCTGCCGCGCTATATCGACAGCCAGACGCCGGAGGACGCGCAGGACATCGCCGGCCATCTGCAAGGGGGTATTCCCAACCGGGACATCGATGCGCTCGAATCGTACTGGGCAATTCTGCCGGGTTTGAAGTCCGCGCTATTTCGGCCGCTCCGCCCCGGTTACTCTCAATTATCCATTCTTCATTCTCAATTGAAGTCCACGATCCACGGGCACCCCGAGTTCGCCGCGTTCATCGACGGCATGAGCGCCCACTTCGCCGCCTGGCGAACCCGGAGCGCCGCAACGCTCAAGGCATTGCAAGCCGGCTGTCACCCCAAGGAGATCATCGCCCAGCTTTCCGAGGATCTGCTGGTCCATTATGCCGGTCGGCCGCTGGTCGATCCCTACGACATCTATCAGCACCTCATGGACTACTGGGCCACCACGATGCAGGACGATGGTTATCTGATCGCCGCCGATGGTTGGAAAGCTGAGCCTTACCGCGTCGTCGAGACCGATAAGAAGGGCAAACGGAAGGACAAAGGTTGGGCCTGCGACCTCGTGCCCAAGACCCTCATCGTCGCGCGCTACCATGCCGAGGAGCAAGCCGCGCTCGACCAACTCACCGCCGAACTGGAAAGCATCGGCGCCGAACGAGCGGAACTGGAGGAGGAGCACGGCGGCGAGGATGCGGCGTTTTCGGGCTTCGAGAAGATCAACGCGGCGAACGTCAAAGACCGCATTCACGAGATCGGCGCCGATCCCGACGGGGCGGATGAACTGCGCGTCCTCAAGACTTGGTTAAAGCTGGTGGCGGAAGAATCGGCCTTGAAAAAGAAGCTGAAAGACGCCGATGCCGACCTCGACGCCAAAGCCTACGCCCATTACTCGAAGCTCACCGAGGACGAAATCAAGGCGCTGGTGGTGGACGACAAATGGTTGGCCGCGCTCGATGCCGCCGTCCACGGCGAGATGGACCGCGTGAGCCAGCAACTCACCCGGCGGGTGAAGGAGTTGGCGGAGCGTTACGAGACGCCGCTGGCGCAATTGTCCGACCGCGTGGCCGAGATGGAAGCCAAGGTGAATGCCCATCTGCAACGCATGGGCTTCGTGCTGTGAGCCGTCGCAACCGGCGAATGGGTTCATGCCGGCGCTTTCGGGCTGTTCGCCCCTCTCTGGCTTATTAACGAAAACTGCTATTTTATTTAATAACGCAAATTCTTATTCAAGGTTCGTTCAACATGCACCGCGATGCGGTAGGCGCTTACATCAGCAGCGTGGCCGGAGGCGAGACCGTTCGCGCTTTCGTTCCCGCGCCATTGCCGCCCAATCCCCCGCTCGACCTTGGCGGAACCCGCCAAACCTTGCTCGAACGCGCCACGCTGGCCTTGGGGCGCCTGGACAGCATCAGCCTGCTGCTGCCCGATCCGCGGCTATTCCTGTATGCCTACGTGCGCCGTGAGGCAGTGCTGTCATCGCAAATCGAAGGGACCCAATCCTCTCTCTCGGACCTGCTGCTGTTCGAGTTGGATGAAGTGCCCGGCGTGCCCTTCGATGACGTGGTGGAGGTGTCCAATTACATCGCGGCGCTGGAACACGGTATGGCCCGGTTGCGTGAAAGCTTTCCGTTATGCAACCGGCTGTTGCGCGAGATGCACGCCAAGCTGATGGCGCGAGGCCGAGGCAGCGAGAAGGCTCCAGGGGAGTTTCGCCGCAGCCAGAATTGGATCGGCGGCACCCGCCCCGGTAACGCTCAATTCGTGCCACCGCCACCTCAGCAGGTCGAACCCTGCATGGCGGCGCTGGAGAGCTTCATTCACGGCGAGGCGGACACCGCCCCCGTGCTGCTCAAGGCGGCGCTGGCCCACGTCCAATTCGAAACCATCCATCCCTTTCTCGACGGCAACGGACGTTTGGGGCGGCTGCTCATCGCCTTGTTGTTGCACCAAGGCGGCCTGCTGGCGCAACCGTTGCTGTATCTGAGCCTTTATTTCAAGCAACACCGCGCCGTCTATTACGAGTTGCTCGACCGCGTGCG
>JAGRHI010000197.1 GCA_020445045.1 Candidatus Competibacteraceae bacterium
TCATGCGCGACTACCTGATCGCACCCTCGATTCTGTCCGCCGATTTCGCCCGGCTCGGCGCGGAAGTGGACGCCGTGCTGGCGGCGGGCGCGGACTGGGTGCACTTCGATGTCATGGACAATCACTACGTCCCCAACCTGACCGTCGGCCCTCTGGTTTGCGAGGCCTTGCGCAAGCACGGGGTCACCGCGCCCATCGACGCCCACTTGATGATCCGCCCGGTGGACCGCATCATCCCCGACTTCGCTCAAGCCGGCGCCTCCTACATCACCTTTCACCCGGAAACCAGCGACCACGTCGACCGCAGCCTGCAATTGATCCGCGACTGCGGCTGCCGCTCCGGGCTGGTGTTCAATCCCGCCACCCCGCTGGAATATCTGAAATACGTGATGGACAAAGTGGACATGGTGCTTCTGATGTCGGTCAACCCCGGTTTCGGTGGCCAAAGTTTCATCAACGGCACCTTGAAAAAATTACGCGAGGCCCGGCGGCTGATCGACGACAGCGGCTATCCGATCCGGCTGGAAGTGGACGGCGGCGTCAAGATCGACAACATCCGGCTCATCGCCGAAGCGGGCGCCGACACCTTCGTCGCCGGCTCGGCCATCTTCAACACTCCCGACTATCGGGCCACCATCGCCGCCCTGCGCGCCGAACTGGCTCAGGCGGACCCCTAATCATGTTTGAGAATATCGCGGCCCTTTTCTTCGATCTCGACGGCACTCTGGTGGACAGCGTCCCTGACCTGACCGCGGCGATCAACGTCATGCTGCGGCAACTGGAGCTGCCGGCGCGCGAGGAAGTACAGGTGCGGGCCTGGGTCGGTAACGGCATGGACAACCTGATCCGCCGCGCTTTGGTCGGCGAGATGGACGGCAGCCGGGCCGATCCCGAGCTGTTCGCTCGCGCCAAACCGCTGTACCGGGCCGCTTATGCCGACCATATCAGCGTCTACAGCGCGCTCTATCCCGGCGTTCGCGAGGGGTTGGCGGACCTTGCCGTTCGTTTTCCGATGGCCTGCGTCACCAACAAACCCGCCGAGTTCGCGCGACCGCTGCTGGAACGGCTCGATATCGGCGAATTCTTTGTCACCGTGGTCGGCGGCGAATGCATCCCTCAGCCCAAACCGGCCCCGGACGCGTTGCTGCTGTGCGCGGAACGCCTGGGCATACCGATCACGCAAGGGCTCATGGTTGGTGACTCGATCAACGACGTCGGCGCCGCCCGCAACGCCGGTTGTCCCATCGTGTGCGTGCCCTATGGCTACAACCACGGCCGCGACATCCGCGACGCCGCGCCGGACGCCGTGATCGAGTCCATCGCCGAACTGCCCGCCCTGCTGCGAAAGGCGGCCTGATGCACCTTCATCCCCTCCCCTGCCTCGCGCGCCCGAAACCGGCCCCGGATTTTCGATGGCGTCGCCCGACCTGACGCCTTCGAATTAACCCCGTTTTCCGTTTCCGTTGCCCGAGGCTGTCTGCATCATGACCCCGAACGAATTTCAACGCCTGGTTGGCGAAGGTTTCAACCGCATTCCGGTCGCCCGCGAAGTGCTGGCCGACTTCGATACGCCGCTCAGCACTTATCTCAAACTGGCCGATGCGCCGTACAGCTATCTGCTGGAATCGGTGCAGGGCGGCGAAAAATGGGGCCGCTATTCGATCATCGGCCTGCCCTGCCGCAAGATCATCCGGGTGCGTGGTCAGCGGATCACCGTCGAACATGCCGGCGAAATCGTCGAAGCGCTGGAGTGTCCCGACCCGCTGGACTGGATTCAGGATTTCCAGAGCCGCTACCGGGTACCGGCCACCGGCGAGGGGCTGCCGCGCTTCATCGGCGGGCTGGTCGGCTACTTCGGTTACGACACCGTCCGCTACATCGAACCCCGGCTGGCCACCTGCCCGAATCCCGATCCACTGGATAACCCGGATATTCTGCTGCTGGTGTCCGAGGATTTGGTGGTGTTCGACAATCTGGCCGGGCGCTTGTACCTGATCACCCTGGTGGACCCGGCGGTGGAACGGGCCTTGGTCCGCGCCCAGCAACGCTTGGA
>JAGRHI010000198.1 GCA_020445045.1 Candidatus Competibacteraceae bacterium
TCGTGCTGAACTTGCGCCAGCCACTGGTCGAACCGCCGGCCGTGACCGGCTACGCACTGCGGCGGGTGGACGAATGGACCTTGGAGGCCGACGTCTCCAAGGACCGAGGCCTGAACGAGCTATTTCAGGCGCTGTCGGCCCAAGGCATCGACGTGGTCAGCCTCCGCAACAAGACCAACCGGCTGGAAGAACTATTCGTGCGGCTGGTGAACAAGCACGCGCGGGCCGCCTGAATCGGCGGCGCGAAACCACTCAAAGGCGCGGCCCCGCCACCACCTTGTCTTCGTGCAGCCGGGAAATCTCGGTGTCGCTCATGCCGAGAATGCCCGACAGAATTTCATCGGTGTGTTCGCCCAGCACGGCGGCCCGCCGGGGCGGAGTACGCTCGAACTCGCCGAACTCGAATGGGGAACCCGGCACCAGATACTCGCCGATTCCCGGTTGTTCGAGCAGGCTGAACATCGGATGCCGCGTCGACAGGTCGGGCTCTTCCTGAACCGCCTGCTTGAAGCTGCGAAACACCGACCAAGTCACTCCGCTGTCGTCGAAAGCCTGGGCGAAATCCTCCACTTTCCTGGCCCGAAACCAGGGCGCCAACAGCGCGGTAATCTCGGCGCGGGCTTTGAACCGATCGCCTTCCCGATTCAGATTCAACCCCAACTTCTCGCCCAGGGCGTCGAATTCCGCCTGCAAGCCGGTGATCTTGCACAGCCCGTCCCACTGCCGCCGGGTCAAGCCGACCACCATCACCTTGCGGCCATCGGCGGTGTCGAATTCGTTGCCGTAGGCGCCATATAGATAATTGCCGTACTTGGGTCGGTCAAAATCGTTGATCATCACCTCGCCGATGATCCCCAGATTGCCCAGCATGGCCAGGGCGACATCCTTGAGGGCAATTTCCACCGACTGCCCCTGCCCGGTCAACCGCCGATGCCGTTCGGCCGCCAGCAAGCCCAGCGCCGCCATCTGACCGGTGATGCAATCCCAGGCCGGTAGCACATGGCAAACCGGGTCGGCGGAACCCTCCGGCCCGGTGGCATGGGGAAAACCCACGCCGGGGTTGATGGTGTAATCGACCGCTGGCCCACCTTCCCGATTACCCAGCACGGTCAGCATGATCAAGTCTTCGCGATGTTGCTTCAGATGCTCGTAATCCATCCAGCCGCGCACCCGCAGATTGGTCAGAAAAATGCCCGCCTCCGGTCCAGGGGCGCAGATCAACTGGGTGACGATCTCCTGCCCGCGCGGTGTACCGACATCCACGGCCAGGGAGCGCTTACCCTTGTTCAAGCCGGCCCAGAACAGGCTTTTGTTGTCGTGGGTAACCGGCCAGCGGTGATGGTCCAGACCGCCCCGGATGCGGTCGAACCGGATCACATCCGCACCCATCTGCGCCAGCGTCATACCGGCCAGCGGCGCGGCCACGAAGGCGGTGCCCTCGACCACTCGCAATCCTTCCAATATTTTCGCCATGACATATCGTCTCAGTTGAGTAATCCCGCCAGTCTAGCCCTTTCGACCAGGGTATGGCAGATCCTGAGCGAGGCGACATCGATCATTTTCCCCTTGACGCTGAGGGCACCCCTACCTTCCTGCCGCGCAAGCTCGTATTCGCGCAGGACGGTTTGCGCCCATTCGATATCCTTTGCCGACGGCACAAAGGTACGGTTGACCGTTTCGATCTGACTCGGGTGGATACACCATTTGCCGTCGAAGCCCATGGCTCGCCCGATCTTGCAGGCTTGCGTCAAGCCCTCGGGATTCTTGATGCCGGCGAAAGGCCCGTCGATGGCGCGTTTGTTGTAAGCACGAGCGGCGCTGACGATCGAATGCATGATGTGATGCCAGCGATGACCGGGATAAACCGCGTCGTTGTCGTCCAGTTCTCCGATCGATTCCATCGGCATCCGCACCGACGCCGCGTAATCGCCAGGTCCGTACACAAAGCCTTCCAGCCGGGTGGAACAGGCCGCGATTTCCCGGATATTGACGCAACCGGCCGCCGTCTCGATCAGCGCCTCGATGCCGATGGGGCGCGAGAATTGCCGGTAGCTCTCGATTTGCGTCAGCAGCGTTTCCACCACATAGACATCCTCGGGACGGTTGACCTTGGGCACCACTATCACATCGATGCCATCGCCGGCGGCTTCCACCACCTCGATCAGATCCCGGTAGGCATAATGGGTGTCCAACCCATTGATCCGGTACATCCTCAGCTTGTTGCCGAAATCTAGTTCCTTGTACGCGCGAACCACGTTGGCCCGACTCGCTTCCTTTTCGTCCACTGTCACCGCGTCTTCCAGATCGATGCACACCGCATCCGCGCCGGAAGCAGCGGTCTTTTGAATCATGTTCCAGTTGGAAGCCGGCACCAACAAGATCGAGCGCTCCAGTTTCTCCGCCATCGACGTTATCTCCAGGATAGGGTGGCCTGCATGCCAATATCGTTAGCGGTGTTGGCCGTATACAACTCGTGGCCACCGTCCGAGTTGGGCCGACCGCAAACCGACACTCGGTCAAAATCGAAAAGGGGGCGCAACGCGCGAAAGCGGTAGCTGGCCGGCCGCCGCTTCGGGTTGTTGCGCTTCGCCGATTCCAGCAGCAACACAGCCTGCAAGGGACCATGCACCACCAAGCCCGGATACTTTTCCACCTCGCTGGCGTAGTTGATGTCGTAATGAATCCGGTGGGCATTGAAGGTCAGCGCGGAAAAACGGAACAGCAGCACCGGATCGACGGGATATGCCTCCCGCCATTCGAGATCCTCGGGAACCGGATTGGGCGCCGCTGGAACGAATTGCTTGGGCATCGGTAGATAAACGATATCCTGTTGTTCCTCGATGGCGATCCCTCTGGCGGAACCGATCGTGTGCCGGACGGTGACAAACACCATGCCACCGGCTTTACCCTCTTTTTCCGCTACCTTGAGGATCTCGGAGGTTTTCGTGACGACTTCGCCGATCCGTAAATTTTGGTGAAACGTCAATTGACCGCTGGCCCACATTCGCCGCTCCAAGGCAACCGGCGGTAGAAAACCACCGCGTTTCGGATGGCCGTCTGGACCTATTTCCGCGCGGGCGACCAGCGGCAGAAAATACAGCCAGTGCCAGAGTTCGGGTAGCGAATCGCCTTCCCTGCCGGCAAAATCCCGATCATTCAAGGTCAAGGCCAGCGCTCTGGCTGGCGTGGGATAAACGCAATCCTGGATTTCTTCCTTTCTGCCCACCCAATCCTGTAAATTGATGTCACTCATCGTTCATCATCCCCATAATGACTCACATTCTCACGAAATATGGAATACTTGAGAGCACAGCACCCACGATGACGAGAAGAGCAGTGCTGGAAATGAAATAAGGAACAACCATGAGAGCAAGACCACAAACAAGAGGCACGACTGCTCGCTGCTTCTTGCCATACAAAAAATAGCCAAGCCCGACTGCACCGAAAAGCACACCGAGGAGGAGTAATGGCGTATTCACTGTTACCTTACAGAGGGTCTAATGACGAAATACAGTAGCCAGGCGTTTCCGGGCGATCCGCTGAAACGATTCAACTGAATGACTCGCAAAGGCCAGCATGGCTGGTGATGTCAGAGCGATTATGCGTTCATAATGGCCCTGAGCTTTTTATCGGACTATCAATTACTCGCGAGCAAATCATTTAATCCGGCTTGAATCCGGCTTAGTCCAAGGACCAAGGCGATTTCGGCGCGGTTCCGATATTGATCACCCCGATCTGGTTGCCCAATCGAGTTTGAACAGCCGGAGAAATCATCCCCTTTGAAAAGAGCAGAATATTCAGGGAACCGCCAAAAAAGAAGTTACCGAACTTGGTTTTTCCCTTCCGCACCTTTCCACCTACCTTGAAACAGTTGACATGGTCGGTCTGTTTACTATCGCAAGTATTCAATACGACCGATCCGACAGAGTCCAGTCCGACCGGAATTGAGGCCACATAGCCAGTCAGTTTCTCCGGTTTCTTACCGGGCAGATTTTCATAGTCCACCTTGATGATAATTACACCGCGTTGAAACGCTTGAAATTGACTGAAATCCGTACCTGGGCGTCCCACATTGCCGTCAAGCGGTACCCAGTTGGGAAAATCGGGATACCCGAAAGTACTGGGCGTCCCCGGCGTACCTGTTTTGACCACTTCCGCATGGATGACCGTTCCGTCGACTGGCGAATGGAAATGATGGTAAGTATTCGGCAGCAAAACGCATGTCAGACCGCTTCCGCCAACGAATTTCATCTTAATGTCCTCAGGAACCGTCCCAAGTATATCATTTACCGAAATCGGAATATTCTTGACATCAAGTACTGTATCGAGTTGCAGCGGATTATCGATGTAACCGCGGTCGTAAACACCCGGAGCCCTTTCAACCTGCTGTATCAAAGGGTTCATAATGCAGTCCGTGGGAGAGACGATCACATAGTCCCGATCCGACATGGTGACCGGACGGTTGGGGTAGGCGCCATTCTTGTCACTTTTTAGATTCCTGGAAAAGAAATCATTCCAGCTTGTATAATCCGCCGCTCTGGTTTTTTCGTAGTCGTCAATCTCAATACGGGGATCTTCAACCCACTCAGGAACAAGCTTCGCGGACTCCTTACTATTCATGTAGTTGCGGTATTCTTCATTCCATTGGGAGAGAAAGGCAGGGCCTGTTTTCAGCGGATTGCCCGAACGCGAAGGATCGCGTCCTTGAACAAAATCTTGTCCTGCGGGATTCCGATAATATACCCATGCAAAGTACAGGATTGGGTCGAGGGCATTGTCCGAATCCCCTTTGATCTCAGGAAGGACCGTGCACCAGCTCTTGAACATCTCGATCATCATCCGGTGCATTCCCTGTCCGCTACCCGCAGCCTTCCAGGGATTTTGAGCAGATCCGTTGTATGAATAACCTGCCGGGAGATCTGTTAAGCCAGCATAAACTTTATCGAAAGCTTCTCTGGTTGCCTGATCCGAATCATACTCAGTTTGTAAGTATTTTAATGAATTGGCACAAGGCGATTCGGCCGCCATGATCTGAGTCGGAGCGAGCAACGATAAAATAAGAGCCCCCAATATTTCAGCATAAAACAAAATTTCTTTGACGTTCATAACCACCGATCTCCTTTTAATACTCGAATACCAAGTTTGATGAAAGGAATAATGTTATGCCTTATTGCTGATTGAATTAAGAAATGCCTGCTCATCACTCTGTTTTGCAAATTCAAGATTATCCAGAGGGATATAGTAGCTATCACCATCATTGCATCGAAGCAGCATTGCTCTGCTAACGAAGGAAAAGAACCCTTTTGCCTTTTCGATTTCGATACTAGATATTTTCTTTATTTCTTTCGACCACAATATTGACTCCTTGTTCTTAATAATAAGCATTTCATTGTTAATATATATTTCAACCATAAATTTATTATTACTTAAGGTATGCAGCCAAGACAAAACAATATATACTAACCAGTATGTAGCCATGGTTATCGCCAAATGTATATATTTAACCTCCCCATTACGCCAAATTGACTCATAAACGTAAACAAACAGGAAAGAACACACCACTCCGAGAATTAATGACATAATAGAGATTCTTTGCCCTCTATTTTTAGAGATAAGGACATAGCTTTTATGTTCCATGGGAAAATAGTTTCCTAAATATTAAAAGACACATAACGGGCGCGAGTTGAGCCTCATCCCGCACGGAGCGAAACCGCCGCTTGGCTGAAAAACGCTGGAGTATCTCCGGCGGTGATGGGGCGGCGAAGACGCGAGTACGGGACGACAAAGTCGTCCCGAAGGGATGACATCCCGATACGATATTGGGAACAAACTCGCGCCCGTTCATCGGCGCTACGCGCCGATGAACGCCTGTCATCACAGGCGGCGAACTCGTAGCGCCGCGAAGAGTTTGACGTCCTTGTGTATGGCATTATTTTCGCCATCGGCGGCCACTACGATTCATTTGAGCCCCGCCAGCCATAACCGGCGCGTTTGCAGTGAACACAGCGAGCGAAAAATGCGTCTGAGTCAACGGCCGCGTTAGGCATTTTCACCCGAACCAGTCATTGCTGTCAGCGACGACAGCGCGCCATCGCTCGCTAGATCACCCGCTTCTTCTTCAACTCGCCGATTTCCTCTCGGTTCATCTCCAGCAACTCACTGAGCACCTCCTCGGTATGCTGCCCAAGTCTTGGACCGAGATGGCGGATCTGCCCCGGTGTTTCCGACAGTCGGGGAATGACCGACGGCACGACGATAGTCTCGCCCAAATCCTCGTCGTCGATGGCCACCAGGTTGCGCCGGGCGTGAAACTGCCGATCGCCGTAAATATCGGCGATGTTGTTTAGCGGACCGGCCGGCGCGCCGGCCGCATAACAGCGTTTAAGTACTTCCTCGCGAGTCAGGGAACCGCACCAATCCCGCACGATTTCGTTGACATCGGAACGATTCTCCAAACGGGTCTTCTGTTCGCCATAGAGCCCGGAAGAAGCCAACTCCGGCCGTCCCATCGCCTCGGCCAACCGCGCGAACAACTTGTCGGTGGCACAGGCAAGGGCCACCCACTTTCCATCCTTGGTCGGGAAATGGCCATAGGGACAGGCGAAATCGTTGTGAGTCGGCCCGTGCCGCTCGCGCACGGTGCCGAACATGGCAAAGGCCGACGCCAATTCATCGGTGCAGCGGAACACCGACTCGTACAGAGCGGCATCGACATACTGGCCCAAACCGGTTTGCTCGCGATAACGCAAAGCCATCAGTACGCCCACGCAGCCGTACAGACCAGTCAGATAATCGCCCAGCGTGGTCGAACCCGGCGTGACCGGGGTCCCCTTGGGCATCCCGGACAGATAAGCGATACCGCCGACGGCATGCGCGATGCGCGCGAAACCGGGCCGGTCCCGGTACGGGCCGGTCTGGCCATAACCGGTCACCCGCAGCATGATCAGGCCGGGATTGATCTGTTGCAGGACCTCCCAACCCAGCCCCCATTTTTCCAGCGTACCGGTCCGAAAGTTTTCACACAGCACGTCGGCCTTTTCGATCAAGCGCTTGAACAGTTCGACCCCCTCGGGGCGGTGCAGATCGACAGTCACCGACTTCTTGTTGCGGGCCTCGCCGAGCCAAGCCAGCGTGTCGCCACGATGGGTCGGCGTGCCGAATTTACGGCAAACGTCGCCGCCCATCGGGTGCTCCACCTTGAGCACCTCGGCGCCGAATTCACCGAGAATAGTGGCGCAATAGGGCGCCGCGATCACCGTGGCCACATCGATGACCCGAATACCGGCCAGTGGCAATTCAGTCTGGGAAATCATGGTCGTCATGGTGCTTTCGCTCGCTAGATGATTTTGCGCTGGCGCAATTGCTTGATCTCTTCGGCCGACAAGCCGAGCAGTTCGCGCATGACTTCATAGGTCGCATTGCCCATCGGCGGTCCGAGGTTGTTGATCTGGCCAGGCGTCAACGACAACCTGGGCGTCACGGCGGGCACCACCACCTCGCCCAGCCCTGGCTCTTCCAGTCGGGCCAGGTTGCCCCGCGCCTGGAAATGCTCGTCCTCGAAGATATCGGCGATGCTGTTGACCTTGCCGATCGGGACTTCCTTCTCCAGACAACGATTCAGCACTTCCTCGCGACTGAGCGATCCCACCCACTCGATGACGATCCGGTTGACCTCATCGCGCGCCGCCAACCGTTTGCGCTGTTCGCCATAGAGCCGGGAAGAAGCCAGTTCCGGCCGCTCCATCGCCTCGGACAGCCGTTCGAACATCTTATCGGTGGTGCAGGCGATGGCGATCCACTTATCGTCCCGGGTGCGGAAATGTCCGTGCGGCACCGCGACGAAACTACCGGCGCCCTCTCGTTCCCGGATCTTGCCGAGCAAGCCGTAAGAAGCAGCAATCTCATCCAGATGGCGGAACACGGCCTCGTAAATGCCGATATCGACAATCTGGCCGCGCCCGGTTATTTCCCGGTGGCGCAGGGCCAGCAAAATGCCGATCGCACCGTATAGACTCGACAGGTAATCGCCCAGCGGGGCGGTACCAGGCACCACCGGCGTCTCGCCCGGAAAACCGGCTAGATAAGACAGCCCGCCGAAAGCGTGGGCGATGTGCGCAAAGCCGGAGCGGTGGCGATAGGGTCCGGTTTGGCCGTAACCCGACACCCGTAAAAAAACCAGACCGGGATTGATTTCGCTCAGCTCCTTCCAACCGATACCCCACTCCTCCATGGTCCCCGGCCGAAAGTTTTCGATCAGCACGTCGGATTTCTCGACCAGCTTGAGGAACAGTTGCACGCCCTCTTGCTGGCGCAAGTCGATCAGCACCGATTTTTTATTGCGCGCCTCGCTGAGCCAGGCCAGGGTGGCATCATGACGCTTGGTCGCCGTACCGAAGCGCCGCATCGGATCACCCGCCAGTGGATGTTCCACCTTGAGCACCTCGGCGCCGAATTCACCCAGCACCGAAGCCGCGTAGGGGCCAGCCAAAAAGGTACCCACGTCGATGACGCGGATGCCGCTCATCGGTAGCTTCGTGGTCCGAGGGTCGTGCTCCTGGGAAGGCGCACGTTCAGAATTTTCAGGCATCCCCGTTGCGGTTTGCGCGTTCTCGTCCGACATGCCGACATCCCTCCGTTGTTGACGGTCTTCACTCGACGCCCCGTTTGCGACACGGTTGCGCCATACTGTCCGAACCATGAAAACTGACTGAAATATTAGTAGAGTATGGCGCCGTTACCAGAAGGAACGGGCGTCAGCAATCCGGAATCGATCACCCCCATGAACATTCGCACCCAGTTCGTTGCCCTGCAAACCATCCTCATCAAGGAAACCCTGCGTTTCTTGCGTATTTGGATTCAAACCATCCTGCCGCCGGCGGTGACCACCACCTTGTATTTCATCATTTTCGGTACGCTGATCGGTGCCCAAATCGGGCCGGTGGAAGACTTGAGCTATCCCCAGTACATCGCGCCGGGGCTAATCATGATGGCGGTGATCACCAATGCCTATTCGAACGTGGTGTCCTCGTTCTTCAGCGCCAAGTTTCAGCGGCACATCGAGGAAATGCTGGTCTCACCCCTACCCAACACCATCATCGTGCTGGGTTTCGTCGGCGGCGGGGTGGCCCGAGGCTTGGCGGTGGGCGGCGTGGTCGCGGCGGTCTCGCTGTTTTTCGCCGACCTGCCATGGCGGCATCCGTTGATCACGCTGGCGGTGATCGTCCTGACCTCGGTGCTGTTCGCCCTGGCCGGGTTGCTCAACGGCATTTACGCCAAGAGCTTCGACGACATCTCGGTAGTGCCCACTTTCGTGCTCACCCCGCTGATCTATCTGGGCGGCATCTTCTACTCCATCAAGATGCTGCCCCCATTCTGGCAGGCCGCGTCCCTGTTCAATCCCATCCTGTACATGATCAACGCCTTCCGTTACGGTATCCTGGGTGTGTCGGACATCGACATCCGTTTCGCCTTCGCCATCATCCTGCTGTTCGTTGCCGTCCTGTTCGGTTACAGCCTGTGGCTGCTGCGCCGAGGTACCGGCATCCGCGGTTGACATTCCCTCTCCCCCTCAAAGATGCAACAAAGGACCGTTGTGCGCGTTATCCGCGCATGACGCCATTTTTTTTCTATGCTTAGTTTCTAGGGTTCCGGTTCCGCCGCGAATCCGAATGCTTGGGCTAATGCCCTCCGCTTAGCCTTCAAACACCCCAGAACCAAAAAGAGCAACCCCTAAAGGAGAATGCCGCTCATGCGCAAATCAAGTGTCTTTCATGCCCTACTGATGGGCGCCACCCTGGCCCTACTCAGCGGAATCGCTCACGCGGAAATCGTGATCAAGTTTTCGCATGTGGTCGCCGAAAACACCCCCAAGGGCAAGGGTGCCCTGTTGTTCAAGAAACTGGCCGAGGAACGACTGAAAGGCAAAGTGACCGTGGAGGTCTATCCCAACAGCTCGCTGTTCGGCGACGGCAAGGAAATGGAAGCATTGCTGCTCGGCGACGTGCAACTGATCGCGCCTTCGCTCTCGAAATTCGACCGCTACACCAAACAGGTTCAGGTGTTCGACCTGCCATTCCTGTTCAAGAATATTGATGCGGTCCACCGCTTCCAGAATGGTCCGACTGGCCAAGCCATTCTTAGCTCAATGAAAAAGAAGGGTTTGACCGGTCTCGGCTATTGGGATAACGGCATGAAGCAGCTTTCAGCCAACAAGCCGTTGCGCAAGCCCGAAGACGCCAAGGGCATGAAGTTCCGTATCCAGTCTTCCGACATTCTCGAAGCACAGTTCAAGGCCGTCGGCGCCTTCCCGCAAAAACTGGCGTTCTCGGAAGTTTACCAAGCCTTGGAAACCGGCGTGGTCGATGGCGCCGAAAACCCCTGGTCGAACATTTATTCGCAGAAGTTCTTCGAAGTCCAGAAGTACATCAGCGAAACCAACAACGGCTATCTGGGCTACATGCTGGTGACCAACACCAAGTTCTGGGACGGTCTGCCCGCCGACGTGCGCAAGACCCTGGAAGAAATCCTCACCGAGCTTACGGTGCAGGTCAACACGTGGGCCACCGAGTTCAGCGAGGGCGACCGCCAAAAGATCAAGCACTCCGGCACAAGTGAGATCCTGGCACTGACCCCCGA
>JAGRHI010000199.1:0-3344 GCA_020445045.1 Candidatus Competibacteraceae bacterium
CGGTCTTGTCTTTTAGGTCCTTCAAGCTCTTACCGACCAGCTTGGGATGAGCGGTAAAATTACCATCGGGACCGCCACAGAAGACATATAAATCTTTCTCCTTAAATCCGCCTTCGCCCTTGTTGAACATCTCCAGGGCCTTGGCCTCATCCGCCTGTACCGCGGCGACCGCTTTTTCCAGCATCATCTTGGCTTCTTCGGGAGTGCCGAAGCCAGAGTCTGCGGCCCAGACAGTGCTGGAAAGCCCCATGACACAGGACGCAGCCAAACCCAACAGCAATTTCTTATTCATCAATCAACCTCCTTGGGGTTTCATTGTTTCGATTTTCAGCACACCGTCACGGGGAAACGGCGTTCTCAAAATCTAGATGCCGAATTCGCATGAAGCAAGACGCGGCGTGATAAAAACCCGTTAATTCTCATACTTCGGCCAGATTGCCCTTCTCTTCCAGCCAGTTCTTGCGATCCGCCGCCCGCTTTTTCGCCAGCAGCATGTCCATCAGCGCCACGGTATCGTCGCCGGTCTCCAGGGTCAATTGCACCAGCCGGCGGGTGGCTGGATCCATGGTGGTTTCCCGCAGTTGCAGCGGGTTCATCTCACCCAAGCCCTTGAAGCGGGTGACGCTGACCTTGCCCTTCTTCTTCTCGGCCGCGATACGGTCGAGAAAACCCTGCTTTTCCGCCTCGTCGAGAGCGTAGAACACTTCCTTGCCGACATCGATTCGAAACAGCGGTGGCATGGCGACATGGACGTGGCCGGCTTCCACCAGTGGGCGGAAATGTCGCACGAACAGCGCGCACAGCAAGGTCGCGATGTGCAGGCCGTCGGAGTCGGCATCGGCGAGGATACAGATCTTGCCATAGCGCAAGCCCTTCAAATCCTCGGAGCCGGGGTCCACGCCGATCGCCACGGCGATGTCGTGGACCTCTTGCGACGCCATCACCTCGGCGGAATCCACCTCCCAGGTGTTGAGAATCTTGCCGCGTAACGGCATCACCGCCTGAAACTCGCGGCTGCGAGCCTGTTTGGTGGAACCGCCGGCGGAGTCGCCCTCCACCAGAAACAGCTCGGTGCGCCCCAGATCCTGGGCGGTGCAATCGGCCAGTTTGCCGGGCAACGCCGGACCGTTGGTGACCTGCTTGCGCACCACCTTGCGGCTGGCGCGCAAGCGTTTGTGCGCGTTGGCCAATGCCAGTTGGGCGATGCGTTCGCCGGTTTCGGGATGCTGATTCAGCCACAAGCTCAGCGCATCCTTGACCACTCCGGCCACGAACACCGCGCACTCGCGCGAGGACAAGCGCTCCTTGGTCTGGCCGGAAAACTGCGGGTCCCGCAGCTTGACCGACAACACGTAACAGCAACCTTCCCAGATATCTTCCGGGGCAATCCGCAGCCCGCGCGGCACCAGGTTGCGGAACTCGCAGAACTCGCGCATCGCATCGGTCAATCCGGCGCGCAAGCCGTTGACGTGGGTACCGCCCTGCGCGGTCGGGATCAAATTGACGTAGCTTTCCGCCACCGGCTCGCCACCATCCGGCAACCAGGCCAACGCCCAGTCGGCGGCCTCGCGCTCGCTACCGACACGACCGACGAATGGCGGATCGGGCAACGATAGCGCCGCTCCCAACGCCTCCCGGAGATAGTCGGTCAAACCGTCCTGGTAGCACCAGACTTGTTGCTCGCCGGCGGCCTCGTCGATAAAACTCACCTTCAAGCCGGGACACAGCACCGCCTTGGCGCGCAGTACGTGCTTGAGCCGGGGCACGGAGAATTTGGGTGAATCGAAATAACGCGGGTCCGGCCAGAAGCGCACGGTGGTGCCCGTGATTCGCCGGGGAACCGTGCCGACCTCCTCCAGCTCGGACATTTTGTCGCCACCGGCGAAGGCCATGTTGTATTCCCGGCCGTTGCGCTTGACCCAGACTTCGAGATGACTGGACAACGCGTTCACCACCGACACACCGACGCCGTGCAAACCGCCGGAGAAATGGTAGTTACGGTCGGAAAATTTACCGCCGGCGTGCAGGCGGGTCAGGATCAGTTCGACACCGGGAATACCTTCCTCGGGATGAATATCCACCGGCATGCCGCGCCCGTCGTCCTCAACCGACAACGATCCGTCGGCATGCAATGTTAACGTTACTGCACTTGCATGGCCGGCGATGGCCTCGTCCACGCTGTTGTCGATGACCTCCTGTGCCAGATGGTTGGGCCGGGCGGTATCGGTGTACATACCCGGCCGTTTGCGGACCGGGTCCAGGCCGCTGAGGACCTCTATCGCGGCGGCATCGTAACTGGTTGCGTTCATTAGTGAAAAAACTTCCGGCTAGGATCGTTGATTTTTTGGGGAATCTGGATTACTCCGCAAGAGCGGGTAACGCGCTGAAACCCGACGGTGGCCGGTTAAAGTAGTGGTAACGGAATCCACCGGTTTTTGGCATAAGGTAACATGGCAACCATGTCCCAAATAGCATGCGCCAAAGCAAAACCCGTTCTATCCGCCCACAGGCGATAACCCACCAGCCGATACCCACAATAAATTGACGGGCATTCGGGTGGGAGAAGTTGTGAATTGACTCGGCATAAGGCCCATGTAAGACTGCCGATTCGAACTTGGCATATCTGGTGTTTATTCTGATGTTTTTCGGTGAAACCTACTGAGGAGTCTTTCAATTGGGCAAGAAACTATATGTTGGAAATTTGAGCTATAGCATCGGCAACAGCGAGCTGGAGCGCCTGTTCGAGGCGCATGGCGTGGTGCGTTCGGCTCAAGTCATCTCGGATCGAGAAACCGGACGATCCAAGGGGTTCGGCTTTGTGGAGATGAGCAGCGACCAGGAAGCGCAAGCGGCTATTGCCGCCTTCAATGGCAAAGAGGTTGAAGGCCGCCCTCTGACTGTCAACGAAGCACGTCCGCAACAAAGCGGCGGCGGTTACGGCGGTGGCGGTGGAAAACGTGGAGGGTATGGCGGCGGCGGTCGTCGATACTAACGATCGGATCCCATACGTCCCAATTGGAAGCTTCCTCATCGTACGGGTCACCGCGATCAACAGCGCATTCAACAGGACGCATCGGAACATCAGCGGCTTACCAGCCGTTTCCTAAATTTTGCTTCGATAGTTCGCGCCGGTTTTCCCCACCGGCGCTGTTTTGTAAAACCCATCATCCATTTTATCGATCTGACTTTTGACGCTCTCCGCGGAAGAGCGGCTTTGCCGGTTACGAGCATCGCCACCCCGCTCTCGCCGCAACGAAAAACGGGCGGATAAACAACCGCCCGTTTCCCTCAAACAACCTTCGAACCTCAGTCGTTCGCTCGCGACTCCAACATGGCGACGGCGG
>JAGRHI010000199.1:3416-4992 GCA_020445045.1 Candidatus Competibacteraceae bacterium
TGTCATACTTTTGGATCGCGGCGATAGTATCGCCACCACCGGCCAGGGTGAAGGCTTTGGTATTGGCAATCGCCATGGCGACCGTCTTGGTACCCTCGCCGAACTGGTCGAATTCGAACACGCCGACCGGGCCGTTCCATACCACCGTGCCGGCCTTCATGATGATGTCGGCCAGCTCCTGGGCACTCTTCGGACCGATATCGAAGATCATGTCGTCGTCACTGACCGTGCCGGCGTCCTTTTGCACCGCCGGTTCGGCGGCGTCGAACTTCTTGCCGCAGACCACATCGACGGCGATCGGAATGTTCGCGCCGCGTGCCTTCATCTTCTCGATCAGTGTTTGAGCGGTGGGCACCAGATCATGCTCGGACAACGACTTACCGACATTCTTGCCAACCGCTTCCAGGAAAGTATTGGCGATGCCGCCGCCGACCACCAGTTGATCGACCTTCTCGGACAAGCTCTCCAACACGGTCAGCTTGGTCGAAACCTTGGAGCCACCGACGATGGCGACCATGGGTCGAGCCGGAGTCGCCAACGCCTTGGTCAATGCTTCGAGTTCCTCGGTCAGCAGGATACCGGCGCAGGCCACCGGCGCGAACTTGGCGACACCGTGCGTGGAGGCCTCGGCGCGATGGGCGGTGCCGAAAGCGTCCATGACGAACACGTCGCATAGGGCAGCGTACTTCTTCGCCGTATCCTCGACATTCTTCTTTTCGCCCTTGTTGACGCGGCAGTTCTCCAACAGCACCACTTCGCCGTCGGCCACTTCAAAACCACCATCGACCCAGTCGCGGATCACCCGCACCGGCTTGCCCAGCTTGGCCGACATCACGTCGGCCACCGGCTGGAGCGAGTTTTCTTCAGAGAATTGACCCTCGGTCGGCCGCCCTAGATGAGACGTGACCATCACCTTAGCTCCAGCTTTCATCGCGAATTCGATAGTCGGCATCGAAGCGGTGATACGGGCGTCAGACGTGACCTTGCCGTCCTTGACGGGCACATTCAGGTCAGAACGGATGAATACCCGCTTGCCAGCGAGATCCAGATCAGTCATGCGTTTAAAATTCATATTGACTTTCCTCTTCAAGCAAAACCCCCGCCCGCCCTGGCGCGGGGCGCAAGGCGGCGGGGGTGTGCGATTTCAGCTTAAAAACGAACCGCCACGGCGTGGCGACCGCTTACTTGGCCATGACGCGGACCATTTCCAGAACCTTGCAGGAATAACCCCACTCGTTGTCGTACCAGGCCACGACCTTGACGAAGGTGTCGTCCAGGGCGATGCCGGCGTCGGCGTCAAACGTGGAGGTGCAGCTCTCGCCACGGAAGTCGGTGGCAACCACTTTGTCGGTGGTATAACCCAGCACACCCTTCATCGGGCCTTCGGAGGCAGCCTTCATCGCGGCGCAGATATCCTTGTAGGACGCCGGCTTGTTCAGTTCCACGGTCAGGTCGACCACGGACACATCGGAGGTGGGGACGCGGAAAGCCATGCCGGTGAGCTTCTTGTTCAGCTCGGGGATGACCACGCCCACGGCCTTGGCGGCACCAGTGGAGGACGGGATGATGTTCTCCA
>JAGRHI010000200.1 GCA_020445045.1 Candidatus Competibacteraceae bacterium
AGCAGCGCCCGCGTCCGCTCACCGGGTAGTCCCAGCGCGCCGGCCAGTTCCGCCGCCTGACGCTCCAACCGCGCGGCCTGGGCGTAATCGCCGGTTTCGCGGGCTTGCCGGGCATGATCGCGCAAGCGGTCGAACGATCGCCGGTCGGCGCTCATGGCCGGTGGGTTGGATTCGCGGCCACGGTTCGGGTCGATCTCAATGCAGCAACGAAAACATCCGCCGCCGGTAGGTGATGACCAGCGGGTGTTCGTTGCCGAGCATTTCGAAGATCGCGATCAGTCCCTGGCGACCGGCTTCGTCCTCGAACTGGGGGTCGCGGCGCATGAGGTCCATGAACTGCTCCAACGCCGCTTCGTGAGTGCCGGCCAGCACGTAGCGGGCGGCCAATTGCCGGCGGGCGGCGCTGTCGGCGGGATCGGTGCGCACCTTCGCTTCCAGCGCGGCCAGATCCGGCGCGCCCTGGGCCAGGTCGGCGAAGCGCAGCCGCGCCAGCAGGCCGCTGGCCGGCTGGCGATCGCGCTCCTCGGCCGGCAGGCTTTCCAGCAACGCGCGCGCGTCCTTGCCGCGATCCAGTTGCAGCAGCTTGTCCGCCAGCGCCACCTTCAGTTCGACGCTATCCGGCTCTTGCCGGAGCGCCTCGTGCAGCAGTTCGATCGCTTGTTGCTGACGGCCGCGCTGCCAAAGCAGGTCGACCTGTTCCATGATCAGTTCGCCTGGATTGGTTCGGTACCGGTCGATGGCTTCCCGATAGGTCGATTCCGGCTGCACGCCCACCAACTGATCCACGATCTGTCCCTGCCAGACCACCATTACCGTCGGCAGGCTGCGGACCTGGAAATGTCCGGCCAGCGCTTGTTCGGCGTCGGCGTTGATCTTGGCCAGAATGAAACCGCCCCGGTATTCCTGGGCCAGTTGGGTCAGAATCGGCGTGAGTGTCTTGCAGGGTTGGCACCAGTCGGCCCAAAAGTCCACCAGTACCGGCACCCGCTGGGAATTCTCCACCACGACCGCGGCAAAGTTATGTTGGGTGACTTCGAAAACGTAGGGCGATTCACTCATCGTTGGATTTCCGTAAAAACCATGTCGAGCTTCGGGCGCGATCGGCCGAACGCGGTGGCGGCGAAGAGGTTCGGAACCTGAACCGAGAGCACGGGCGCGCACCCGTTGGGCGGCGGAACGACCAGGATAGGCGCCCGGCTCAGCGTTCGAGATATTTCAGCGTTCGAGATATTGCAGTTTGTCGGGCTTGCCGTCCCAGTCCGCCGCGTCGGGCGGCGCGTCCTTCTTTTCGGTGATCACCGGCCATTGTTTGGTCAGTTCGGCGTTGAGTGCCAGGAAATGTTCCTGGCCGGCTGGCAGGTCGTCTTCGGCAAAGATCGCTTGTGCCGGGCATTCGGGCTCGCACAAGGTGCAATCGATGCACTCGTCGGGATCGATGACCAGAAAATTCGGTCCCTCGTGAAAGCAGTCCACCGGACAGACTTCCACACAGTCGGTGTACTTGCACTTGATGCAGTTTTCGGTAACGACAAACGTCATGGGCAGTCCCCTGAAAAGGCCGGAAACACAGGGGCGCTATCTTAACCGCGATTAACCGAGTTGGGCACTGGAAAATAGATCGATGGCGGGGTTGGTTATTCCGTTTTTTCGTTTTGGCCGCCGCTCAGCAAGGTCTTCAGATTCGCGAACGGGTTATGGGTCGCGCCGCCGCCGCTCGCCGGGCGGCCCGAGCCGTTGCTCCCGCCCCGGGCCAGCGCCTCTTCGCGGCGCTGGTGTTCGTTGTCGTGGCAGTAGAGGCACAACAGTTCCCAGTTACTGCCGTCCGGCGGGTTGTGGTCGTGGTCATGGTCGCGGTGGTGCACCGTCAGTTCGTGCAGGTTCTGGCGGTTGAACTCGCGGGCGCAGCGCCCGCAGATCCATGGATAAAGCTTCAGCGCCTGCTCGCGGTAATCGCGCTCGCGCTGTTCCCGGCCGCGCCGGGCGGCGGCCACGATCTGGTCCAGCTTGCCGCTGTTGGATGAAGGGTTTCTGGGTTTCATCGGTCTTTCCTCGGATGGGGAGTGAACGCACAAGCGGGGAGATACCCGGTTCAACTACTCAATTCTCAGTGTCCCATGCTTGACTGTCGAAGGGAAGTCGACAGCGGGAAGAGGAATGACTACGAGTCAAGAAGAAAGCTTATTGCCCAAACTGGCGTGAGTGCGAACGTCGTCGAATAGTTCGGTGGGGATCATCTCGTGAGGAAGAAAGCCTATTGCCCAAACTGGCGTGAGTGCGAACCCTTTCTTCTCGATTTCTTCGGCGAAATTCAGGTTGGGCTTGAAGAGGTCAGGCTCTTATTCCTCGGTTTACGCCAGTAGAGCGAGTGGTCAGAAGGTTGGGGGTTGGTATTTGCGCGTTTTGTTTGGTGGGATAGATCCATCGGGGTCTGCGGGCGGGTGAGTTCCTTGCCCGACAACGCCAGCGAACGACTCCGATGGATGCCCAATTAATTGCTTTCCATCCCGGATCGACTTTTCGCGGAGATGAACCTCACCCCCCAGCACCGATCGAGATGACGCGATAAGGAAGGGAGAGTTCTCATCACCCATGCGCGCTTATTTACTGGTCATACCTTGCCATTCCTCCTTGGTGATGGGGGAATCATAGGGTTTGTTCTTATCTTGCTGATGGGCCGCGCTGAAAAAGCTCTTCATCGATTCCTCGACATTCTCCGGTTGTCCCTTCGTCACCGCGGAAACCATGCCCGGATGCGCTTTGGCCTCTTCCATGCTGACCATGCCGTCCTTGTTGGTATCGACCGAGTCGAAAGAGGGAAAATTATCTCCTCTATTCCATTGCGCCAGCGCAACACCCGTTCCCAACAACAAGGTCAAACCGCTTATGGCGATCAATGAATTCTTCATGTCGTGTCTCCTGATTTGAAAACTTCTGGGAAAACAACCAAGCAAAAATCACCTGAGTTCCTTGCCCGACAACGCCAGCGAATGACTCCGATGGATGCCCAATTAATTGCTTTCCATCCCGGATCGACTTTTCGCGGAGATGAGCCTCACCTCCCCAGCACCGATCAAGATGACGCGATAAGGAAGGGAGTGTTCTCATCACCCATGCGCGCTTATTTACCGGTCATACCTTGCCACTCCTCCTTGGTGATGGGGGAATCATAGGGTTTGTTCTTATCCTGCTGATGGGCCGCGCTGAAAAAGCTCTTCATCGATTCCTCGACATTCTCCGGTTTTCCCTTCGTCACCGCGGAAACCATGCCCGGATGCGCTTTGGCCTCTTCCATGCTGACCATGCCGTCCTTGTTGGCATCGACTGATTCGAAACTGGGAAAATCATTTTTGTTATCCCATTGCGCCAGCGCAACACCCGTTCCCAACAACAAGGTCAAACCGCTTATGGCGATCAATGAACGCTTCATGTCGTGTCTCCTGATTTGAAAACTTCTGGGAAAACAACCAAGCAAAAATCACCTCGGTATTTGATTACAATTACATCTTCATGTCAAATCTCCTGATTTGAAAAACGCTGGGAAGCTAGTCAGTAAAAAACATCGGCACTTGATTAAAATTCCAATCGATTCTCATCAGTGCCCGGCTTTCGCGATTTATGTCGCCTCCCGCCGAAAGGCGGCTGACCGCGCCAGTAGCGCATTACCATCCAGCCGCCGAGCAGTCCTCCAAGGTGGGCGAAGTGGGCCACGCCGCTGGCGCTGCCGGTCACCCCGAGCGTCAGTTCGATCAGGCCGTAAACGGTGACGAACAGCCATGCCGGCATCGGGATCGGCGGGATCAGCAGCACGATGGTACGGCGCGGAAACATCATGGCGAAGCCGATCAACAGGCCGAACAATCCACCCGAGGCGCCGATGGTCGGCACAACGCCGCCGGTCACCGAGCTCACCAGCAACTGTGCCGCGGCCGCCGTCAACACGCTCACCGTGTATAAAAAACCCACGCGCCGCGCACCCCACACCCGCTCCAGCTCGGCGCCGAACAACCATAAACCCCACATGTTGAACGCCAGATGCATCACGTTGCCGTGCAGGAAGGCATAGGTCAGTAGCTGCCATGGCGCGAACAGACCGGTGTTCAGCGGCCACAGCGCAAACCACTCGACAAAGGAAGAGCCGGGTGCCTGTGCGAGCAGGAAGGCCGCGATGTTGGCGAGGATCAACCCCCCAACCAGAGGTGGCATGTTTGGGTCTCCTCATGAGGGATGAACCAGGTCGCCTGATGTCAGGCGGCGTCCGCCAGAATCTGGCGCAGGGCGCGCTCCACCTCGGCGGCGGCCACCCTGACCTCGGGTTCGGTTTCGAAGCCGGCAATGACGGTGGTCGGCGCGATCATGCCCAGCCGGGTACCGTTGGCGGCCTCGAAAACCGCGACTCGACACGGCAGCGCCAGGCTGAGGGCCGGATCGGATTTCAGTATTTGCGACGCGATCTTTGCGTTACATACTTCCAGGATAGCGCATCGCGTCGCGATGGGTTGACCCTTGGCGGCGAGCGTCTCGCTCAAGGGGTGCGTGTGCAGCACGCTGAAACCGTGCTGCGCGATACTGCGCTCCGCGTCGGCCAGCGCCCGCTCAAAAGGTTTGGTGGAATCGATCAGGATATTCATAAAGGCCTCGCTGGGATTTAGGCTGATGGTGTCCGACCTGGCGAGCGCCGGCTAGGGCTGGCCGTCACGATTTGGTCACCGGATGGCGATGACCTTGGTCATCCCCCGTTTACCGCCGAACGGATGCCGATCAATGCCCAGCCGTGGATGATCAGATCGAGGCCGAATAGCAACCCGAGCATCCACACCGCTGTTTCCGGCAACCCCCACCAGACGACAAGGCCCAGCAGGATGCTGGCGATGGCGCTGACCAGTGACCAGACCCAACCGTTTGTCGCTCGATGGTGCAGCGCGTGAATCCCCTTGAACACGCCGGTGACGATGAAAAACGCGGCCAGGAAGATCGTCAGCGTCAGGATGCCTTGTAACGGATAGAGTAGCAGAATCAGGCCGGCGGCGATCGATAGCAGAGCGAGGATCACCGTCCAGACGTTGTTCCAAAAGCCCCGCAGTTGAGTGGTGAGCGCGCCGTGGAGAATCCCGCTCAGGATCATCAGCCCGCCCAGCAGGTTTTCGGCAACCAGGGTGGCCAGCGCCGGCAGGAGAATCGCGGCCGAGCCGACGACCAGAAAGAGAATGCCGAATACCAGCAGCGCCGTGGTGTGAGTCTTCAGGGCATCCTGGATGGCGGCGCCGGGATTCGAAGATGGCGGAGTAGTTGGCGTTGTCATGTCATTGTCCTGACTCAGTTCGTAAAAAAGATCGTGACCGTGCTGGCCACGCTCGCGGTTCGTCCACGGAGCTTGCTTCAGCCGCGGATCGGTCGGACGTAGCAATGGGCGCCGGCGTAAGTCGCCGCGCTACCGAGATGATGTTCGATCCGCATCAGTTGGTTGTATTTCTCGACCCGCTCGCCACGTGCTGGCGCGCCAGTCTTGAGATGACCGCAATCCAGGCCGACCGTCAGGTCGGCGATGAAGCTGTCCACGGTCTCGCCGGAGCGGTGGGAGACGAAGGCGCCCCAGCCGTTCTTGCCACAGAGTTTGATCGCCTGAATCGTCTCACTGACCGAGCCGATCTGATTGAGTTTGATCAGCGCGGCGTTGGCGATGTGCTTCTGGATGCCCTCGGCGATGATCGCCGGATTAGTGCAGAAAATGTCATCGCCGACCAGCTCGATGAGGTGCCCCAGCTTGGCGTTGAGCATCGTCCAGCCGTTCCAGTCGTCCTCGGCCAAACCGTCTTCGATGAGTCCAATCGGGAAATCCCGCACCAGCTTTTCGTAGTACGAGACCATCTCCTCGGACGAAAGCTGGCGGTTCTCGGCATGGAGGTGATATTTGCCGTCTTTATGGAATTCGCTCGACGCCGGATCGAGGGCGATTCCGACCTCCACCCCCGGTTTGAACCCGGCTTTTTCGATGCCTTTGCAAATGAATTCCAAGGGCGCATGGTTGGAGGACACCTTCGGCGCGAAGCCGCCTTCATCGCCAACGCCCACTTCAAGATGCGCCTCCATCAGCACCGACCGCAGTGCTTGATAGATTTCCGAAGCCCAGCGCAGCGCCTCGCGGAAGTTGGGCGCGCCATGGGGGGCAATCATGAATTCCTGGAAGTCGGCGCCCTGCCAGCGCGCATGCACCCCGCCGTTCATGATGTTAAGGTGTGGCACGGGCAAGCGGGTCGCGCCCGGACCGCCCAGGTACTCATAAAGCGGAAGGTCGGCGGCCTTGGCGGCGGCGCGGCAGACGGCCAATGAAACACCGAGGATGGCGTTGGCGCCGAGCGTGGCCTTGTTCGGCGTGCCGTCCAACGCGAGCATGATCTCGTCGATCCGCGCCTGCTGGCGCGCATCCTGACCCATCAGCGCCTCGCGGATCGGGCCGTTGACGTTGCCGACCGCCTTCAGTACACCCTTGCCACCGAAGCGTGATGGGTCGCCATCACGCAGTTCAACCGCCTCACGGCTACCGGTCGAGGCGCCGGAAGGCACGGCCGCCCGAGCAGTGACGCCGCCCCCAAGCGTGCATTCCACTTCGACCGTCGGATTACCACGCGAATCCAGGATCTCCTGGCCATGACAGTTTGCTGATGGTGAAATTCATGTTGGTTATCTCCTGGCTTGTGATTGATTACCGCCCGCGAAACTTGGACAAGGTCCATCCTCCGGGCGCCTTGCGAATGCCAACAGGTGGCATGGCCCAATCACTCACGCGGCCGGGCACTCCCGCCGGATCCAAACGGCGACGCTGGGCCAGGAGTCCCTCAAGGTACGTGAGCCCATGAATAGGCCAATGTGACCGCCTGGCACCAATTTCTTGACGATTTTGTCCTTGGGCGTGGAGAGCTTCCTGTCCGCTTCGAACACCTGCGGATAGGGAGTGATGTCGTCGCCCTTGCCGGCCATCAGGAAGGTCGGGCAGGCGATGTCGCGCAGGCCGATGGTCCTGCCGAGCGCCACGAACTCGCCTTTGCAGAACCGGTTGTCCTTGAACAGTTGCCGGATCGCCTGCAGGTACCAGCGACCCGGCAAATCCAGCGGGTTCTCGTACCAACGCTCGAACTCCTCGTTCTTCTTGAGATACCCGGGGTCTTCGATGTGCTCGTAGAGTTCCAGGTATTTCTTGAAGTAATGTTCCTCGGGGTGCATGCCCTTCCAGCCGGCCAGCATGAACTTGCCGCGCATCAGGCCGCCGCCCATCGTCACCAACTCCTCGAAGAAGCTCATGGGTTGGTCTTGGGCGATCTTCTTGATGAAACCGTCGCCGGCGTCGGCATCGAGCGGGGTACCGGCGGTTACCAGCGTCGTCACCTTATCCGGGTAGCGCGCCGCATACATCGCCGCCATCCAGCCACCCTGGCACAGTCCGACCAGGTTGACCACGCCGCTCAGGTCATCGATCAGGGCATTAAGCTCGGCCAGGTAGATGTCGATGTTGAAGTCCTTCATCTCCGCGGTGGCGCTTTTCCAGTCCGTGCAGAGCACGCGGCGGATGCCGCCGGCTTGTAGCGTTTCCACCAGGCTCTGCCCCGGCATGTAGTCGGCGATGGTCGAAGTGTGGCCGGCATAAGGCGCAACGATCAGGGTTGGGATCAGACCTTTTTCCCGGCGGGCCGCCGGCGTGGAAAAATCCCGCAGCCGCAGGGTGTTCAGATCGAGCAAAATATCGTTCGGCGTAGCCCAGACCGGCTTAAGTTCGAGTTCCTCTTTCTCGATCTCTTCGGCGAAATCCAGGTTGCGCTTGAAAATCTCCAGTCCTTCTTCACCCATTTCCGCCATCAGGGCGAGTGGCCAGAAGGCCGGAACACTGTGTTCGTATTGGCGGGAGAGAGAGGGTGACGGATCAGTCATGGCGTTCTTTTCCCGGATTGGATAGGGGATGCCCGAAGGTGTGTGGGACTGGTCCCATCCACCCATGAAACACCCGATTGCGGCCAAGATTACCGGTGGCATGATCTTGCCTTGGCAATCCCGCGCCATGGAGTGATGCAACTCTGCTTCAGCTTATAGTGTCCGCCTCGGCGCGCGCCCTGGCTAGGGCCGGCCGTCACGGTTTGGTCACCGGATGGCGATGACCTTGGTCATGATTGGATGGCCGACCCATGGCGGGAGCGCGAAAATGCTGGGAAACCGTTGACCGCATCGGCGGCCGATCTCCTCTTCCCATGGCATCAATGTCCGGTGGCGCCTCCGGCGGAAAAGGGCGGTCGGGCGAACCAGATGACGACGATCAGCGCCAGCATCAGGGCGGCGCTCGCCAGCAGGACGGCATTGGTCGCCAGCAGCGAGGCCTGGGTACCGATCACCTGGTTGCTCACATACGCCAGCGCCGTGCGCGAGTCCATGCCCAGTTGGGCCAGCCGGTTCAGATAGGCGCTGGCCGCGGGATGGTGATGGGTCACCTGTTCGGCTAGTTGGGCTTCGAACTGCGTGGTCCGGTGCGCCCACAACGAGGTCATGATCGAGGTGCCGAAACTCGAACCGATGTTGCGCATGAAGTTGGCCAGCCCGGCGGCGCTGGCGGTCCGCTCGGCGGAAAGCCCCGACAAGTAGATCGTCATCAGCGGCAAAAACAGGCTCGACAGTCCCACGCCCATGATCAGCCGGGTGGTCGCCAGGGTCCAGAAGTCCACATCTGGCGGAAAGCGCGACGACCGATAGGCGAACAGCGCGAACATCGTCAAGCCAAACGTCGCCACCGCCCGCGCGTCCAACCGGTGGATGTTGGCGCCGATCACCGGCCCCAGCACAATTGCCAGCAGTCCGCCAAAAGCCAGCGTGCGCCCAGCCCACTCGGCGGTGTAACCCATGTGGGTCTGCAACCATAGCGGCACCACCACATTGGTGCCGAAGAAGGCCACCGAGGCCAGCGCCAGGCAACCGACGCCGACGAGGTAATTTCGCCGCGCGAACAGCCGCAACTCCACCACCGGATGGCGCGAGGTCAGCGTCCACACCACGAACACCACCAGGGCGATGGTCGCCATCACCGCCAGCGCCACGATCAGCGGCGAGCCGAACCAGTCGAGTTCGTTGCCCTTGTCGAGCAGGATCTGCAGGCTGCCAACGCCCAGCGCCAGCAGCCCGATGCCCACCGCGTCTATCGGCGGTCGCCGCCGTTCGGTTTCGAAGCGGCCGAGCAACCCCCAGACCAGCAACAGGCACAACGCGCCCACCGGCAAGTTGACCAGGAAGATCCAATGCCAGGACAGATGATCGGTGATCCAGCCGCCGGTCAGCGGTCCGACGATCGGCGCGGCCACGGTGGTCATCGCGAAGATACCGATGGCCAGCCCGCGCTGGGCCGGTGGGTAAATCGCCAGCAGCATCGCCTGCGCCAGCGGAATCATCGCCGCGCCGACCGCGCCTTGTATCACGCGCGCGGCCAGCAGCATCGGAAAATTCAGGCTGAGCGCGCACACCAGCGACGCAGCGGTGAAGGACAGGGTGGCGGTCATGAACATCCGCCGCTGCCCCAGGCGCGCGGCTAGCCAGCCGGTCAGCGGCAGCATGATCGCCTCCGACACGGCATAGGAGGTGACGATCCAGGTGCCCTCGGCCGGGGTGACGCCCATCGCGCCGGCGATGGTCGGCACCGAAACGTTGGCGATCGTCAGATCCAGAATGTTCATGAAGGAAGCCAGCGCCAGCGCGAAGGTGGCGGCAAGCCGCAACACGCCCGGCAGCGGCTCGAAGGGCCGGCTCGACGCCTCGGCCACGCCACTCGGGCGCGCCGCCGCTTTCCGGACGATCATCGCCCGGCGTTGGCGGCGATGATCGCGGCCACGCGCGCCTCGGCGTCGCGCGCCGCGTCATCGTAGATGGCCGTGCGCCGCGGTTGCGCGGATTGCGGCAGCAGGCCCAGCCGTGGACCGCTCTGCTCATGCACATCGACCGTGACGTTCATCGACAGGCCGATCTGCAAGGGGTACTCGACCAGATCGGCGGGTTCCAGCCAGATCCGCACCGGCACGCGCTGGACGATCTTGATCCAGTTGCCAGTGGCGTTTTGCGCCGGCAGCAGCGACAGCACCGACCCGGTCGCCGGCGACAGCCCCGCCACCCGGCCGCGATAAATCACCGCCGATCCGTAGGTGTCGGCGGTCAGCGTGACCGGTTGC
>JAGRHI010000019.1 GCA_020445045.1 Candidatus Competibacteraceae bacterium
CCAAGGCATCCTGGTACCAGCGTTCCGCCTGTTGGCCCGACCAGTAGGCCGCGCCGACGAAGCCCGCCACCGCCAGTATCAACACGACCACGATGATGCCGAGTAACTTTTTCATGCCTGTTGTCCTCCAGGGTTCCAATGAGCGGCATTATTCCACAAACCGCCCATAAAGCAGCCCTGACGACGCAGGGCGTTTTCGAATTTCGTCCGTGGCGGGCAGGGCGTCAATCGAATCGCTGGCCTCAGCCTGTTCCATCGCCCGCCAATGTCAGACGGCCCCGCGCCAGCAACCGGCCCTCGTCCCCCAGGCAGTCGAAGCGAACCTCGCCGCCGCCGGATTCCTTCAGACGGATCGTAAATGGCTGCTCCGGGCGCAGCGGCGCCAGGAATTTCACCAGCGGAATGCCAACCGCTCGCTCGGTCGGGCGCCAGGCCGCGAACGCCTGCAACACCTCATCCAGCAGCACGACTCCCGGCACGACCGGGTTGCCAGGAAAATGCCCGGCCAGACCAGGGTGATCGGCGGCGATCAGGCCGCGCCGTTCGAAGCTCATGAGCGACCTTGGCGGACGGTCGCGGCCGAACCGATCAGCGCCAGCAAAGTCTCCCGCGTGACCTTGCCGGTTTCGTTGCGCGGCAGACGTTCGACCTTGAGCAGCGGGCGCGGCAGAAACACCGGATCGAGGCGCTCGGCCAAGGCGGCGAGTATCTGGCGCTCGCTCAGATCCGGCGCGACGGCCACGGCCATGAGGCGCTGAACCTCGCTCCCGGTGTCGTCCGGCAGCCAAAACACGCCTTCGACCACGCCGGCAATCTGGTTGATTTGGTGGTTGAGATACCCCAGCGACGTGCGCTTGCCGGCAATGTTGACCAGATCTCCGAGCCGGCCGAGCAGCCTGAATCCGGCTTCGTCGCGGAGTTCAAGTTCGTCGCTCAGGGGAACCGGTTCTGGTAGGTGCGCACCGAACAGCGCGCCATCTCGCAGGGAAAAACCGTCGTACAACCGCCAGCGCTCGCCGTCCAGGGTGCGGCGGCTGGCAATGGAACCCGCTTCGGTGCAGCCGTAGATTTCCAACACCGGCGCGCCGAACGCGGTTTCGGCCCGCTCGGCCAGCGTGGCCGCCAGCGGCGCGGTGGCCGAGATCAAAAAGGCCATTGCCGGCCAGCGCAGTTCGGCCTGGACGCAGGCGCGCAGGTGAACGGGCGTGGTCACCAGCACCCGCGGCGGCGGCACCGATTCCAGGGCCGCGCGCACGTCCTCGGGGAAGAACGGCCGACCGGCGTGGATGCTGGCACCGCTGGCCAGCGGGGTCATGATCGTCGTCTCCAGTCCGTACATATGCTGGGCCGGCACGGTCGCGACGACGGTCATGCCGGATTCGAAGCCGAAACGTTGCCGCGCCTGGCGGGCGCCGCTGACCAATTCACCCCAACGTTTCGGATGCGGTTTGGCGCGGCCGGTGCTGCCGGAGGTAAACGCAACCGCCATCACCTGGTCGGCCGGTAACGTGGGGATGACGGGCACTGCGTCGCCATCCATCGCCTCCGGCGCGAGCCAGCTCTCGACATCGTTGTCCGTGAGGCGATGGTTGTCGGGATACTCCTCGGCCAAATCCCGCAGATGCAGTTGGGCGCGGCTGGAGGGGAGCAGACTGGTTTGTCCGTTCGCGCCCACGGCGGCGAACGCGACCAGAAACAGGTAGCGGTCCTCGCACAGATTGAAAATGAAGCGCGCGGGCGACAAGCGGCGGGCGACAGCGCCGACATGACGCAGAAACGCCGCGCGGCCGATGGGTCGATTCCGCCGCCAGGCGATCGGGGTATCGGCCGCGGTCGCTGACAGCAAGGGCAGTTTGACTGGCATAATGGCAAGAGATGATCCGGCAAACCCGGAAAAATCGACGAAATCCGCGACGCAAGCGCCGCGTTCGCACAGCAAGGCGGCAGGGGCCACGCAGACGGCGACTGCCGTTAATTTAGCAAACTTTAGAGGAACCCGATGTCTTCCAAACCCGATTCCGACAAGACTGGCAACACGCCCACCCCTTCTCCCGGTCCGCTGGGCATCATCCTGAGCGTGCTATCCGCTTTTTTCGGGGTGCAAAGCGAGAAAAACCGCGCGCGGGATTTCCAGCACGGCCGCCCCATCCACTACATTCTGGTCGGGTTGATCATGACCTTGCTGCTGATCCTAGGCGTGCTGATCGCGGTCAAACTGGCATTGCGCTCCGCCGGCGTCTAACCTGAAGCGGCGACGCTCCATCCAAGAATCCACAACCCACCGCAATGGGGTTTGACGATGAGCCGCATGGTACTGACCGATGAACTGCGCGACGATTACCAACGCGCATTCGCCGCCTGCGTGATCCGCGAGGAACGGGCCACCGAGGTGGACGCATTGACGGAAACCCTGCTCACGCAACGGACACGCTACCAAACCGTGGGTGAACGCTTGCATATACCTTGGTTCGTGGTCGCGGCACTGCACTATGCCGATACCGGTTGCGATTTCGAGGTTCACCCGCACAATGGCGATCCACTGAGCGACCGTACCCAACACCTGCCGGATGGGCGACCGGTCGAGGGCGATCCGCCATTCGCCTGGGAGGACAGCGCCACCGACGCGCTGCGCCTGTACCACCTCGATCAGTGGCGAGATTGGAGCATCGCCGGCGCCTTGTTCGTGCTGGAAGGACGCGGCGGCTGGGGCTACCGATTGCACCACCCCGAGGTGCCCTCGCCCTATCTGTGGAATTACGCCACCCACTACCGCCACGGCAAGTATGTGACCGACGATGCTTGGAACGAGTACGCCATTGCCCAGCGCTGCGGCGCCGCGGTACTGCTGCGCCGGTTGGTGGAATGCGGTCGGATCGAATTCGTCGCCACCGGCGAACCGGCGGCATGGCCGCTGCTGCATTACGACGAAACCACCGTCTCACCCTGGGTGGAGACCTTTCAACGGTTTCTGAATACCCTACCGAGGTTCTTCGTCAAGGTGGACGGTCGGGCGGGACCGCGCACCTCGGAGGCGTTTCGTCGGCTGACTGGCTCGTATCTGCCCGGCGATCCCCGGTCCGAGGATCGAGCCGGGCAGCATTCAGGCAGCGCGTCCCCGAATGTAGCCCAGCCCCTCCAGCTTGAGTAGGATGCGCTGGGCCGCCTCGCTGGGGCTACAATCGCGGGTATCGATCACCAACTCCGGATGCTCGGGCGCTTCGTAGGGATCGCTGATCCCGGTGAATTCCTTGAGGACGCCGGATCGGGCCTTGGCATACAGCCCTTTGCGGTCACGGGCCTCGCAGGTCTCCAGCGGGGTGGCGACGTGGACCTCGATGAACCCGCCGAGCGGCGCGATCATCTCCCGGACCTCGCGGCGGGTGACGGTGTAGGGCGCGATCGGGGCACAGATGGCGATGCCGCCGTTCTTGGTGATCTCGCTGGCGACGAAACCGATCCGCAAGATGTTGATATTGCGATGCTCCCGCGAAAAGCCCAGCTCGCTGGACAGGTGCTTGCGGACGATGTCGCCATCCAGCAACGTGACCGCCCGGCCGCCCAGTTCCAGTAGCTTGACCATCAGCGCGTTGGCGATGGTGGATTTGCCGGACCCGGACAGGCCGGTGAAGAACACCGTGAACCCCTGCTGGCGGCGCGGTGGATGGGTGCGGCGCAGCTCCGCCACTACCTCGGGGTAGGAGAACCATTCGGGGATGTCCAGCCCTTCCTGCAGGCGACGGCGGAATTCGGTGCCGGAAAGGCTCAGCATCGTCTCGCCGGCGCGCAGCTCGTCCACCGGAACGTACTGGGCGCGCTCCCGCACGTAGACCATTTCCGGAAACGCCAGCATCCGAATACCCAGTTCGTCCTGATGGCGGGCAATCAATTGCTGGGCGGCGTAGGGTTCGTAGCAGCCTTGCCCGAACTGATCCCGGCCGGGACCGGCGTGGTCGCGGCCGACGATGAAATGGCTGCATCCGTGGTTCTGGCGGATGATGGCGTGCCATAACGCCTCGCGCGGGCCAGCCATCCGCATCGCCAGGTTGAGCAGATGCAGCGCGGTGGTCGGTTCGGGATAGGTTGTCAGCAAATGCTCGTAGCAGCGCACCCGCGAGTAATGGTCGATGTCGCCCGGCTTGGTCAGGCCCACCGTGGGATGAATGAGCAGATTGGCCTCGGCCTGCTGGACGGCGCGCAGGGTCAATTCCTGATGGGCGCGATGCATGGGGTTACGGGTCTGGAACGCCACCACTCGCTGCCAGCCCAGCTTGGCGAAGCTGGCGCGCAACTCGCGCGGCGAGCCACGCAACTGGGGAAAATCGTAATGGGTGGGCGGTTCGATACCATGCAGCCGACCACCGACATAGACCGGACCGGTTCGATGCAGCAGATGGAACACCCCCGGATGCCGCTCGTCGGCGTCGCCGAAGATCTGTCGAGCCTCGTGAAGCCGATCGGGTCGCCATATGTCGCCCATTTCCAGCACCGCGATCAACACGCCCTCGGGATCGCGCAGCGCCACCCGAGCGCCGCGATCGAGTGGGCCGGCGAACTCCTCGGACACGTCGAGTGTGATCGGTATCGGCCATAGCGTGCCGTCGACCAGCCGCATGTCTTCGACCACCCGGTCGTAATCGGCCCGATTCAGAAAGCCATCCAGCGGCGAGAAGCCGCCGTTCAACAGCAGTTCCAGATCGCAAAGCTGGCGTGGCGTCAGATCCCAGGACGGATAATCCTGGGCCTGGGCCTTGAACGGAGCCGCGTCCTCGACGCTGAGATAAAGTTCCTTGAGGACGCCTCCGTGAGGCTCGGTCAGATGAATCATGGCATTCGTTTCGGGTGGCGTGATGAGGAGAGTGGCTGCGGCAAGATCATATTTTCTGGCATAAAAAACCAGAATTACAATAATGATTGGCTATAAACATAGTCGCGGGACATCGATCCGAATCGCGAAGTCCGGGATAAGGCTCGATCCGATGGTTCGATCTCGCGGGGTCGCGCCCGCGTTCACCCCGCGTTGCGCGCTTGCGATCACGCGCCGATCAGGTTTTGCAATTCGGCGACGCGCCGGTTGAGCAACTCCGGGTCGCCGCGCGTTTCCACGTTCAGACGCAACAGCGGTTCAGTGTTGGAGCAGCGCAGGTTGAACCGCCAATCGGCGAATTCGACGCTGACGCCGTCGGTTTCGTCCACCACCGGTGTCAGCGATGCATAGGCGGCCAGAATTTTCTGGATCGTGGCCGGGGCGTCGTTCACCCGAAAATTGATCTCGCCGCTACAGGGGAAGGACTGCATGCGCTGGTTCACCAGCGCCGATAGCGGCTGGCCGGAACGACAGAGCCGCTCGGCGACCAGCAGCCACGGGATCATGCCGCTATCGCAGTAGGCGAAGGGACGGAAGTAGTGATGGGCGCTCATTTCGCCGCCGTACAGCGCGCCTTCCCGTCGCATCCGCTCCTTCATGAAGGCATGGCCGGTTTTGTTCTGGACCGGCACGCCGCCGGCGGAGCAAACCACATCCAGCGTATTCCAGGTCAGCCGGGGGTCGTGGATGATCTTGGCGCCGGGATGCCGGATCAACAGGGTTTCCGCCAACAGCCCAACCAGATAATAACCCTCGATGAAACGACCCGCTTCATCGAAGAAGAAACAGCGGTCGAAATCACCGTCCCAGGCCAGCCCCAGGTCGGCCCGATGTTCGCGCACCGCCTGTGCCGTGGCATCCCGGCATTCCGGCAACAGAGGATTGGGAATACCGTGGGGGAAGGTACCGTCCGGCTCGTGGTGGATTTTGACGAATTGGAATGGCAAGTGCGGCTCCAGGGCATCGATGATCGAGCCGGCGCCGCCGTTGCCGGCGTTGACCACGATCTTCAACGGTTGGAGCGCGGCGCCTTCGAGATAACTCAGCAAGTGGTGGACATAAGCGTTCTTGCTCTCGCGCCGTAGCCACTGGCGACGGCGGTTGGCGACCGCGAATTCGGCGGCGGCGGCCAGATCGCGGATGGCGAACAACCCGCTGTCACCACTGATCGGCTTGGCCTGCTCGCGCACCAGCTTCATGCCGTTGTAGTCCATCGGATTATGGCTGGCGGTCACCATGATGCCGCCGTCGAGCCGGTAATGAAAAGTCGCGAAGTAGATTTCCTCGGTGCCGCACAGCCCGATGTCCCAGACCTCCGCGCCACCGTCCAGCAAGCCCTTGGCCAGCGCCGCGCTCAACGCCGGGCTGCTCAAGCGCACGTCGTGACCGACCGCCACCCGGCGCGGCTGGAGAAAAGCGGCATAGGCTCGGCCAATGCGATAAGCCAGATCGTCGTTCAGTTCGTCGGGAATCCGCCCGCGAATGTCATACGCCTTGAAACAGCTCAGCTCGCCGCTCATCGTTGCCGCTCATCCCACAGGGTTGTTTTGGTGGTGGTAGGGTTGTGCTGATAACTGTAGACGATGACGACGTTTGCGTCCGTTGCGGCTATTCGCGACGAGGTCGCGCCCGATCCGTTCAGACCATGCCCAACAGTCGCGCCACCACGGGCAGCACCCGGTCCGCCCGCGCCGCATCCACCTCGGTTTCGGCCGCGATGGCGGTCCGCGCCGCGCCGCCGTGCCTGACCCGTTCGCCGATCTGTCGCCGTTCGGGCGCGGGGAAGCTGGCGAAAGTGCGGCGCAACAGCGGCAGCAATTGGGTGAACGCTTCGCCGGGCAGTCCGTCCACCCAAGCGTCCAGAATTCCCCACAACGCCTCGTTATGCAGCAGCAACAATCCGCTACCGTGCAGAAAGCCTTCCAGCCAGGCCGCCGCCTGGGCGGGTTCGCCGGCCGGGGATAGCGCCAGCCCCATGCGCCGAGCGGTTTCCGGTGGCGGTAGCACCCCCTGTTCGAACAGCAGCCGGCAGGCGTAACCGGCCAGCAGCCCGTGCAATCCCGCCTGATCGGCCAGTTTGGCCAGCGCGTCCCGCCAGATGGCGGCCTGTTCCGGGTTTTGCAATACACCGATGGCGGCATTCATGACCCGCACCTTGTCGAACATCGCTGCCGCCGCCTCATCGTCCAGCGAACCGCAAGCGGACGGGAGACCGATGGCGACACGGGTGATCAGCCCGTCCACCACATGCCCGACCAGCCCGGCATCGGTCCGCCGGACGTTACCGTAGCGCAATACCCGCGCCAGCGCCGGCAGGCTGTCCATCAGGTGCGGGATGTCGCTGGTCAGCGCGGCGACGTTTTGCAGGCGATCCATGACCTGGCCGATGGCGTCCGGCAGTTCGGCCAGCAGGGTTTGCTCGACCAGATCGGTCAGTGGGCGCAACTGCTCGCCGTGTTGGGCCAAGTCGCGGGCGCGGGCGGTGGCGGCATCCAGCACGGTATTGCCCCACAGGTTGGCTTCGATCACCGCCACCGCCAGCTCTGGTTGCCATTGCAGTCGCCAGTGCTCCTTGAAGGTGCCCTTGCCACTGGCGCGCTCGGCCCGTCCCCAGGGGATACCGAGCAGGTTCAAACGATGCAACAGTTGACTACGGTCCAGATCATTCGGCTTGCGCAAATCGAGTTCCAACAGGCGCTGCCCGGCCTCCGGTGGCAACCGCAGCCGCTTCTGCTGACGCTGCATATCCTGCTGCAACGGCAACATCGGCGTCCTGTCGGGTACTTCGCCCAGCCGTTCGCCGATGGTCAGTTGTTCCTCGATCAACCGCAGCGGCGCGGCCTCGCCGTGGCAGAGCACGGCCAACGCCGCCTCGTTCAACTCCTCCAGC
>JAGRHI010000201.1:0-528 GCA_020445045.1 Candidatus Competibacteraceae bacterium
GCGTGGCGATCATCGGCAATGCCGCCCACACCCTGCATCCCATCGCCGGCCAGGGCTTCAACCTCGGTATCCGCGACGTGGCGGCGCTGGCGGAAGTGGTGGCGGACGCCTGTCGGCGCGGCGAGGACATCGGCGATCTGAGGGTGCTCAACCGCTACGCCGACTGGCGGCGCTGGGACCAGCGGCGGACGATCGCCTTCACCGACGCGCTGAATCGGCTATTCGCCAACCCGCTGCCGCCGGTACGGGCCGCTCGCAATTTGGGACTGCTGGCGTTCGACTTGTTGCCACCGGTCAAGCATTGGTTCGCCCGACAAACCATGGGGCTGGACGGGCGAGTACCGAAACTGGCGCGAGGGCTGACGCTGACGGCATCAGCCTCGGGGGCAACGATCCAATGACGAAAGCCGATTACGACCTCATCATCGCCGGCGGCGGCATGGTCGGCTCGACGCTGGCCTGCGCGCTGCACGACGCCGATCTCAAGATCGCCCTGCTAGAAGGCGCGCCACTGGAGCGTATCCGTCC
>JAGRHI010000201.1:547-2193 GCA_020445045.1 Candidatus Competibacteraceae bacterium
GAGGAAACCGACCTGCGGGTCTCCGCCATCAATCGTGCTTCGCAGCGCATTTTCGCGGCGGTGGATGCCTGGAACGACATGACCGCCTGGAGGGTCAGTCCATTCCGCGACATGCGGGTGTGGGACGCCGGCGGTTTCGGCCAGATCCATTTCGACAGCGCCACCCTCGGCGAACCGTTGCTGGGCTGGATCATCGAGAATCGAGTGATTCAGTACACCCTGCTGGAGCGGGCGCGGCAACTGCCGGCGGTGGAGCTGTTGTGTCCGGCGGCGCTGGAAACCGCTTGGTCCGAGGACACGAACCACTGGCGAGTACGGTTGACCGACGGGCGCGAATTCACGACTCGGCTGCTGGTCGGCGCGGACGGCGCGCAATCCAAGGTGCGGGAATTGGCGGAAATCGATACGCGTGGCTGGAGCTACCACCAAAAAGCGCTGGTCGCCAACGTGCGCACCGCCGAACCGCACCAGGAAACCGCTTGGCAGCGTTTCCTGCCCACCGGGCCGCTGGCATTCCTGCCGCTGCACGACGGACGCTGTTCCATCGTCTGGTCCACCACACCGGAACAGGCCGACCAATTGCTGGCGCTGGATGAATACGACTTCGCCCACATGCTGACGGAAGCGTTCGAACGGCGACTGGGCGAGATCGTGCGGGTCGGGCCGCGCGGCGCTTTTCCCCTGCGCTTGCAGCATGCCCGCGCCTATGTCAAACCCGGCCTGGCCCTGATCGGCGACGCCGCCCATGTGGTCCACCCGCTGGCTGGGCAAGGCGTCAATCTGGGACTGTTGGACGCGGCGACGCTAGCCGAGGTGCTGCTGGACGGTCTCGCCGCCGGTCACGAGGTGGGCGCACTCCGGGTACTGCGGCGCTACGAACGCTGGCGCAAGAGCGACAACCTGCCGATGCTAGGCATCATGGACGGCTTCAAACGCTTGTTCGGCAATTCGCTACCGCCAGTGCGGCTGCTGCGCAATCTCGGCCTCAACCTGACCGATGCCGCCGGGCCATTGAAAAATCTCATCGCCCGGCGAGCGATGGGTTTGGAAGGCGATCTGCCGAAACTGGCGAGGGCGGCGAGCTGAATGCCCATGTCCGAACATCCCCTCTGTCGCCTGGATGACTTGGCTGAAGATCACAGCAAGGGCATCGTCGTCAACCCGGCTTCCCGTTATGCCGACATCGTGCTGGTGCGCACACGGAAGGGCATTTACGCCTACCGCAACCGCTGCCCGCATACCGGCGCACCGATGGAATGGGAACCCGACCAGTTTCTGGATTACACCGGCACGGTCATTCAATGCGGCATCCACGGAGCGCTGTTTCGCATCGAAGACGGTTATTGCGTTTCTGGCCCCTGTGTCCGGCAATCGCTACAACGGGTTGAGCTGATCGAGCGGGATGGCTGGCTGATCGCGCTCGATCTCCTGGAGCGCGCCGGTGGCTGAACCACCCGTCATCCAGGTCAAGGATCTACGCAAGTATTACGGTTCGGTGCGGGCCGTGGACGGCATCAGCTTCGACATTGCCCGCGGCACCACCTGCGCCCTGCTCGGTGGCAACGGTGCCGGCAAGACCACCACTATCGCCATGCTGCTGGGGCTGCTGCTGCCGACCAGTGGCCGGATTCATATCCTCGGCGAAG
>JAGRHI010000202.1:0-4956 GCA_020445045.1 Candidatus Competibacteraceae bacterium
AACTGGCGATGTCGGGCGCCAAGCGATTGCGCGGATTGCTGTCCACCCGGCTGAGCGGTGAGGAACGCGACCGCATCGGCGCGGTGCTGGAGCAGGTCGGCTTGTCCGAGCACGGCGGGCGCCGGGCCGGTATTCTGGCGCACGGCCAGAAGCAGTGGCTGGAAATCGGTATGCTGCTGATGCAGGAGCCGCGCCTGCTGCTGGTGGACGAGCCGGTGGCCGGTATGACCCCGGCGGAGATGGAGCGTACCGCCGAATTGCTGCGCTCGCTGGCCGGCGCGCATTCGGTGGTGGTGGTCGAGCACGATATGGGCTTCGTTCGCTCCATCGCCGATCAGGTGACCGTGCTGCATCAGGGGCGGGTACTGGCGGAAGGTCGGCTGGACGAGTTGCAGGTCGATCCCACGGTCATCGAAGTCTATCTGGGAGCCGGTGATGCTTACCATTGAAGGTCTGAACCAGTATTATGGCGAATCCCACACCCTGTGGGATCTGGGGTTGGAGGTGCCGGAAGGCACGGTGGTCAGCCTGATGGGCCGCAACGGCGTGGGCAAGACCACCCTGCTGAAATGCCTGATGGGTCTGCTGCCGATTCGCTCCGGCCAAATCACCTTTGCTGGCGAGGATCTGAGTCGCTTGCCGGCGGAGCGACGGGCACCGCTTGGCATCGGCTACGTGCCGCAGGGCCGGCAGATCTTTCCGTTGCTGACCGTGGAAGAAAACCTGAAAATCGGTTTGGCGGCCAATCCCCGGCGTTTACGACAGGTGCCGGAATTGATCTTCGAACTATTCCCGGTGCTCAAGACCATGCTCAAGCGGCGCGGTGGCGATCTGTCCGGCGGGCAGCAGCAGCAATTGGCCATCGGCCGCGCCCTGGTGCTGGAGCCGCGCTTGTTGATCCTCGACGAACCCACCGAGGGTATCCAGCCCAATGTCGTGCGCGAGATTGGCCGGGTCATTCGCCGACTGAATCAGGAGCAGATCGACCGCACTCGTGAGCAAGCCGCCATCGTTCAGGAGATCGGTGTGGCGGTGCAGCGCTTGAATCGGGAGTTGGGGATGACCGTGCTGCTGGTCGAGCAGAAGCTACCGTTCGCCCGTTGGGTCGCCCAGCGGTTCTGTATTGTCGACAAGGGCCGGGCGGTGGCCACCGGAGCGATCGCCGAGTTGAATGACGACCTGGTGCGGCAGTATTTGACGGTATGAACGGGATTCAGTCGGCGGCGTAAGCCAGCGATAACGCGCCGGGGCCGATGCTGGCGCCGCCGGCCGCGCTCATGATGGAGACCATGACTTCAATACCCCACTGGCGGGCGTACCGTTCGAATTCGACGAATCGGGGCTGCTGCCTGAGCACTTGCGGGTCGCCGGCGTAACTGATCGCCACCAGCGGGGTTCTCAGGCCCAATTCGATCGCTTTCCGAATATGATCGAGCAGGTTCGACAAGGCCTTGTCGAAACCGCGCCCCTTGAACGCCAGTTCGATTTCACCATCGAAAAAGCGGGCAACCGGTTTGTTGCCGAGCAGTCCATCCAGGTGGGACTCTGAAAACGTCATGCGCATTTCCTCATTATCCTTTGCCCAGTTGCGCGCATAGGTCAATTCTCCGGGCAGAATGTAGCAGCGCACGTACCGTCGGAACTCCTCGATCCGTCGACGCAATTCGTTGAAGGCCAAATCCTGATCCCGCAGCAGCCGAATCGCCGCGTCGACCAGCACCGCCTCACCGGCGAAAACGGTTCTGCTGTCGAGCACGTTCAGATGGAACGGCGTCAGCAATCCGGCCAACCGGCGCTTTTCACGGTAGCCGAGCAGGGTGGTGAAATAGGCTTCGGTCGCGTTCCGAAACAAGGTGCTGAGGGTTTGCGAGAGGGTGATCAGGACCGCCCGGTCGTACTCGACCACCCAACGGTCCAGAAACAATGTGGCGATGGCGTCGGCCGGACAGGGTTCACTCGCCGCCTTCAGGTCCGGCGATGCGGCGTATCGGTGAAAAAAAGCCAGACTCAGGTTGATATCCCGTGCATCGGAAAACACCTGATCGCCCAGGAGCAATTTGTTGGGCAACACCTTTAACCGATGTTGTTGCACGTAAGCATCCGGCAGATCGCAGGTCGCGTCGATCACCACCACGGTTTTCATGCCGACGCAACTCCAAAGCCGCGCTTGCGGTCCCTTGGGCGGGCATCCAGCGGCCGGACGAGAGGCTCAGCCAGCATGGGGGTTGTTGTAGAGCGCTTCGAAGCGGCAGCCATAACCAAACCGCCCGTCCTTCTTGGCGGGGTCGACGCGCACGATGGTGGCCGTTGCCTCCAGTTCGATTTCCGCCAGTTCGTCCGAGTGGATAAAGAGGTATAGCGTCGTCCCGACCGGTAGTTCCTGCTCGGTCCATAACAAGATTCCTCCATCACCGATATTTCCCATCACGCCCTCGTGCAACATTTCGGCGTCGGCGACGCTGTACTGGATCGCGGCGTTGATTTCGGTGCGAACAAACCGCCGTTTTTCGATATAACCGGGCATGGGCGCACTCCGAATGGATTTTGGGAAAGCCGGGGCGATGTCTGGGGCGCGCCCTATCACACCTCCGCAAAGTCGGTTAAACTGCCACAAAATTATCGCACCAACCGTTTGGCAAGCCAAGGCGCGGATATCCCCATCGACCCTCCGCACGATGAGACACCGATCCATGCGCAACCAGGACCTTTTTAACCAGCTTGAAGAAAACCGTTCTTTCGCCGCCGGCCAGACCATCTTCCAGGAGGGCGAGCCGGGCGATAACCTCTATATCGTGATGGAAGGCGAGGTCGACATCCTGATGGGTGGCGGCCATATCCTGGAAACCGTTGGTGCTGGGGGTATTCTCGGAGAACTCGCGCTGGTCGATGACAAACCTCGCAGCGCCACGGCCACCGCCCGCACCGACTGTGTGCTGGCGCCCGTCAGTCGGACGCATTTTCTGGCGCTGGTCCGGCTGACGCCTTCCTTCGCCATCCAGGTCATGCGGGTCATGGCCGAACGGTTGCGGCGTACCACCAACCAACTCCGCGACTGATCGCGGGGTCAGCCGCCGGCTGGTTGCTCGGTTCGGTCCGAGTTGCCCTCGCGCTTGAAAGTGCTTTTTCGCATGACATAATGCCGCTCGATGCCCCCAGCCTTCCGGCCAGCCGCGCGCCGAAGCCGCTTCGACCATGGCCGTACAGACCGGTAAGCGGTATCGCGGTCGCCCTCCTCCATGGAAACTTGCATGCTTGAAGCCTCTGTCGCCTATCAAGATGATTCGAATTTGACCGGCAACAGCCTGCTGCTGGGCGACTACCCGGTTACCGAGTCCGGCTACGACGAAATGTTCGCGGCGCCCGGCCTGTTGCGTCCCCATTGGGGCGATATGGCGCGGGCCTTGGAGGAAATCGGTGGCGTGGAGCTGGAGCGCCGGCATTCCGAAGTCCAGCGACTGCTGCAAGCGGACGGGGTCACCTACAACACCTACGACGATCCGCGCGGTTCGCTGCGGCGCTGGTTGGTCGATCCCATTCCCCTGCTGATGACCGGCGAGGAATGGAGCGCACTGGCGGTGGGGCTGGAGCAGCGCACGCGGTTGTTGAACGCCTTGCTGGCCGATCTTTACGACCGACGGTTGGCGATCCGCCAAGGCTGGCTGCCACCGGAGCTGATCTATGCCCACCTCGGTTTCCTGCCGTCCTGCCATCAGTCGCTGCCGGCGGGTTGCCGCTGGCTGACCTTTCACGGCGTGGACCTGGCCCGTGGGCCGGACGGCGCGTTTCGGGTCCACGGCGACCGCGCCCAGTCGCCGTCCGGCGCCGGTTACACTCTGGAAAACCGGGTCATTCTGGCGCGAGCCCTGCCGATGCTATACCGTGACGCGCCCTTGCGCCGGCTGGCCAGTTTTCTGGAAACCGAACGGGCCACGCTGGCCGGCATGGCACGCCACAACCCCGACAGCCCGCATGTCGTGTTGCTGACGCCCGGTCCCAACAGCCCGGTCTATTTCGAACACGCCTACCTGGCCAACTATTTGTCGCTCAGCTTGGTCGAGGGCGAGGATCTGGTGGTGCGTGACGGCCGGGTCTGGCTGAAGACCCTCGGCGGGTTGCGACCGGTGGACGTGATCCTACGGCGGGTATCGGACGCGTTCTGCGACCCACTGGAACTGCGCGGCGACTCTCTGTTGGGCATCCCCGGACTGCTGCAAGCAGTGCGCGGCGGTCATGTCGCGCTGGCCAATGCCCTGGGTAGCGGCCTCATCGAAAACCTTGGACTGGCCGCTTTCCTGCCGCTGCTGTGCCGGCAGTTGCTGGGCGAGGATCTCAAGCTGCCGTCCCTGGCCACCTGGTGGTGCGGCGACCCGGCCGAACGCGGTTACGTGCTGGAGCATCTGGATCGGCTGGTGGTGCGCTCGATCCTGGCGGACGGGCCGTGCTGGGACGGCGGCCAGCTCGACGCGGCGGCCCGCGCGCGACTGGTCGAGCGGATTCAGGCCAACCCCTATCGGTTTGTCGGTCAGGAGCCGCTACCGCTGTCCACCGCGCCGGTGCTGGAGGAAGGTCGGCTGACGCCGCGGCCGGTGATCCTGCGCGGCTTCGTGGTCGCCGACGGCGACGGTTATCGAGTCATGCCCGGCGGACTGGCCCGAGTTTCGTCCGGACTGGACACGCTGCGCGCTTCGCTGCAAAACGGTGGCATCAGCAAGGACTGGTGGGTGCTGGCGCCGACGCCTCAACGTCATGTCAGTTTATTGAGGCAATCCTACGGCCCGATCGTGGTGACTCGCGATGGTAGCGATCTGCCCAGCCGGGTTGCCGATGACCTGTACTGGATGGGTCGCTACCTCGAACGGCTCGACAGCACCGCGCGGCTGCTGCGCGAAGCGTTCGGGCGGCTGCTGGAATGGGAGCAGGACAATACCGACGAGCGCTGTTTGGACGACCTGCTCG
>JAGRHI010000202.1:4977-6538 GCA_020445045.1 Candidatus Competibacteraceae bacterium
ATCCCGGTGCCGCCGGTGGCGGAATCGCCGCGCGCTCGGTTCTTCACGCTGCGCCAGGAACTGCTCGACCTGATCACCGATTCGGAGCACCCCAGCAGCATGCAGGCGCTGTTCGATGGCTTGCTGCGAACCGGCCGAGCGGTGCGCAACCATCTGGGCGACGATAGCTGGCGCTTACTAAATCGTTTGCGGCAAAACATCCAGGAGCCGCCCAAGGGATTGGGCGCCCGCCAGACGCGAGAGCTGTTGGAAGAAGATCTGATGCTGATGGCGGCGTTTTCCGGGCTCAGCAATGAAACCATGCCTCATCATCAAGGTTGGCTGTTCTTCGACATCGGCCGCCATCTGGAACGGGTGCTGCACACCTTGGATCTGTTCAAGCTGGCGTTCATTACCGCCCGCAATCCAGGGCTGCCGCTATGGGAGGTCGTGCTCACCCTGACCGATAACCTGACCGCCTATCGCCGTCGCTACCGTTCCGCGCTGCATCCGACCGCGATCATCGATCTACTGCTGTTCGATGAAGGCAACCCCCGGTCGGTTGGCTATCAGTTGCGGCGATTGCAACGCAACATCGGTCGGCTGCACCGGTCGGTCAGCTCCACCTATCGCAACGCCGAGGAACGCCTGATTCTGGAAGCCTTCACCACCTTGCAGCTTGCCGATATCGAAGCCTTGGCCACCCTGTCCCACGACAGCACCCGCTCCAGCACCGAACTGAGCCGCTTGTTGGACGCGCTGCACACGCCATTGTCGAGCCTGTCCGACGCCTTGACCCACAGCCATTTCAGCCACGCCGAGGTCCCTCGGCAACTGATCACCATGCAGCCGTGAAGTACACCATCACCCATCGTACGCTCTACCATTACAGCAGCGGTGTCGCTTTGTGTCACAACCAAGCGTGGTTGCTGCCGCGGGAAGCGAGCTGGCAGTGTTGCCGTCCCAGCCGCATCACTATCCAACCACGGCCGGCGTTGTCCGTCGAGCGGCAGGATTTTTTCGGCAATCGGGTGTTGTATTTTGCGATCCAGGACATTCATCAGCGTCTTGAAGTCACCCTCGTCACCGAGGTCCAAGTGCTGGACACGCGGCCATTCGGTCCGTCCAGCCCATCCATGGCCTGGGAACAGGCTGGCAAGATGCTGCGGGAAGATCCGGACCCCGAAATCATCGAGGCCCGGTTGTTCGTGCTGGCTTCGCCGTTCGTGAGCCTGCATCCGACCTTCCGTGAGTACGCTGAACCCAGCTTTCCACCGGAGCGACCGCTGCTGGAAGCCGTGGCGGATCTGAACCGGCGCATCAATCAGGAGTTTACTTACGACCCGCACTTCACGACGACGGCGACTCCGTTGGGCGAAGTCCTGAGCGAGCGACGCGGAGTCTGCCAGGATTTCGCCCATCTGGGGATCGCCTGCCTGCGGGCGCTGGGTCTGGCGGCGCGCTACGTCAGCGGCTATTTGGAAACCATCCCGCCACCGGGTCAGCCGCGGTTGGTCGGCGCCGATGCATCGCACGCTTGGCTGGCGGTCTACGTCCCCGGCACCGGCTGGGCGGAGTTCGA
>JAGRHI010000203.1 GCA_020445045.1 Candidatus Competibacteraceae bacterium
CCGTGTTCGGGCTGGTGGCCAACTGGATCGCCTTGTTCGAAGGCTATCAGGCGCAGCCGACTTCGGAAGGCGTCAGTCTCGCCACCACCCGCACCGTGGTGGACACCTCGCTGGCGGTGCTGGGCCTGGATTTCCTGCTGACCGCCCTGATGTTCGGAGAGTGGTAATCATGAAACAAAAGAATCTGGAACTGGCGGTCGGCCTGTTCGTCGCGCTGGGGCTGGCGGCGTTTTTCATGCTGGCGGTCAAGGTCAGCGACCTCAGCAGCCTGGGAGACGACGAAGGCTACCGGGTCACCGCCCACTTCGAAAATATCGGTGGCCTCAAGGCCCGCGCCCCGGTCACGCTGGGCGGCGTGCGCATCGGCCGGGTGGTCGGCATCGGTCTGGACCCGCAAAGCTATGAAGCCGTGGTCACGATGTCCATCGATCCCAAGTACGACCGCTTGCCGACGGACTCCAGCGCCAGCATTCTGACCTCGGGATTGCTGGGCGAACAATACGTCGGGCTGGAACCCGGCGGCATGGACAGCTATCTCAAGGAGGGTGGGACGCTCAAGCTGACCCAATCGGCGCTGGTGCTGGAAAAACTGATCGGGCGGGTATTTACCAACATGGCGTCGGGCGACTCCACGCCACCCAAGACGCCCTGACCGCGCCGGTCCCGATCCGGGCGCGCTGGCGTGAACATGAGACGAATTCCCGCAATTGACGATGCGGCCAGCGGCATCCCCGCAAACGCCGCCCCCTGTTTCCCAGCTTAAATTTTAGAGTGAGCCAATCCGATGAAACGAGTGATCGCCCTCGGCCTGCTGCTGCTAGCGTTGGGCAGCGGCGCCATCGAAGCCGCCGTCAAACCTCCGCAGGACGTGATCCAGGATACCTCGACGCGAATGATCGATGCCTTGCGGCAGAACCGCGCGAAACTCGACCGGGACCCTGGGCAGATTTACGGACTGGTCAATCAGATCGTGTTGCCCAATTTCGATTTCGAACTGATGTCGCGCTGGGTGTTGGGCCGGGCTTGGCAGCAGGCCAGCCCCGACCAGCGCCGCCGCTTCACCGAGGAATTCCGCACCTTGCTGGTCCGCACCTACGCCAAGGCGTTGCTGGAGTATTCCGACGAAGACTTGCGGTTGCTGCCGCAACCGACCGTGGGGGACGGCAGCGAGGCGACGGTCAAGACCGAAGTGCGGCTGAAAGCCGGGCGACCGATCCAGATCAACTACAGCATGCATCTCAACAACGATGGCTGGAAAGTCTACGACGTCAAGGTGGACGGGGTCAGCCTGGTCACCAACTACCGCAGTACCTTCGCCAGCCAGATCCGTGCCAGTGGCATGGACTCGGTCATCGCCGATCTCCAGCAGCGCAACAACGCCCAGGGGCCGCGCTGATGGCCCCGGCGCGGGTCAGCCGTGACGGCGACATCCTGCGCGTTCAGGGCGAGCTGAATTTCGATTCCGTCGCGGCGCTGTGGGAAACCACCGAAGCGCTGTTCGCGGACACCTCGCTTCTCCGTATCGATCTCAGCGGGGTCAGCCGCTCCAACAGCGCGGGAGTGGCTCTGCTGGTGCAATGGCTACGCCAGGCGCGCCGCCGCCAGCGGGAACTGCTCTTCGTCGACATCCCGGCGCAGATGCGCGCCATCATCCGAGTCGCCGATCTGGAAACGTTGCTGCCCACCGCCTGACGGCGAACTTCCCCGTGTTCCGCGCCTCACGTTCCGACCCCAACCGCTTCCCCAATCACCCTTTTTCATCCAGCCAGGATTGACCGCGATGCAAGCACAAGACATCGAACGTCTGATCGAAGAACAACTGCCGGACGCACGGGCCAAGGTTCGCGGCGATGACGGCGTCCATTTCGAGGCGATGGTCGTCAGCACGGCCTTCGCCGGCAAGTCACTGTTACAGCAGCACCGGCTGGTATACGCAGCGCTGGGTGGACGCATGGAGCGCGAGGAGATCCACGCCCTGTCCCTCAAGACCTACACGCCGGACACTTGGCAAGAACTACCCTCCTGACTCCGGCGGACCCTGTTTTCATGAGCAAACTCATCATCAATGGCGGCGTACCGCTGTTCGGCGAGCTGCGCGCCTCCGGCGCCAAGAACGCGGTGCTGCCGATTCTGGCCGCCACCCTGCTGGCCGACGAGCCGGTCACCATTCGCAACGTCCCGCACTTGCAGGACGTCACCACCACCATGGAACTGCTGGGCCGCATGGGGGTGGACCTGGTGGTCGACGAGCGGATGAACATCCAGGTGGACCCACGCACGATCCAGAGCTTCCAGGCGCCTTACGAATTGGTGCGCACCATGCGCGCCTCGATCCTGGTGCTGGGACCACTGCTGGCCCGCTTCGGTCAGGCCGAGGTGTCGCTGCCGGGCGGCTGCGCCATCGGCTCGCGGCCGGTCAACCTGCACATCAAGGGATTGGAAGCGATGGGCGCCGACATCAAGGTCGAAAACGGCTACATCCGCGCCCGCTCCGGCCGCTTGCAGGGCGCGCGCATCGTACTGGACCTGGTCACGGTGACCGGCACCGAAAACCTGCTGATGGCCGCCACGCTGGCTCGGGGCACCACGGTGATCGAGAACGCCGCCCGGGAACCCGAAGTGGTGGATCTGGCCGACTGCCTGAAGGCGATGGGCGCGCGGATCGACGGGGCCGGCACCGATACCCTGGTGATCGAAGGAGTCGAGCGCCTCGGTGGCGCCCACTATCAGGTGCTGCCGGACCGGATCGAAACCGCCACCTACCTGCTGGCGGGGGCAATCACCGGCGGCCGGGTCAAAATGAAGGACACCCGCCCGGAAATCCTGGAAGCGGTGTTGCTCAAACTGGAAGAAGCCGGCGTCCAAGTCAATACCGGTCCCGACTGGATCGAAGTGGACATGCTCGGCCGCCGGCCCAAGGCCGTGCGCATCCGCACCGCGCCCTATCCAGCCTTCCCCACCGACATGCAAGCCCAGTTCGTCGCGCTCAACGCCGTCGCCGAAGGCACCGGCGTGATCACCGAAACGGTGTTCGAAAACCGCTTCATGCACGTCAACGAACTGCAACGGATGGGCGCCCAGATCGAGCTGGAAGGCAACACCGCCGTCAGTATCGGGGTACCCCGGCTGACCGGCGCGCCGGTCATGGCCACCGATCTGCGCGCCTCGGCCAGCCTGATCCTGGCGGCGCTGGTCGCCGACGGCGATACCATCCTCGACCGCATTTACCACATCGACCGCGGCTACGATTGCATCGAGGAAAAGCTATCGCATCTGGGCGCGCGCATCCGCCGGACGCCGGGTTGAACGCCAATGACCCCAACGCTGACCATCGCCCTATCCAAGGGCCGCATCTTCAAGGAAACCCTGCCGCTGCTGGCGGCGGCGGCCATCGTGCCGACCGACGATCCGGAAACCAGCCGCAAGCTGATCCTCGACACCAACCAGCCCGACGTGAAGCTGGTGATCATCCGCGCCACCGACGTACCGACCTACGTGCAGTACGGCGCCGCCGATCTGGGCGTGGCTGGCAAGGACGTCTTGCTGGAACACGGCGGTGAAGGACTATACGAACCGCTGGATCTGAAGATCGCCCGTTGCCGACTGATGGTGGCCGGTAATCCCGACCACCGGCCACGCCTGAACCGCACCCGCATCGCCACCAAATACATCAACACCACCCGGCGCTGGTTTGCCGACCAGGGTCGGCAGGTGGAGGTCATCAAGCTGTACGGCTCGATGGAGCTGGCGCCGCTGGTCGGGCTGGCCGATTACATCGTCGACGTGGTGGATACCGGCAAGACCTTGCAAGCGAACGGTCTGGCGCCGCTGGAACATATCGCCGATATCAGCTCGCGGCTGATCATCAACAAGGCCGCCATGAAGATGAAACACGCCCGGATCAAGGCGATCATGGCCCGCATGGCCGCCGCTGTTGGCGTCTGAACCACGACCTCTTGCCCACTGGCGGACGAGGGGAGCATCCATACCGGAATGCCGCTCATGCCGAATATCCAACGCCTGAATACCGCCGATGCCGATTTCTGGCCACGCCTGGAAACCCTGACCGCCTGGGAAGGGGTCGCCGACGAAGCCGTGACCGCCGTGGTGCGCGAGATTCTCGCGCGGGTGCGGACGGAGGGCGACGCCGCGCTGCTGGATTACACCCATCGCTTCGACCGACTGGACGCCGCTGGCGCCGCCGACCTGGAAATCCCCGCCGAGCGGCTGCGGCAGGCGCTGGCCGCCATTCCCGCCGAGCGGCGCGTGGCGCTGGAAACCGCCGCCGGCCGCATCCGCGCCTACGCCGAACGGCAAAAACTGGCCTCCTGGACCTTCACCGAAGCCGACGGCAGCGTGCTCGGCCAGCAGGTGACGCCGCTGGATCGGGTCGGGCTGTACGTGCCTGGCGGCAAGGCCGCCTATCCGTCCTCGGTGCTGATGAACGCCATTCCCGCCAAGGTGGCCGGCGTGCCGGAAGTGGTGATGGTGGCGCCGACGCCGGGCGGCGCGCTCAACGATCTGGTGCTGGCCGCCGCCGCCGTGGCGGGGGTGGATCGGGTTTTCACCCTCGGCGGAGCGCAGGCGATCGCCGCGCTGGCCTACGGCACCGCCACCGTGCCACGGGTGGACAAGATCGTCGGTCCGGGCAACATCTACGTCGCCGCCGCCAAACGACAGGTGTTCGGCGCGGTGGGCATCGACATGATCGCCGGACCGTCGGAAATCCTGGTGGTTTGCGACGGGCTGACCGATCCCGACTGGATCGCCATGGACCTGTTTTCACAGGCCGAACACGACGAGGACGCCCAACCGATCCTGATCAGCCCGGACCCGGCGTTCCTGGAGCGGGTCGCCGCCAGCATCGAGCGCCTGCTGCCGGCGTTGGAACGGCGAGACATCATCGAGGCTTCGCTGTGCCGGCGGGCGGCGCTGATTCAGGTGCGCGACCTGGCCGAGGCGGCGCGGGTGGCCAATTTCATCGCCCCGGAGCACCTGGAACTATCGGTGGAGACGCCGGAAGAACTGTTGCCGCTGATCCGCCACGCCGGCGCGATCTTCATGGGCCGCCATACCGCCGAGGCGCTGGGCGATTACTGCGCCGGTCCCAATCATGTGCTGCCGACCTCGCGCACCGCGCGCTTTTCCTCGCCGTTGGGGGTGTACGACTTCCAGAAGCGGACCAGCATCATTCATTGCTCGCCGGCCGGGGCGGCGACGCTGGGCCGCACCGCTTCGGTATTGGCGCGTGGCGAGGGCTTGACGGCGCACGCCCGGTCGGCGGAATCGCGCTTGCAACTGGCGGATAATTCCTGAACGTGTTCAGCCGTTCCCCGCGTCCCGCTCCGCCAGCCGGCCGAATATTTCCCGCACCAGTTCGGGACCGGGTTGCGGCGGCGCTTCATCCAGGCGAGCGGCCGCTTCCGCCTGCTCCAACGCCAGGATCAGCGCCACCCAACGGGGCGTGGAAGGGTTTTTCTCGACATTCAAGGCCCGCAACGTCCTGGCGACCCGGACCACGAGAGGCACCGGTTCGATCGAGTCCACGGTCGGCCGGGCGCAGTTTTCGGCCGGACTGACGACCAGGTACTCGCGGCAGGCCAGGGGACGCTCCTCGTAGATCGAACACGATTCGTCCTCCAGAAATGGGCAGGCGATTCCCTGCTGAAAATAGGCCAGTCCGGTCGGATCGACCTCATCGTCGCCAATACGGTTCGGTTCGCGCAGCTTCTCCAGCAGCCCGGCTGCTTGCAGCCGTCGTTTCGCCTCCTCGAACCGGGCCAGGATGGTGGATTTCCGGGGTTCCGGCATTTGCTCCACCACCTCCCCGAGCCGCCACGCCTCGATCGCCGAGATGGGAACCAGTTGCCGGCAGCAAGCACCGCAGCCTTTTTTGCACGATACCGACAACCCCTCCGTCCGCGCGTTTTCCACCGAGAAATCGACGAATCGATCGGTCAAATAACGCAAGAAAGGGAGCAGGTTGCGCAACCGCGCCGGCCCGGCCGGCACCGGCATTTCCAGCCGTATCTTTCTGCCAGCGATGATCAATTCGGCGGTGGCGTTCAAAAGCCCGCCGGCGTCTTCAGCATGAGTGGTCATTATCGCTCCCGAAAGCGTGGAATACCTTCAACATCCAACATCGACTCACCAGGCCGTTTTCGCCAAGGCCGTTCAAGCAACCCAGCCAACCCCAGCCTCGCTGTTCGACCAGGCCCCAGCAGCGAGGCCACGATCAAGTATTGGCTTCCAGATCCAACAGACCATGCAAGCGCCGTTGCGAGCGTTCCTGTCGAACGTCTTCTTCGCCAAGCTCGCGCAGCGTGGATTCGACGAAGGAAAGATGGACGTGGGCGGCCTGCCGGGCGGCATCTGGATCGCGATCCAAGACCCCCTTCAGGATCGCTTGATGTTGCGCATGGATGACCGCGTAGCTGCTTTCGCGCGTGTACAACCGCTCCAGCGAACGACTGATATTGCCCAACAACAAATCGAACAGGCCGCGCATCACATGGATCAGCGCCACGTTATGAGAGGCATCGGCGATGGCGAGATGAAAGTTGGCATCCACCACCGCGTCGTGTTGAGGCTCGCGAACGCCGCGCTGGATCT
>JAGRHI010000204.1:0-143 GCA_020445045.1 Candidatus Competibacteraceae bacterium
ACCGCCACCGGCCTGCGCCATAACGCCCGCCGCGAACTGCTGGCCCAAAGCATCGGCCAGATCGTCGTCGGCCTGACTGGGGGCATGGCCGGCGCGGCCAGCGTGGGCGGCACCACCACCGCCATCCGCGCCGGCGCCCGCCG
>JAGRHI010000204.1:334-503 GCA_020445045.1 Candidatus Competibacteraceae bacterium
TGCTGGTCGCCGGCATCACCGTCGGCTACGACCTGATGATGGCGGTACTGGCGGGCTTGGCCATCGCCATCCTGCTGTTCATCCGCCAACAAAGCCGTCTGCCGATCGTCCACCGACGCACGACCGCCATCGAGCGCCCCTCGGTGCGACAACGGCCGGCCGAACAGGC
>JAGRHI010000204.1:509-8835 GCA_020445045.1 Candidatus Competibacteraceae bacterium
GCGTTGCTGGCCCGCCATGGCGATCGCATCGTGCTGTACGAACTGCGCGGCAACCTGTTTTTCGCCAAGGCCGATCAATTGTTCGAACAGATGTTGCCGGACATCGACCGGCAAGCCTGGATCATCCTGCATCTGCGCCGGGTGCTGCACATCGACCTCTCCAGCGTGCGCCTGCTGCAACAGATCGCGGCACGCCTGGGCGCCCACGGCGGCGAATTGCTGTTTTGCGAGGTTCACGAAAATCTGGGGCTGGGGCCTTCGGTCGAGCGCACCCTGCGCCGGCTCAGCCTGAGCGACCGGCGGATCAACGTGCGGACCTTCCCCAGCACCGATCAAGCCCTGGAATATGCCGAAAACGCCCTTTTGTTCGCGCTGGGATACGCACCGACCATCCGGGAACGGCGCATCCCCTTGCACGAGATGGATTTATGCCGGGACATGAAACCGGAGGAAATCGCCGCCCTGGCAGCGGTGCTGCGGCCGCTCGAACTGGCTCGCGGCGAAAATCTGTTCTCGGCCGGCGATTCCGGCGCCGAACTGTATCTGATCCTGCGGGGCCGGGTGGACATCCGCATCCCCGTGACCGCCGATCGCCATAAGCGGCTGGCCGTTTTCGGACCGGGTACCCTGTTCGGCGAAGTCGCGTTCCTTGACCCCGGCCCGCGCACCGCCGAAGCCACGGCGATGAAGCCCAGTGAATTGCTGGTGATGAACCGCGCCGATTTCAGCCAACTGCGAGAGACTCATCCGGACGCCGCCGTCGCCCTGCTGCTGGCGCTCGGCCAGATTCAAAGCCGGGCCATGCGTTGGAGCGCCAAGGAAATCCAGCGGCTGATGCAATGGTGAGGGAAACCCAATATCGACCGAGCCTCCCACCATTGGGGCAGCCCGACTCCAGGCGATGACGGTCGAGGCACACCCCCTTGGCATACGACAGTCTGGCGATTGACGCCATGGTCTGGTAGGGTACACCGGCATCAGGGTGGTCCAGGACCGGCTAGGGGCGACACTCGATGACGCTCGATAATGCCGTCCCAGCTTTCTTCAGCGTGCCGACCCGGCCCCATGGCTGGGCAGAGACGAAAGTTTCGAGCGCCACCCGAGACCGCGAAACCCGGATTTCCGAGGAAGAACGGCCATGCCACATCAGCTGATCGATCCCACCCCCGCAAGCCGACCACCCGCCTCACCGTACCGCGGTCGGGTCTGGGCCCCCCAACGCTACGCAGTCCGCTCCCACTAGGCCCAGGCCGCAAACGCCAAACGCCAAACGCCAAACGCCAAACGCCAAACGCCTGGGTCTCCCAGGAGACCCGCCTAATCGTGGCGGCGCCGGGGTCCCTGACCCCCTGTCCCGCTGCTCCATCCATCGAGTAGGAGAGAACCGGATGTGCGGATTCTGTGGCGAGATTCGCTTCGACAACAATACCATCGACCTCAATGCCCTGGGGGCCATGAGCGCCGCGATGATCCCTCGGGGTCCTGATGGCAACGGTGCCTGGCAGCAGGGGCGGATCGCGCTTGCCCACCGGCGCCTTTCGATCATCGATCTCAGCACCCACGCCGCCCAGCCCATGGTGGACAGCGACTTGGGGCTGACCGTTGCGTTCAACGGCTGTATCTACAACTACAAGGAGTTAAGGGAAGAACTCGAAGGCAAGGGCTACCGCTTCTTCTCCCATGGCGATACCGAGGTCGTACTCAAGGCATTCCACGCCTGGGGCGATGCCTGCGTGGATCGCTTCCAGGGGATGTTCGCCTTCGCCGTCGCCGAGCGCGATACGGGCCGCCTGACCCTGGCGCGCGATCGTCTGGGCATCAAGCCGCTCTATCTGGCCGAGATTCCGGGCGGTCTGCGTTTCGCCTCCACTCTGCCGGCCCTGCTGGCCGGTGCTGGGATCGACACCGACATCGACCCTGTGGCGCTCCATCATTACATGCACTTCCACGCCGTGGTGCCCGCCCCTTACACCATCCTGCGCGGGGTGCGCAAGCTGCCACCCGCGACCATCCGGGTGATCGAGCCCAGGGGTACGGTCCGGGAACGCAGCTATTGGGAGCCGGTCTTCCAAACCCCCGAGCAAGAGCGCGGCCTGACCTTCGAGGATTGGCAAGAACGAGTCCTGGCCGCCCTGCGCCTGGCCGTCAAGCGCCGTCTCGTGGCGGATGTGGACGTCGGTGTACTGCTCTCGGGGGGACTCGATTCCAGCCTGATCGTGGGCCTGCTCGCCGAGCAGGGCCAGCGGGGCCTCAATACCTTCTCGGTGGGCTTCGAGACCGTGGGCGAGGAGGTCGGCGACGAATTCCAGTACTCCGACATCATTGCCCGCCACTACGGCACCAAGCACCACAAGATCCGGGTCAGTTCCGCGGAGCGTCTCCTGCCGGAGCTGCCCAACTGCGTGCGGGCCATGGCCGAGCCCATGGTCAGCCACGATGCGATTGGCTTCTACCTGCTGTCCCAGGAGGTCAGCAAGCACGTCAAGGTGGTGCAGAGCGGGCAGGGCGCGGACGAGGTATTCGCGGGCTATCACTGGTATCCCCCCATGGTGGGCAGCGCCAACCCCGCGGTGGACTACGCACGGGCCTTCTGCGACCGCGGCCACGAGGAATTCCGTCACGCCGTCAACCCGCGCTTCCATGGGGAGGACCATAGCCGGGCCTTCATCACCGACCATTTCGCCCACCCCGGCGCGGACGCGCCCGTGGACAAGGCCCTGCGCATCGATCAACTGGTCATGCTGGTCGACGACCCGGTAAAGCGAGTGGACAACATGACCATGGCCTGGGGCCTGGAGGCGCGAGTGCCCTTCCTGGACCACGAACTGGTGGATCTGGCCGCTCGCATCCCCGACGAGTACAAGCTTTGTGACGAAGGCAAGGGTGTGCTGAAGGCCGTCGGTCGGCGAGTGATCCCAACGGAGGTCATCGATAGACCGAAGGGCTACTTCCCCGTTCCAGCGCTCAAGTACCTCCGAGGGGAGGTACTGGAGATGGTGCGCGACCTGGTTCACTCGAAGCAGGCCGAAGAGCGCGGTCTCTTCCAGCGATCGTACGTTGACGAGCTGCTCGCGACGCCGGACGAACACATCACCCCGTTGCGCGGCTCCAAGCTGTGGCAGGTCGCCCTGCTGGAGCTGTGGCTACAGCAGCATGGGATCTGACCTGTCCAATTCCGTCGGCGGAGTGGAATACATGAAAAATCATGCCAATCAGTCAGTTGATCGAAACCACGCCCCCTCGATCAGGAGGAACCACGGACCCCGCGCCAATCCGAACCTGAGTGGACCCGCCGTGGTGGATTGCGGTTGGGGGCGGTTGTTGTTTGGCCAGACCTTCGACGATCCGCGACAACTGGCCGAGGTGCTGCGCGAGGAGCGGCCCGGAAAACGAGATGTGGCGCTCTATCTGAGTGATCCCCACGTGGTGCTCTCCTATGCCCCCCAGGACCTCTTCCTGGACCCCTCCCATACCTTTCGGCTCTGGCTCGAGCGCTACCCGCCGTCCCGGAAACAGCCCAAGGGTTTCCGTGTGCGCCTCCTCAACAGCCGCAAGGACGCCAACGCCATCCAGCGGCTCTACGTGGCACGTCGCATGGTCCCACCAGGGGCGGATTTCGTGTGGGACCAGCGTACCTCCCGGGTCCTGATCCACTGGGTCGCGGAAGACGAGCAAAACGGCGCCATCCTGGGCGTGGTGAGCGGTGTGGACCATGTGGCCGCCTTCAATGATCAGGAGAACGGCACCAGCCTGTGGGCGCTCGCGGTGGATGCCCAGGCCCCCTATCCAGGGATCGGTGAGAACTTGGTACACCAGCTCGTCGAGTTCTTTCAGGCACGGGGACGCGCTTTCGTCGATCTCTCGGTGATGCACGACAACGTCAAGGCCATCAAACTCTACGAGCGACTCGGCTTCCAGCGTATCCCGGTCTTCGCCCTGAAAAACAAAAACGCCTACAACGAGCCGCTGTTCCTCGGACCGACACCCGAGGCCGACCTCAACCCTTACGCGGCCATCATCGTCAACGAGGCCCGTCGGCGCGGCATTGGCATCGAAGTGATCGATGCGGCCGCGAACTATTTCGCCTTGGTGCTCGGTGGCCGGCGCATCGTCTGCCGGGAATCCCTGAGCGAGCTCACCACCGCGATTGCCATGAGCCGCTGTGACGACAAGGTGGTCACCCATCGGGTGCTGCGCCGGGCCGGTTTGCGGGTGCCGGAACAAACTCGGGTCGAATCCCTGGACCAAGCCGAGGCGTTCCTGTCCCGACTGGAGCGGGTCGTGGTGAAACCCGCCCGCGGTGAACAGGGGGCGGGCATCAGCGTGGATGTGCACGATCCGGAGACCCTGGAGCGGGCCATTCGTGGCGCCCGGCACTACTGTGACACCGTGATCCTCGAAGAGTACGTCGAGGGTGATGACCTGCGCATCGTGGTCATCGGCTTCGAGGTCGTGGCCGCCGCCATCCGCAAACCGGCCCAGGTGATAGGCAACGGCCGGCAGTCGGTGCGCGAACTGGCCGAGGCCAAGAGCCGACATCGCCGTGCCGCCACCGGCGGTGAGAGCGCCATTCCCATGGATACCGAGACGGAGCGCTGCATCGCCCAGGCGGGCTATGGTTGGGACTCCATCCTGCCCGAAGGGGAGGTACTGCAGGTGCGCAAAACCGCCAACCTGCATACCGGAGGCACCATCCATGACGTGACCGCCGAGTTGCATCCGAAGCTGGCGGCGGACGCGGTGGCGGCGGCTCGCGCGCTGGAGATTCCGGTCACGGGGCTCGACTTCATCGTGCCGGCGGTTGACGGCCCCGACTACGTCATCATCGAGGCCAACGAGCGCCCTGGGCTCGCCAACCACGAGCCTCAGCCGACTGCCAAGCGCTTCGTCGACCTGCTGTTTCCGATGACCGCCGCCCGGGAGATCGCCAGTTGAAGCTACCCACCATCGACTCCGACTATCTGATCAGTATCCTTCTCAAGCTCCTCTCCACGCCGAGTCCCTCCGGCTACACGGATCGAGTGGTGCACTTGGTGTGCGAGGAACTCGAACGGCTGTCGGTTCCCTTCGAGCTAACGCGCCGCGGCGCCATTCGCGCGACCTTGAGCGGCGCGGTGTCACAACCCGACCGGGCCATCGTGGCCCACGTCGACACATTGGGCGCCATGGTGAAGGGGCTGAAGGACAATGGGCGGTTGCGACTCGTGCCGGTGGGCCACTGGAACGCTCGCTTTGCGGAGGGCGCCCGTGGAACCCTGTTCATGGACATCGGCCAGCTGCGGGGGACCATCCTGCCACTCAAGGCCTCCGGCCATACCTTCGCATCGGAGATCGACAACCAGCCCGGCGGTTGGGATCACGTCGAATTCCGCATCGACGCCGTGGTTCACAACCTTAAGGACCTGCTGCGCCTGGGTGTCCATGTGGGCGACTTCATTGCCATCGACACCACGCCGGAGGTGACCGAGACCGGTTTCATCAACGCCCGCCATCTGGACGACAAGGCTGGCGCCGCCGTGCTGCTCACCGCCATCGAGGCGATCAAGCGCCTGAAACTGTCGCTGGCGGTGGATTGCCACCCACTTTTCACGATCTCGGAAGAGGTGGGGTCGGGGGCCTCCGCCGCCCTGCACCAGGACGTGGCCGAGATGCTGACCATCGATAACGGCACCACGGCTCCCGGCCAGAACTCAAGCGAATTTGGCGTCACGATCTCGATGGCGGACCAGACCGGACCCTTCGATTACCATCTCACCCACCGGATCATCCAGCTCTGTCAGGAGTTCCAGATCCCCCATCAGCGCGATGTGTTCCGCTACTATCGCTCCGATAGCGCGGCCGCCGTCGAGGCGGGTAACGACGTGCGTACCGCGCTGGTGACCTTCGGTATCGACGCGTCCCATGGCTACGAGCGCATTCACATCGATGCCCTGGAAAGCCTGGCGCGTCTGGTGAGCGTTTACATGCAAGGTCCGCCGGTCTATGCTCGCGACCGCTACGACATGGGTCCGCGCACTGGCTTCCCGACGCAGCCGGGGTGACGGGAAGGACCGGCGGCGTCCCGAAACTCGCGCCCAAGGCCGCGCGGGCGATGGGCGTGCGATGACGGCCCTGGCAAAGCCAGCGAATGCTCTGGATCAAGGTCGATCATGGTGTTTTAGCGGGCTCAGCCGACCTTGAAATACGCCTCGCGCGTCGGCAGTTCAAGGCCGGTCAGCCGCAACGGCAAGGTGCTATCCGGCGCCACGCTCTCGCTCACCTTGACCCGCGCCTCCAGGGCCAGTTCGGGAATCAGCACCACGCCGCGCGGCATCCGCTTTTCCACCAGCACGCCTTCGCCTTGCCAGCCGGGATGCTGTTGTAGATACACCATCGTCCAATGCTCGCGGGACAGGCGCTCGGCCCGCCGTATCCCCCGCGCCGCCGCCTCCGCCGCCCCGACTCGTTCGACGATCGCCTGGGCCTCCAATGGATCGCCGCCCCGCAGGCACGCCCGCAACTGCTGGTGCGCGACCAGATCCAGATAACGCCGCAGCGGGCTGGTGACCTGAGCGTACACGTCGAGTCCCAAGCCACCGTGCGGGCCGGGCTGGCCGCTGTACTGACGTGGGCGCAGGCCGCGACGCAGGGCGTACATCGCCGCCAGTCCGGCCGGTTCCCGGTCCGCGTCGCCCACCGCCACATCCTGAGTGGTGAACGGAAACGGCAACCCGCGCTCCAGCGCGAAGCGGGCCGCCGCTTCGCCGGCCATCAGCATCGCCTCGGTCACCAACATCCGACTGCGTGAGCGGGGCAGCGGCTTGATGGCCACTTGCCCATCGGCGACCCGCATCTTCACTTCCGGCAGATCGATGAACACCGCCCGGTTGGCGCGACGGCGGGTCCGATGGCGACTGGCCAGTTCATGCAGAGTACGAAACGGCTCCTCGTCCAGCCGCGACTCCACCTCTTCATAACTCAGCCGCTGAACGCGCACCCGGCTTGGCGTGATCTCCACATCGGTGACGACGCCATCGGCATCCAGCGTCAGGCCGAAGGACAGCGCCGGCGTGACTTCGCTCAACCCCAGGCCGAGTCGCGGCACCGCCTCCATCGGCAGCATCGGTACGATCGCTTCCGGCAGATACAAGGTGGCGCCCCGCGCTCGTGCTTCCCGATCGGCGGGACTGTCCGGCGGCACCAGGGCGGCGGCGTCGGCGATATGCACCCACAAGCGGTTGCCATCGAGGCTCAGGGCGTCGTCGGGATCGAGGTTGCCTTCATCGTCGATGGCGTAAGCCGCCAGCCCGGTCAAATCCAGCCGCGGTTCATCCGGCAGTTCGGGCAGATCCGCCGTCGCCACCGCCAGCGGCGCCCCAATCCGCCGGGGATAGGGGTTGACCGTGCCGTCCCAATACCCCAGGCGCAGCAGCAAACCATGGGCGCTTTCCGGATTCTGGCCGCAGTCGAGCGCCTGCAACACTCGGCTCTGCTCGCGCTGACCCCAGGCCACTTCCTCGATTTCGTGCAGAAACGCCGCATCCTCGGCGGCACGGCGTCCGGCGCGGGCGCGGCTCAGAAACTCGTTCCAGGCTTCGCGTTCGGCTGCTTTCGCCTCGCGCGCCGCCCGTTCCCGCGCCACCTCCGCCAGCGGCCGGACCGTGATCGCCTCGGGTGTGCCCTGGAAATACAAACCTTCGTCCAGCAGCCGCCAAGTGGCCCAGGCGGCGGCGGGCGTGTAGGCGCCGTAGACCAGTTCCGCCAGATCGGGCAAGGTGGTTTGCTCGCCCTCCAACAACTCGCAGGCCGCCTCCACCTCGCCTGGTGGAAGATCCAGCTCGCGTAACCCGCGCAGCGGTCCGGGATGCAGCGGCAGCACGTCCTTGGGGCGCACCCGCAGCGACCGGCCATCCTCCAGTTCGATCTCCAGTTTGTCGCCGAGACTGGCGACGCGGGCCGGACCGTTCTTATAAAGCACTAAACTATGTTGCGGGATATTCATCGGGCCTCGGAGGATACGGAGCGAATTGACCTTTCGGCGGCGGATGGGCGAATAAAGTACCAGAATTTATCGCGGCGCCGACCGGAATCCTGAATGACCAGCGGATTTCGACGCCATGAACCTCCGCGCATTTCGCCATTGTTTGCGCGGGCCATGGCTCGCATGGGCCGAATGCCATTTACTTCGGTTGACGGTCAAGCGCATAGACCCCCATACCCGCACTGCGGTACTATTTTCCGTCGTACCGTGTGGGAATCACGGGGGCCTGAACCGATTCATCTCATGCGGCATTGCCGCGCGTTCTCCGAAGGCCGCCCGTTTCGGCCCAGCGGGGTGCACTACCGG
>JAGRHI010000020.1 GCA_020445045.1 Candidatus Competibacteraceae bacterium
TGGATCATCTCTGGCAAACCGGCGCGATCTCCTCGGCCGAAAGCGACTCCAAGAACCGGACGCTGAGGGCCATCATGTCGTCCTGGCGAGATGCCCTGCGACCGATCCTGGAAACTTCCGTGGCGAACGCCTCGCCCTCCACGATCTATTTGCGGCAGGTGGACGATTTCGTCGCCAAGCTGGATGCCTTCGTCAAACTGCTGGAGCAGGATACCGAGTCGAAAATCCTATGGTTACGATTGGTGCAGGGCATGGCCCTGTTTTTAACCCTGGCGCTGATTTCCGTCGCCATGTACCAACTGCATAGCGGTGTCATCGCGCCGTTGCGCGATCTGGTGGAGTTGGCGCGCAAGGCCCGAAGCGGCGACTTGACGGTGCGCGCCAGCCATGTCGGCAACGACGAACTGGGTGTACTCGGCCACGCCTTCAATCTGATGACGGCCGATCTGTCGGCGATGTACGCCGATCTGGAAGCTCGGGTCGAGCAGCAAACCCAGGCGCTGCGGATCAGCAACCGCTCGCTGGAGTTGCTCTACCACACCGCCAAACGGCTCGGCGAGTCGGCCCTCGATGATGCGGGCTATCAGACGCTGTTGGCGGAAATCGAAAAACTGACCGGCATGGACTCGGTTACGCTCTGCATGATCGATTCCGGCCATCGCCAAGCCAGCCGGGTCTTTATCGCCCAACCGCGACCGCCCGATCGTCCGGCGTTCTGTCGTCGGCCGAACTGCGAACCTTGTCTGGGCGATGGCGTCACCCACCCGCTGGACACCGGCCACGAACTGTTTTCCATCCCGATCAAGGTCCAGGAACGGCAGTTCGGGGTATTGATCGTCCGTAACCCCGGTCTGGAAACGGTCGCCACCTGGCAACTGCCGTTGCTGGAAGCGGTGGCACGCAACATTGCCGCCGCGTTGCGGGCCAACGAACAGACCGAGCATCGTCGCCGGCTGGCGCTGTTGGAAGAACGCGCGGTCATCGCCCGTGAATTACACGACTCGCTGGCGCAATCGTTGTCCTATCTGAAAATCCAGGTTGGTCGCCTGCAACTTCTACCGGGCGGCGCCGAAACCACCGCGCAAGCACGCGACATCGTCGCCGAACTGCGCGAGGGTCTCAACGGCGCTTATCGGCAATTGCGGGAACTGATCGCCACTTTCCGCCTGAAGATGGAACATCCCCGACTGGAAGACAGCCTGCGTGAAGTGGCGCGGGAATTCAGTCACCGCGGCCAACTGCCGATCGAACTGGATCATGCCGGCTGGAACTGCGCGCTCGGTCCCAACGAGCAGATTCATGTGATGCAGATCGTCCGGGAAGCACTGAACAACGCCGTCAAGCACGCCCGCGCCAAGCGGATTTCGGTGCGACTGCACAGCACGCCTGACGACGAGGCCGCCATCGACATCGACGACGACGGGATCGGATTACCGGCTGAAACCGATCGGGAAAACCACTTTGGCCTCAATATCATGCGCGAACGAGCCGCTCAGATGGGCGGTGTGCTGAGCTTTCACTCCCAACCCGGCCGTGGCCTGCGGGTGCAATTGAGATTCCTGCCCGCCGCTCATCAGCACTCCCTCGACAGCGCCGGCCAGCCACGCGACGAGGTGCGTTATGCTTGACGAAGTCCAAACCATTCTGGTCGTCGACGACCACCCACTGATGCGCAAGGGGATTTTGCAACTGATCGCCATGGAACCCTCCCTGCGGTTGGTCGGCGAGGCCGGCGACGGCCAACAGGGTGTGGAGTTGGCGCATCGCTTACGGCCGGATTTGATCCTGCTCGATCTGAACATGCGCGGCCTAAGCGGCATGGAGGCCCTGAAAGCCCTCAAGGCCGCCGACCTGGACACGCGGGTGATCATCCTGACCGTCTCCGACAGCGAGGAAGACGTGGTGGCGGCGCTGCGGTTGGGCGCCGACGGCTACCTGCTCAAGGACATGGAACCGGAAGAGGTTCTGCACAGCCTGAAAGCCGCCGCGCAGGGCCGTATCGCGCTGGGCGAGCGGGTGGCGGCGATTCTGGCCGACACGCTGCGCCACGAGACCCAACCCAGGCCTATCGACAGCATCAAGCTAACCGAACGGGAGCGGGAAATCCTGTCGCTGATCGCCGCCGGTTGCAGCAACAAACTGATCGCCCGCAAGCTGAAAATCACCGAAGGCACGGTGAAAGTTCATGTCAAACATCTGCTACGTAAACTCGATCTGGCGTCGCGAGTCGAAGCAGCGGTTTGGGCGGTCAAACACGAGTTCCGCGATTAGCGACAAGCATTCAGAATGCCACGCGCTATTGGCCTGACCGGATAGACCACTACTCCAGCCAAGTTTTGGCATTGATATCAAAAGGATTTTTTTGGCGAAAGGTACCAACGCCCATCGCTACCGATAACAGTATAATCGCGTTAATAAAAACCGGGACCACAACAAATGCGAAGCCTAATTCGTGAACGGCCTCGCCGCCAATGATCGCCGTGATGGCGGTGGCACCGCCCGGCGGATGCATGCAGCGCAGCAGGTGCATTAAAATCATGGCCGTGGGTATGGCAATGGCGGACGCCAGTAGTGCATTCGGTATCAGCTTAAAACAACCGACTCCAATGATGGCCGAAACGATATGACCGCCAACCAAGTTCCATGGTTGCGACACCGGGCTATGCGGAAAACCAAACAGCAACATGGCCGATGCCCCAGTGGAAGCCAGAATAACTGGTGTTTGCTCGGCCTCCAAAATCATGAAAGAGAAGAATGAAGCCGCAAGCGTACCGACAAACGCACCCATGATCGAGGCTGTCAATTCAGTGGGGGTCATTTTTTCCACAAGACGCATCCGTTAGTGATATTAACCCAACAATATCATCCACTCATGCCCAGTCGCGCCAGTTCTTCCGGCGTATTCGCATTACGAAACAGCATCGGCCGGTCGGCGAACTCGACCCGCGCCGGCCGGTGCCGCCGCAGCCAACGGCCCGCGCCACCCTCGCCCACCGCCAGCCAAGCGGCCAAATCTTCTCGTAGCACCACCGGCAACAACGCGAACACCGGCTGCCAACACCCTTCGCCATACACCACGCTGACCGTGGCCCGCTCCCGTTCCAGCGCCGCCAGCATCCGTTGCGCGTAATCCGCCGGTAGCCATGGAGAATCGCAGGGCGCGGTCAACACAAAGGGTGTTTCGGCCACCCGTAGCGCCGCCAGCACCCCGGCCAATGGTCCCCGGAAGCGCAGGCTCGGATCGTCGCCGATCACCCGGCAACCATAAACCCGATAGGCGTCGTGATGGCGGTTGGCGCTGATCAGTAACTCGGCGACTTGCGGCCGCAAGCGGCGGACACCGTGCGCGATCAGCGGCTCACCCGCCAGCGGCAGCAGGCCCTTGTCCCGACCGCCCATCCGCTCGGCGCGGCCACCGGCCAGAATGACGCCGGTCACCGTGGCGCGCGGGTCCGGGAGCATCGCGCCGGCCCGTCCGAATCAGCCCTGATCGCCAAACGCGCAAGGCGCGCGTAACTCGTCCGGCACGTTCGGTGGACACTGGCCGCAAAGTTGGTTGCCGGGCACCGCGAACGCCATTTTCCTCGGATTGGGCAGGTCGAGGCTGTTCATGATCGCCACGAACTGCTCCAGACTCTTGCCACCGCCCAATCGTAAGTTGCGCGCCTTTTCCTGGGCGATGGACGACACGAACCGCCCGTCGTAATCGTGACCCGGATACACTAGCGTCTCGTCCGGCAACACGAACAGTTTGTCGTGGATGCCGCGATACAATGCCACCGGATCGCCAGACTGAAAATCGGTGCGTCCGCAACCGTCGATCAGCAAGGTATCGCCGGAGAACAACAAGGTGTGAACGCCGGCATCCATCATGTAGCAATGATGGGTATCGGTATGGCCCGGCGTGAATAGCGGATGCAGTACGAGCTGACCGATCCGCAGCGGCTCACCCTCGCGCAGGCCGATATCGGCGCAAGGCAGCGCATCCATGGCTGGATAGGCGATCCGGCTTCCCGCCAGATGCTTGAGTTTGAGCGCACCGGTCAGATGGTCGGCGTGAACATGAGTTTCGATGGTGTAGCTCAGACGCAAGCCAAGATCCCGAATCACCGCCAGATCGCGTTCCGCGGTTTCGATCACTGGATCGATCAGGGCACACTCGCCGGTGGTCGAACAACCCAATAGGTAGGTGTAGGTGCAGGACACTGGCTCGAACAGTTGCCGGAAAAGCATGATCGCCTCCTTCTAAGTTCATCGGTAAGTGCATCTGATGGCTTGGAACGGCCGAGGCATGGCCACTCTCCGCCCGCATGACCCGTATGAATGGAGCGCGCCCAATGCTCAGTTCAACGGCAAGGACACATGCAATACCCCGGGATCGTCGAACGTGGCCTGGATCTTGAAATTGAGCGCCCGATTGAGCCGGAGCATCGCCTCGTTCTCTCGCAACACCTCCCCATACAACTCCTTGATCCCGATTTTTCGGGCGTATTCGATAATGGTGCGCATCAGCATCGGCCCCAATCCGATTCCGATCATGGCCCGATCCACCAGAATCGAATATTCGGCCTTCTCCAAATCCGGGTCGGCGTTGCAACGGACCACGCCCCAGATCTTGGTTTTGCCCGCCACGCCATCGGGCTCGGTCATGGCGATCGCCATCTCCCGGTTGTAATCGAGCTGGGTCAGGCGGGCGGCCATATCGTGCGACAGTTCGCGAATGGGCTGGAAGAAGCGCATCCGCACGTCCTCGGCCGGCATGCGCCGCACCAGATCGATCACTTGCGGTTCGTCTTCGGGCAGGATCGGCCGCATCAGGAATCGGCGGCCATCGGGGAGTACGAAGAGTTTTTCCAGCTCTTTCGGGTAGGGCAGGATCGCCAGCCGCTGGCCGACGGTCGTGGGATCGACCGGCTTGATCGATACGTTGGCGTCCAGCGCCAACAAGCCGTTGTTATTGATCCAGAGCGGGTTGATGTCCATCTCCACCACCTCGGCCAGATCGACCACCATCTGGGAAACCTTGATCAGGGTCAGGGCGATTTCATCCAGATCGACCGGCCGGCCGCGGTTGCCGCGAAGCTGGCGGTACAAGCGGGTCCGCGACATCAGATCGCGTGCCAGCTGCATGTTCAACGGCGGCAAGGCATAGGCCACATCGTCGATCACTTCGGCTTCGGTGCCGCCGTGCCCGAAGAAGATGACCGGCCCGAAGCGACGGCCGGTGCGCACGCCGACCATCAACTCGTAGGCGCCGTGCCGGGATTGCATCGCTTGCACCGCAAACCCGTCGATCACCGCTTCGGGCGCGAGTTCGCGCACCCGCGCCAGCATGTCACTGGCGGCGACCAATACCTGCAACGGATTGCTTAGGCCAAAGGCCACGCCACCCACCTCGGATTTACTGGCAATGTCGGGCGAGAGGATCTTGAGCGCCACGGGAACCTTCAACTCCAGGGCCATTTCACTGGCCGCTTCCGGCGTGGAAGCAAAGTACGGCTGTGCCACCGGGATTTCGTAGGCACTCAAAACCTGACTGGCTTCGTAAGTGTTCAAGCGGCGCCGGCCGGCAATCAGGGCGATCTGGATGATGCGGCGGGCGGTTTCGGTATCGGGCGTGAACTCTTCCGGAATCGAGGGTGGGGTCTCCATCAACAGTTCTTGATTGCGCCGGTGCTGGGCCAGGCGAATGAAAGCCTCCACCGCTTCGCCGGGCGCCTGATAGGTGGGAATGTGCGCGGACTTGAACAGCTCGCGCGCCGATTGCACCGACGACTCGCCGATCCAGCAGGTCATGATCAGTCGCCGGCCACCGGCCCGCTCGATCAAGGCTTTCGCGCTTTCCATCGAGCGATCCATCGAGGATGGCGCATGCAGCACCAATATCCCATCGGTGCCTGGTTCCTTCAGCAATAAATCCAGTGCCTTGCCATATTCTTCGGCGCCGGCCATATCACCCAGATCGACCGGGTTTTCGATCGGATAGTCCGGGCGGCAGGCGCGCGCCACCTGCGTACAGGTCTCTTCGCTGATCCGAGTCAACTGGCCACCATGGCGATGCAAGGCATCGCTGGTCATCAAAGCCAAGCTATAGCTGTTGCCGAGAATCATGAGCCGGTTGCTGAACACCGGTTTGGCGGTGGCGAGGGTTTCGGCGGCGGCAAACAACTGCTCGATATGGTCCACCCGCAAAATGCCGGCCCGCTGGAACACGGCGTCGTACACGGCATCCTCGACCGACCCGGTCCGAAAATCGCGCGGCTTGAGCACAATCACCGGTTTGACCCGAGCAGCGGCGCGAGCGGCCGAGACGAACTTGCGGCGGTTGCGGGTATTTTCCATGTACATCAGGATGGCGCGGGTGTGCGAGTCCCGCAGCAGGTAATCCAGCAAATCGCCGAAATCCACATCCCAGCGCATGCCTACCGAGATCACATGCGAGAATCCAATCTCGTGGCTGGTGGCCCAATCGAGTAGGCTGCGCATCACCGCGGCGGACTGGCAGAGTAAGGCGATATGGCCCGACAACGGTCGGCCGGCGCTCAAGCTGGCATTGAGATCGGCCGATGGGACCGCATACCCCAGATGATCCGGACCCATCACGCGAAGCAGATACGGCTTGGCGGCGGCGAGCATCCTCTGCTTCAGACCTTCGCCCTCGTCCGTATGCCTGCGGGAGATTTCCGGATCGAGCAACGCCGCCCTGGCGCCACGGTGATCCTGCAAAACATCTCGGCTGAGCAGCAGCACCGCCTTGGTTCCGCGCGCGCCCAACTGGCCGATCAGCTCCGGCGCCTCTTCGACCGGCGTGGTCAAAATAGCCAGATCAGGCACCAGCGGCAAGCTATCGATATTCTTGTAGGCCAGCACGCCGGAAACAGCCTGCTGGTCCGGATTGACCGGCATCACCGGCCCCTTGAACCCACCCTCGATCAGATTGAACTCCACGGTGGCATCGAAACCACCCGCCCGCCCGCCTCGACCGACGATGGCGATGGAGCGGGGCTTGAACAGGTATTCAAGATTGCGAATGGTCATGAATGGGTCTCATGCGATGGTCGCCGCCGGTAACGGTGGGACCGATGGGTCGAAGGGGAACAAGGATATGGTAACGCGATTCCCGCCCGCATGAACCTTATCGAGGAGCCGATGGCCATGCCAGCACCGTGGATTTTTCCTACAATCGAAGCGATCCAAAGCGCATAACCCCTGGAGACACTCGGCATGACTTGGACAACGATAAGCAAAAAGCCGGCAGCTGACGAACCGACGCCGAACTTGATCGATGAGCAAGTGATGCGAGCCGGCTTTTCCTGGGAGAACGCCCGCGCCGAACTGGCTGGATTGCCCGGCGGCGGTTTGAATATCGCCCACGAGGCGGTGGACCGCCAGGTCGAAGCTGGCCTGGGTAAAACCGTGGCGCTGCGCTGGCTGGGAAAGAACGGTGAGCGACGAGAATACACCTACGCCGATCTGGCCCACTTGAGCAATCGCTTCGCCAACCTGCTGGAACGGCTCGGCATCGGCAAGGGCGATCGGGTATGCACACTGGCCGGCCGCATCCCCGAACTGTATGTGACCGCGCTGGGAACTCTAAAAGCCGGCGCGGTGTTCTGCCCGTTGTTTTCCGCCTTCGGCCCGGAGCCGGTGCGGGTGCGTCTGGTCAAGAGCCGGGCACGGCTGCTGGTGACCACCTCGCTGCTTTACCAGCGCAAGATCCTATCGCAGCGCGAACAACTGCCGGATCTGGAACATGTGTTGCTGGCCGACGGCGATGACGATTCCGAGGTTCGCTCCTTCCACGCTCTCATGGGAGCCGAATCGGACCGACGCGCACCGCCCATCACCCTGCCGGAAGACCGGGCACTGCTGCATTTCACCAGCGGCACCACCGGTGCCCCCAAGGGCGCGGTGCACGTCCACGACGCCGTGGCCGCCCACCGCCTGACCGGCCGCTGGGTGCTGGATCTACGGCCCGGTGACGTCTTTTGGTGCACCGCGGACCCAGGTTGGGTCACCGGAGTGTCCTACGGCATCATCGCCCCGCTGACCAACGGCGCGACTCTGGTGGTCGACGAGGCTGAATTCGATGCCCGCCGCTGGTACGCCATTCTCGCGAGGGAACGGGTCAACGTCTGGTATACCGCCCCGACCGCGATCCGCATGCTGATGAAGGTCGGCGCCGACGCCGCGCGCGGACACGATCTGAGCGCGTTGCGGTTCATGGCCAGCGTCGGCGAGCCACTGAACCCCGAAGGTGTGATCTGGGGCCTGGAAACCTTGGGCCAGCCATTCCACGACACCTGGTGGCAGACCGAAACCGGGGCGATCATGATCGCCAACACCCGCGACCGAGACATCCGGCCCGGTTCCATGGGCCAACCGCTGCCGGGCGTCGAGGCCGCCATCGTCCGGCGGCGATCGGATGGGGGCGTGGATCTACTGGAACCCGGCGAAGAGGGTGAACTGGCCCTGCGGGTAGGTTGGCCTTCCATGTTCCGCGGTTACCTGGAAGACGAGGCGCGTTACCGGCAATGCTTCGCCGCCGACTGGTACCTCAGTGGTGACTTGGCCACCCGGGATGCCGACGGCTACTACTGGTTCCTGGGCCGTTCCGGCGACGTGATCAAGACTTCCGGGCACCTGATTGGGCCGTTCGAGGTGGAAAACGTGCTGCTGGAGCACCCGGCGGTGGCCGAGGCCGGCATGATCGGTAAGCCGGACGATTACGCCGGCCAAATCATCAAGGTGTTCGTGGCGCTCAAACCCGGCCATGCGCCCGACGACGCACTGCGCCGGGAATTGCTCGGTTTTGCACGTAACCGGCTGGGACCGGCGGTGGCGCCGCGCGAGCTGGAATTCATGAGCGATCTACCCAAAACCCGCAGCGGCAAGATCATGCGCCGGCTGCTGCGCGCTCAGGAACTGGGATTGCCGCCAGGCGATCTCTCGACTCTGGAAAACAGCGAGGGGAACGAATCCTGAGATCAGTTTAGTAGGTTTATTCTAATCATTTCTGGTAAGGTTATTGCAAGATATCGATCAAGAGCATTTAAGCGCCGGCCACCAAAACTGGCTTGCTTTTTCAAATGATCGATGAGACACTCGTGTTGCAGTGCAACATATCGTCATACAATGACCTACAGGGTTTGAGCGCGCCTTACCCCGCGCGAGAGGATAAATCCATGAGCACCATGAACAAAGAACAAATTCGCGAAGCGATCCTTCGCGTCCTTGCCGATGTCATTCCAAACGCCGATACCCAGGCGATCAACCCAGACATCAGCTTTCACGACCAGCTCGAATTGGACTCGATTGACTTCCTGCGGCTGATGATGAGCCTGGAAAAAGAAATGAATGTGACCATCTTCGATTTCGACTATCCAAAGCTGTCGACATTGAAGGGGTGTGAACGCTATTTGGCTGAACAACTGATGCTGACAGCCTGACCAGGGGAGGCGACGGCCCGCCTCCACCGCGGCATATACGGGTAAGCGCGATGCGATGCCCAAAATGAAGAAAACCGATCCAACGGGGGATCGGTCGTCATGTCGCCATGAGGATCTGAGGATGCTCGTCTGAATTGGAATCCTAGAATCGGCGATGTCAGGTCAGTTCATCGAACTTCCCGAACTACCGCGCAATCCTCCTTTGATGATTTTTGGTCAAGCACCTTGCCCGGTCATTTTTAACGTTTTCGTTGGATTCCGCCAACCACCGCAACCCTGACAACAAAAAATCCCGCGACGGGGAAATCGCCATTAATTCTAATATTGGCACGACCTTGGCGACGGACGCATTATACCGATTGTGCTTGATCGCGCAACCCTTGGATGAGCGAAATACCGTCATGACAGATCCGGTCACGCGGGCCACGCACGAGTTCCGACCCACTGGAGGCAAGGTTTAATACCCATCGACCGCCCACGGTGAAAGCGTACCATCAACATTTTCTTCATCCTCGCCGTCACCCCGGTCAGCGCCAGCGCGGCGACGATCACCAGCAACGAAGCCAATGCATCGCTCAACCCTTCGGGATAAAACAGCAACAACAATCCCAACCCCATCATCATGATTCCCGACAGCAGCTTCAATACCCGCGCTTCCTCCTCCCGTAATTTGCGCGAACCCAGCGTCCAGGTGAATACCAGCATGATCGCCAGCAACGGTAGTACGTAAATCAGATTAGCATCCGGCCGCAGAACAGCAAAGCCGGCACGGCGCGGGCCGACTCGCCCAATGCCTCGGCCATTCGGGCGTACCGCAACCCCGCGGCCATGTCCTGGGACAGGTCGTGGCTGTGCAGCGCCAACCAAGGATATTGGGTCGGCAACGACTCGATGAAAGGCCGTACCCGCCGGCAATGGGGGCACGGCCGTGTCCAGAAGAAATTAAAGATGCACACGCGGCTCGCCGCTTGCGGCGCGGGTCAGCCATCCATCGTCTGGCGCGGTCGGTGTCTCCTGAGCAAAACCGCTCGGCGCAAACCACCCGATCAGCAGCAGGGCCAGCAACAACCCGCCCAGTTTCGAGCGCGACATGGCGAGATTCAGGGTTCCAATCGCTCCAGCAACCAGCCACCCTCGTTCCGCGGGCGATAACGCAACCGGTCGTGCATCCGGCCATGGCGACCCTGCCAAAACTCCAGCAGGTCCGGTTTAACCCGATAGCCGCCCCAGTGATAGGCCATCGGAATATCGTCGTCTGGATACTGGGCGGCCAGTTGCTCGAAGCGCTGGTCCAGAACTTGGCGGCTGGCCACCACCTGACTCTGCCGCGATGCCAGCGCGCCCAACCGGCTTTCGCGCGGCCGGTCGCGAAAATAGGTTTCCGACTCGGCCGCGGGTATCTGGCTGACCGTACCCTCGACCCGCACCTGCCGTTCCACCTCCAACCAAAGAAACACGAGTGCGACATGAGGATTCTCGGCGATCTGCCGGCCCTTGTCGCTACGGTAGTTGGTAAAGAACACGAAACCGTCGGCATCGCACGCCTTGAGCAGCACCACGCGCGCATAGGGACGTCCAGTCCGATCGGCGGTGGCCAAGGTCATGGCGTTGGGCTCGGGCAGTTGCGCGGTGATGGCTTCCCGCATCCAGCGCTGAAATTGCCGGATCGGATCAGGGTCCACATTGGCCTTGGTCAAGATACTCAAGGAATAATCCTGACGCAGTTCGGCGAGAGATTGGCTCATGGCGGTTCCGGTTTCCCGTGGCGGGTTGGCAATAAGGCACGATTATACCCAAGGTTGGGGAGCCGCTTCCTGGAACACGGCTTCCAAATCCGCTAAACAAACGTTGGGTTCGGCCAAACGCCTTTCCCCGCCGGGTCCACGAAGAGACCGCGGACCTGATCAGGGCACGTCCGCTCATTCCGCGTTGGCATTGTCAATGTAACTAAAACGATATTCGCCATTATGCCGTTCGAAACCGAACGCCAATGCATCTTCGCACTCCACCAAATAACCTGGAAAACCGGTCTCTTGCTTCGGTTCGGCGTCGGCGAAACAGGCCACGATCTCCGAGCGAAAGATTTTTTGGAACCGCTCGCGCAATACCGCCGGTGACTGAATGACGCCACCGAAGTCGTTGGACGCGATGGGAAACCGCGATAGCGCGGCCACTTGGTCGCTGTCACCCGCCGCCACCGCCTGCCGATAAGCTTGCCAAACCTTTAACAATTCGGGCGGTACTCCGCCACCCGCCCAGCAGCCCGGTGTCGAGACGCACAGCAAAGCGGTCAAGATCAATCCCAGAAATCCGTTGAGGCCAATGCGAATTCGTTGCATGAGGGCAATCTCCGTAAAGGGTCAAGTCAGGGTGGCCTGATCCAAATAAGGCGTGGGATCAAGCAAATCGCTACGCCGCTGATAGGGCGGATTGCCGCGCACGGTCAGGGAACCGCTGGCGGTACCCGCGTACATCTCGAAATGCAGCATCGAACTACCACTTTCCAATTTGCCGACGAAGGCGATCACTTGCCCACGAGTGACCGAGCTGCCCGCGCTGACACCCTGGGCGGCTGTGGAGATTTCTCCGTAACGGACGACGAAACCGCCGGTATGGCGCACTTCCAGCGCGTAGGTACCCGAGTAGAAATAGTACGGGTTCCGAATCACTTCGCCATCCGCCACCGCCAGGATCGAGGTCCCCTTGGGAACGATCAAGTCGCAACCGGCATGGGAACGATGGCCACCGGTGCTGGTCGTGCGCGGCGCGCCAAAATAACGGCCACCGGTTTTGTAGCTCAATCGTGGCCGGGCATTCAATGGAAACCGCAAAACGACGCTGATGCCAGGCGCGGCGGGGGGCGCGGGCAACGGTGCCGGAATCGTGGGCGCGTTGACCCCTTGATTGAGCGCCCGCAGGGTTCTACCGTTCGGGTCTACTCGACCATCCGGATTGGACAGTCCCACCACATGGCGTTGGAAGTTGATAATGGCATTGATGGTTTCAGGACCGACCAAACCATCGACCGTGATCTCCCGCGCATCGGGAACCCGGGCACGGTTCTGATTCAACAGATTCTGTACCTTGATGACATCCTGGGGCCGATTCGCCCCACCCGCTCCGACCGAAGCTGAAATCGTTTCCATAAGTCCTCCTCATGCTTGACGCGTTGCCGTCAAGTCCCCGTTTTTGGAATGTTCAATTCAAAGATTAGATCGCGCGAGCGGAAAACTCAGCGGCTCGGGAATCCCACGACGTGGTCGAATCAACGCATCGGGACAACGAGCGGGTCAATATAATGGATGGATGTTATCCACCACCCGAACCGGGATGAACCCACCACCGTCCATCGCTCATGCCCGCCATCCTGCTCTCGACCCTGAATGCTCGTTACTTTCACGCCTCGCTCGGGCTGCGCTACCTGCTGGCCAACCTGGGCGAGTTACAAGCTGACGCCGCCATCCGCGAATTCATCATCACCCAGCGACCGCTGGACATCGCCGAGGCACTACTGGCCGAACAGCCGCGCATCGTCGGTTTTGGCGTCTACATCTGGAACGTGGTGGAAACCACTCAGGTCATCGCCCTGCTCAAGCAAGTACGGCCGGATCTGATCGTGGTGCTCGGCGGCCCCGAGGTGAGTCATGAATGGGATCGGCAAGCGATCGTCGACCTGGCCGACTATCTGATCGCCGGCCCAGGCGACTTGGCGTTCGCGGACCTGTGTCAGCGAATCCACGTGGGAAACCCGCCTGACGAAAAGATCATCGCCGCCGAATCGCCAGCGCTGGACCGCCTGTGCTCACCGTACCGGTTCTACACCGACGAGGATATCGCCCACCGCCTGATTTACGTCGAAGCGTCGCGCGGCTGTCCGTTCAAATGCGNNAGTTCTGTCTGTCGGCGCTGGACAAAACCGCCTGGCCGTTCCCGCTGGAGTCGTTCCTGGCCGAACTGCAAACGCTGCATCAACGCGGCGTGCGTCATTTCAAATTCGTGGATCGCACTTTCAACCTGAACGTCAAAACCTGCGCGCGAATTTTGGACTTTTTCCTGGAGCGGCTGGATGAACGCTTATTCCTCCACTTCGAACTGATTCCCGACCACCTGCCGGAACCGCTCAAAACCCGGCTCGTGCGTTTCCCGCCCGGATCGCTGCAATTCGAAATTGGGGTTCAGAGCTTCAACCCCGCCGTGCAGACATTGATCAGTCGCAAGCAAGACAACCGCAAGACCGTGGACAATCTCGCCTGGTTGCGCCGGAACACCCACGCCTACCTGCACGCCGATTTGATCGCTGGCCTGCCGGGTGAGGAGCTGGCCAGTTTCGCCGCCGGCTTCGACCGCTTGGCGGCGCTCGACCCGCACGAAATCCAGGTCGGCGTGCTCAAACGGCTGCGCGGCGCGCCGCTCGATCGCCATACCGCGCTCTTCGATTGCCGTTACAACCCACATCCCCCTTACAACCTGCTGTGTTCGACCACCCTGGATTTCGCGACGATGCGGCGACTGGAGCGCTTTGCCCGCTACTGGGATTTGATCGGCAATTCCGGGCGCTTCCCGCAAACTCGCCCACTGCTGCTGGGCGACCAGCCGTTCGACCGTTTTATGCGCTTAAGCGACTGGCTGTTCGCCACCACCGGACAAACCCATCGATTCGCGCTGGAACGGCTGTTCGATCTGCTGTATCGGGGGCTGGTCGAGATACTGAGTGTCGCCGAGCCGGCCGCGCGTGCGGCACTGGCGACGGATTATCAAGCGAGCGGCGCCAAAGGCGGCCCGGCGTTCCTGCGACCGGCGCAACTTGCAGCCAGTGACGGGGGTAGCGTGATGTTCGGAACCACCGCGCCCACTCGACAGGCACGACACCTGCGCTCCGAGCGATAAATCGCGGAAGCATGCTTGATTGTGGGCCACCCGACTGTTGCGACGCAACAATTTTTGTTGCATTGCAGAATAAAATCGTCAAGACTGTTGTCGAAGGGACAAGAACGCGTCTTCACGAGGGAAACACAGATGCAAGTTTCACAACAAATCTATATGGTCTGCCCGCATTGCAAGCGGCCCGTCGCGGTCACCCGCGAGCAGCCTTACGCCCATTGCGCGGAGCACGGCAACATCGTGCCGATGCGTAGCGCCGTCGCCAATCCACCGCTCCCGCGCGTCCTTCTTGAAGAAGCGAACGCCTGAGCGCACGGTGTCTGGACGGCATCATTCCGGCCGCAGGTGCGGGAACAGGAGCACATCACGGATCGAAGGCGCATCCGCAAACAACATGACGAGCCGGTCGATGCCGATGCCCTCCCCCGCCGTCGGCGGCAGACCGTATTCCAGCGCCCGAATGTAATCGGCGTCGTAGTGCATGGCTTCCTGATCGCCGGCCGCCTTGGCTTCGACTTGCCGGCGAAATCGGTCCGCCTGATCCTCGGGATCGTTCAACTCGGAAAAACCGTTGGCGATTTCCCGCCCGCCCACAAATAGTTCGAAGCGATCGGTGATGCTGGGATCGGCGTCGTTGCGCCGGGCCAACGGCGATACTTCGGTCGGATAGGCCGTAATGAAAGTGGGGTCGCGCAACTGATGCTCGACGGTCTGCTCGAAGATATCCAACTGCACCCGACCCAAACCGTGCTCGGGTTGCACCTTCAGACCAAAACCCGCGGCGATGCGCCGGGCCGCATCCAGATCGTCCAACTCGGCGGCGACGATCGTCGGATTGAAGCGCAGCACAGCCTCTCGAACCGTCAGCCGCTGGAACGGCTGATCAAAATCGTAACTCTCGCCCTGGTACTGAACGGTGGCGCGACCCAATAGCGCGTGCGCCATGCCACGCAACAGTTCCTCGGTCAAATCCATTAGATCGCGGTAGTCGGCATACGCCTGATAAAACTCCAGCATGGTGAACTCGGGATTGTGGCGGGTGGACAAGCCCTCGTTGCGAAAATTGCGGTTGATTTCATAGACTCGCTCGAAACCGCCCACCACCAAGCGCTTCAGATACAGTTCCGGCGCGATGCGCAGGTACAGCTCCATATTCAAGGCATTGTGGTGAGTGATGAATGGTCGCGCCGTCGCGCCACCGGGAATCGGCTGCATCATCGGCGTCTCGACTTCCAGGAAGTCACGCCGGTTAAAAAAGTCGCGGATGTGGGCGACCATGGCCGAGCGCAGGCGGAAAGTGGCGCGCGTGGACTCGTTCATGATCAAGTCCACATAGCGCTGCCGGTAGCGGGTTTCCTGATCGGCCAGTCCGTGGAATTTCTCCGGCAACGGCCGTAGCGACTTGGTCAGCAGGCGCAGTGCATCCACCTTGACCGACAATTCGCCGGTCTTGGTCTTGAATACCGTGCCTTCGGCACCCAGGATGTCGCCCAAATCCCAGTCCTTGAAGTCCTCATACAGCCCATCCGGTAGCGCGCTTTTCTGGATAAACAGTTGAATGTCGCCGGATTGGTCACGCAGGCGCGCGAAACTGGCCTTGCCCATGATCCGCTTGGCCAGCATCCGCCCGGCGATGCGACACCGCCGAGCTTCGGCCTCCAGTTCAGCGCCTTCCCTGTCGTCGTAAGCGGCGTGCAACTCCGCCGCCAAGGTATCGCGACGGAAATCGGTGGGATAGGCATGGTCTTGCTGACGCCACTCGTGCAGCTTCTGGCGACGCAGGGCGATCAGCTTGTTCTCGTCGAGGCATTCTTCGGAAACGGCGGTGGGATTTTGTGGTTCCAGGGACATGGAAAAAACCCGGTTTGGGTGAACGAAAGGAACGGCTTACAGCCCGCTCTTCAGGCTGGCTTCGATGAATGCATCCAGATCGCCATCCAGCACCGCCTGGGTATTACCGGTCTCGAATCCGGTACGCAGATCCTTGATGCGCGACTGATCCAGTACGTAGGAACGGATCTGGCTGCCCCAGCCGATATCGGATTTACCGTCTTCCACCACCTGGGCCTGAGCATTGCGCTTTTGCAGTTCCAGTTCGTAGAGCTTGGCCTTGAGCTGCTTCATCGCGGTGGCGCGGTTCTTGTGCTGGGAGCGGTCGTTCTGGCATTGCACGACGGTATTGGTCGGCAGGTGAGTGATGCGCACCGCCGACTCGGTACGGTTGACGTGCTGGCCGCCAGCCCCGGAGGCGCGGTAGACATCGACGCGCAAGTCAGCCGGATTGATCTCCACCTCGATGCTGTCGTCGATTTCCGGCGATACGAACACCGCCGCGAACGACGTGTGGCGACGGTTGCCGGAATCGAATGGCGACTTACGCACCAAGCGATGGACACCGATCTCGGTCCGCAGCCAGCCAAAGGCGTAGCTGCCCTCGAAACTGACACTGGCGCTCTTGATCCCCGCCACTTCCCCCGGCGACACCTCCAGCAGTTCGGTCTTGAAACCACGCCGCTCGCCCCAACGCAAGTACATCCGCAGCAGCATCTCCGCCCAGTCTTGGGCCTCGGTACCACCGGAGCCGGCCTGAATGTCGAGAAAAGCGTTGCTGGCATCCAATTCGCCGGAGAACATTCGCTGGAATTCCAGATCGGCGACGACTCGGCCGTAGCCGTCCAGATCGCGCACCATTTCGACGACCGCCGCTTCGTCGCCTTCCTCACCGGCCAGTGTCAGTAATTCAGCGACTTCGTTCAAACCCCGATCGAGGCTTTCCAGCCGGTTGACCACGGCTTCGAGCTGAGCGCGTTCCTTGCCCAGCGTCTGCGCTCGCTCCGGGTCATTCCAGACATTGGACTCCTGCAGTTCGCGGTTGACCTCGTCCAGCCGCTCGCGTCGGGTCTCGAAGTCAAAGATACCCCCTCAGAGACGCGCAGCGCCCCTGGAGGTCTTGAATCTGATGAAAGTAAGGATTGAGTTCCTGCACGATGCGGCTCCGGGCCTGATGAAAAGGGATATCTTCGGAAAAAAAAGCCCGCCGAAAACTCGGCAGGCTTTTCCGTACTTAACGACCAGCAATCAGCAAGCAGCGGTTCTCAGGCCGCCAGCGACTTGTCCTTGGAACCAAGATCGGCGAACGCCTCGTTCAGGCGCGCCACCATGTTCTGCTCCGCCAAGCGCAGATACTTGCGCGGGTCATAGAACTTTTTGTAGGGCTTATCGGTTTCCGGGTCGATCTGATACAGGAACGCCTTGGGATTCTCGCTGACGAATTTGCCGATGGCTTCGGAATAAGCGAATTGCAGGTCGGTGTCGATGTTCATCTTGAACACCCCGTAACCGACCGCCTCGGTGATCTTCGCCTTCTCCGAGCCGGAACCACCGTGGAACACCAGATTCAGCGGCTTCGGGCCAGTGGCGCGCTCCTTCTCGATCAGCGCCTGCGAGTTCTTGAGGATTTCCGGGCGCAGTTGGACGTTGCCGGGCTTGTACACCCCATGCACGTTGCCGAAGGACGCGGCGACCGAGAAATGGCCGATGGGCGACAACCGCTCGTAAGCCTGCAACACATCTTCCGGCTGCGTGTAAAGATGGGAGTTGTCGGCGCTCTCGTCGAGCTCGCCGCCAATGCCGTCTTCCTCGCCACCGGTAACGCCCAGTTCGATTTCCAGACTCATGTCCAGCGGAGCCATGCGCTTCAGGATGCGCGCGCACTCGCTCAGATTGAACTCCATCGGATCTTCGGAAAGATCCAACATGTGCGAACTGAACAACGGCTTGCCGTGTTGCTTGAAATACGCCTCGCCGTGATCCAGCAGTGCTTCAACCCAGGGAATCAGGCCCTTGTTGGCATGATCGGTGTGCAACACCACGCAAACCCCGTAGTGCTCGGCCAGCAAATGGACATGGTAGGCCGCCGCCACCGCGCCCAGCACCTTGGCCTTGAAGCCGTCTTTCATGCCTTGGCCGGCATAGAACTGCGCCCCGCCGTTGGAAAGCTGGATGATGATGTCAGCATTGTTCTTGGCCGCGGCTTCCAGTACCGCGTTGATCGTGCTGCTACTGGAGACATTGACCGCCGGCAGCGCGTAACCGCCCGCCTTCGCGGCAGCCACGAGCGTAAGGTAGTCTTTGCCAGAAACGACACCGGGTTTGAGCTGCGCCATAAAAAAATCCTCTTATATAGTAATGAGTTGTCTTAAGACCCACGCTTGATTCAGAGATAATCCGAGTCTTAGTATAGACCGGGTTTGCCAGGGTCACGAACAAAAAACGCAAGACTCAGCGAACACCTCGCCCGCAGCCTCATACACAAGTTCCTGGAAGCGGGGTTGCTGGTTGTTGCAAGCCGCCACCGCCATCACTGTGCCGCACAACGGGCGAGGCGGCGACAAGGAAAGAAATTGGGTTTGCACTTCACTCAAGTCCGCCAACCATGATCGCATTTGGGGGGTAATGATGAAATTCACCGCTCGCTTTGTCCAGAACCCTAAACCCCATACCAACCTTCATGCAATATAGGATGGAACCGGGCTGGGCATTCGCGGATCCAGAGTAGGCCGCGCGTCTTGGAGCATGGCCTGTCGTTACCAAGCCAAGTTGCGTTTATACCACGCATGGCGCTTATCCGACCATACTCGTGGCCTTGGTCTCCAAGGACATCGCGACCCTGTGGGATATTGGCAAGGACCGAGCAAGGGGTCAACGGCGAGAGGTGGACTCCGTGGGGACGACTCATGGTACCGCCACTACTCGACCGCCGTTCGTCTTTTGCCAACCGACCCGATCACCACCGCTTCGGCTTTGGAAAAGCCAAAGAAAAACGGCTTGACGTCTTATTGTCAAGCCGTTGTTTTGATTGGTCGGGGCGAGAGGATTTGA
>JAGRHI010000205.1:0-7395 GCA_020445045.1 Candidatus Competibacteraceae bacterium
GTGGTTTACTTAAATTTCAATTAATATTTTTTGGAAACTTCGGACCCATGGAGCGGCAAACCGCTTGGAATCCATATCAATCAGTATGTAAACGATTTCGATCCGTAAATCGCAACTATAAGCTATTAATTATACTTGAATAATAATTTTTTTTCACAATACTATTGACAATATATGAGTAAACGTTTACAAATTTATCGTAAAAATAAGCCATTAATTCTATAATTTATATATAAAAAAACGATTTTATCGATAGACCCACCCGCGAGGACAAGCCCCATGCACAAGACCACGCTCCCCCTGGCGATCGCCGCCGCCCTGGTCACCCCGCTCGCCGCCAACGCCGACACCATCCTGCACGGTGACGCCCAGGTGTCGGTGAATTACCTCTTCGCCGTCGGCAACCGGGTCTCGTTCTGACGCAAGGCGAGTGTCGAGCTATCGGTCGGTGGATGCCGCGTCGAACCTTGGGCGGCATCCCTATTCTTGAAGTCGAGTCGGTTGCAGGAGTAGAGCGTGATGACTTCCCGTCCAACGCACTGTCCAGCATGCGCGCCAGCGATCCATCTTCCGCGTTCCCTTTTTCCGTCGAACCCCCCGCGATCGCCTCAAGGGCGCGGTGTCCGCACTGCCACGCGGCCCCCGCGGATGTGGTCAAACCCATTGGCGACGCTCCCATCACCGGATCACCCCGCGCGGCGGAAACTCTCCCGCGCCCACCCACGCCATCGGGCCGCTGGCTGCCCGAGGCTCGATCGGAGCCCCGTCGGCGATACCCGAGTCTCGACCGTCCGCTGTCCGCACTGCCGGCGGCGCGTGACCGAGTATCGGTTCGCGGTCGGCGACGGTTTTTCCATCGTGACGCACCACTGTGCCGAGCATGGCGACGTCATTCCCATCCACCACATCGGCGTGTTGCACATCCAATAAAAACCAGCAATAAAAACCAGCAATAAAAACCAGAAAAGAGCCAGCGAATTGAAATACATAAAAGAGCCAGCGAACTAAAATACACAAAGGATTTACATGATTAGCAACGGGGAATTAGACCCACGGAAATCGAAAATTAAAAACTTCTCAACCACCATCGCGAGGATGAAACCATGAAAAAAACCGTTCTCTCCCTGAGCATCGCCGCTGCTCTGCTGTCCGTCACGGCTCAAGCCGCCACCACTGTCACCATCGGCACGGTGAACAACGGCGACATGATCATCATGCAGCGCCTATCGAAGCAATTCGAGAAGCAGCACCCGGACATCAAGCTGGACTGGGTGGTGCTGGAAGAAAACGTGCTGCGCCAGCGCCTAACCACCGACATCGCCACCAAGAGCGGCCAGTTCGACGTGGCGACCATCGGCGCCTACGAGGTGCCGATCTGGGCCAAGCAGGGCTGGTTGAAGCCGTTCGAGAACCTGTCGGCGGATTATGACGTGGACGACATCCTACAGTCGGTGCGCAATGGTCTGTCCTACGAGGGCAAGCTGTATGCCCTGCCCTTCTATTCCGAGTCGTCGATGCTGTTTTACCGCACTGACTTGTTCAAGAAGGCGGGCATCGAGATGCCGACGCAACCCACCTGGGATCAAGTCAAGGGGTGGGCCGGGAAACTAAGCGACAAGGATGCCGGGGTCTACGGCATCTGTCTGCGCGGCAAGCCCGGCTGGGGCGAAAACGTAGCCTTTCTATCCACCATGGTTCACAGCTACGGCGGCCAGTGGTTCGACATGAAGTGGCAGCCCACCCTCGACTCGCCGGAGTGGAAGGCGGCGGTCACCGATTACGTCAATCTGTTGAACCAATACGGTCCGCCCGGCGCCGCGTCCAACGGCTTCAACGAAAATCTGTCGCTGTTCGCCAGCGGCAAGTGCGCCATGTGGATCGACGCCACGGTCGCGGCGGGTCTTCTCTTCAACCCGGACAAATCCCAAGTGGCCGACAAGGTGGGCTTTGCCCAAGCCCCCATCGGCAAGACGGAAAAAGGCTCCCACTGGATCTGGTCGTGGGCGCTGGCCATCCCGAATTCGTCCGATGCCCAGGACGCCGCCACCCAATTCATCACCTGGGCCACCTCCAAGTCTTATGTGGAGCTGGTGGGTCAACAAGTCGGCTGGACCAGCGTACCTCCGGGCACCCGCCGATCCACCTACGAGAACGCTAAATACACCGAGGCCGCACCCTTTGCCCAGCCGGTGCTGCAGGCCATCGAGAGCGCCGATCCCACGCACCCGACTCTCAATCCCAGCCCCTACACCGGCATCCAGTACGTGGGCATTCCCGAGTTTCAGGCCATCGGCACTCAGGTCGGTCAGACGATCGCCGCCGCCCTGGCGGGCCAGATGTCCGTGGATCAGGCCCTGAAAGGCGCCCAGTCCTCCGTGTCCCGGACCATGCGTCAGGCCGGTTACGGCAAGTAAGCCCCTATCACCCTCTCATCCCCCGCTTTCTCCGTCGAGGAGAAGGCGAGGGCGGATTTCCCCGGCCTCCCGAAGGCCAAGGGTAAACCACCACCCAAGAGAGATTGCTTATGACGACCCTGGCAAACCAGCAAATGACTGCCAAGCCGGCCAAGAACACTCGGGAAATCGACACTCGCCCGCTGTTATGGCCTTCGGTCATCGTCCTGTTCCTGTGGATGATCGTACCTCTAGCGATGACCCTGTATTTCTCGGTCATCCGCTATAACCTGCTCAATCCGATGCTGACGGGCTTCGCCGGCCTGGAGAATTACACGTTCCTGTTCGAGGACCCGGCGCTGTGGACTTCCCTGTGGAACACCCTGGTGCTGGTGGGCTCGGTGCTGATCATCACCGTGGTGTTCGGCACCCTGTTCGCGGTGCTCTACAACGCCGAGTTCCACGGCCGCGGCGTGGCCCGGTTGCTGGTGATCGCGCCGTTTTTCGTGATGCCCACGGTCAGCGCCCTGGTCTGGAAGAACATGCTGATGCATCCGGTCAACGGCCTGTTCGCCTGGCTCCAAAGCCTGGTGGGGATGGAGCCCACCGACTGGTTCACCAATTATCCCATGCTGTCGGTGATCGTGATCGTATCCTGGCAATGGGTGCCCTTCGCGTTTCTGATCCTGCTCACCGCCATCCAGTCCCTGGACCAGGAGCAGAAAGAGGCGGCGCGCATCGACGGCGCCGGACCGGTGGACATGTTCTTCCACATCGTTCTGCCCCACCTCAACCGGGCCATCTCGGTGGTCATCATGATCGAGACGATCTTCTTGCTGACCATCTTCGCCGAGATCTACGTCACCACGTCCGGCGGTCCGGGCACGGCCACCACCAATCTGGCCTGGCTGATCTACTCCGTGGGCCTGCTCCAGTTCGACGTGGGCTATGCCTCGGCGGGCGGCGTGATCGCGGTGGTTCTGGCCAACATCGTGGCCATCTTCCTGGTGCGGACGGTGTCCCGCAATCTGCAGCAAGGCTGAGGAGGGTATTCCCATGCAAGATGACGCTCGTCGGAAAATGTGGACCACCGCGCTGGCCTGGTTCATCGCCTTGGTGGTCTTCTTTCCCATCTTCTGGATGGCCGTGACCGCCTTCAAGACCGAGGTGGACGCCATCGCCACGCCGCCATCGCTGTTCTTTACCCCCACCGTGGAGAATTTCCAGGAAGTCTTCGCTCGCAGCAACTACGGCCGCTACGTCTGGAACTCCATCGCCGTGTCCTTCGGCTCGACGATCCTGGCTTTGGCCTTTGCCATTCCGGCGGCCTACGCCATGGCGTTCTTCCCGACCAAACGGACGCCGGGGACGCTGCTGTGGATGCTGTCCACCAAGATGATGCCGCCGGTGGGGGTGCTGATCCCCATGTATCTGCTGTTCCGCGACATGGGGTTGCTGGACACGGTCACCGGACTGATGATGATTTATACCCTGATCAACATGCCCATCGTGATTTGGATGCTTTACACCTATTTCAAGGACGTGCCGAACGAAATCATGGAGGCCGGGCGGGTGGATGGCGCCACGCCGATCCAGGAACTGTTCCTGCTGCTGATCCCCCTGGCCGTGCCGGGCATCGCCAGCACCGGACTGCTCTCCATCATCCTGTCCTGGAACGAAGCCTTCTGGAGCCTGAATCTCACCAGTTCCAACGGCGCCCCCTTGACCGCGTTCATCGCCTCGTATTCCAGTCCCCAGGGTCTGTTCTGGGCCAAGCTGTCGGCGGCCTCGCTGATGGCCATCGCTCCCATCCTGGTCGTGGGCTGGATGAGCCAGAAACAACTGGTCTCGGGGCTGACCTTCGGCGCCGTCAAGTAACTTCATTGCACCGTATTCGCGAGGACATTCACCATGGTTGACGTGGTATTGCAAAACATCAAGAAGGCTTTCGGGGACGTCGAAGTCATCAAGGGCGTGGACCTGCATATCGAAGACAGGGAGTTCGCGGTCTTCGTGGGTCCCTCGGGTTGCGGCAAATCCACCCTGCTGCGCATGATCGCCGGCCTGGAGAGCATCAGCGACGGGGATCTGATGATCGATGGGCAGCGGGTCAACGATCTATCCCCGGCGGAACGAGGCATCGCCATGGTCTTTCAGACCTACGCGCTGTATCCGCACATGACGGTGCGGGACAACATGGGCTTCAGTCTCAGGCTGGCCAAGCTCCCCAAGGCCGAGATCGAGCGCAAGGTCAACGAGGCGGCGCGGATTCTGAAACTGGAGCCTCTACTGGACCGCAAACCCAAAGCCCTGTCCGGCGGCCAGCGCCAGCGGGTGGCGATCGGCCGAGCCATCGTTCGCAACCCCAAGGTGTTTCTGTTCGACGAACCCCTGTCCAACCTGGACGCGGCGCTGCGGGTGCAGATGCGCATCGAGATCGCCCGCATGCACAGCGACTTCGACGCCACCATGATCTACGTCACCCATGACCAGGTGGAAGCCATGACGATGGCCAACAAGATCGTGGTCCTGCAAGGCGGCGTGATCGAGCAGGTGGGTTCCCCTCTGGAGTTGTATCACCACCCCCGCAACCGCTTTGTGGCTGGCTTCATCGGCTCCCCCACCATGAACTTCATCGACACCCAAGTGCAAAACGTCCAGGCCGAGTCGGTGACTGTGAGCTTGCCCGGAGGCGGTTCGGTGACGGCGCCCGTGAAGGACCGAGGGCTGAAAGTCGGTGACAAGATAACCCTGGGCGTGCGCCCCGAGCATTTGCTGGAGAGCGGTGGCGACGGCCAGATCCAAGGCAAGGTACTGGTGGTGGAGCGCCTGGGAGGGGCTACCTACATCTACGCCCAGATCGAAGGGAACCAGACCCTCACCGCCGAGATCGACGGCAACAGCCCGGTTAAGGTGAACGATGCCGTTACTCTGGGACTCAGCGGGGCGACCTGTCATCTGTTCACCACCGACGGCCTGGCTCTGGAGCAGGCCGCGCGCCATCCCTTGGCTGCAATAGATCGAGGCCACTCGGTCGCTCATTGACCGCCACGGCGTTGGGCAAAACGGTTTTCGTCGTTGCCCTCGCCCTTCTGTAGCCCTGGAGGTTGTTAAGCCATGACCGAAACCGTATCCACACCGCTGAACTCAGCCAACCTGAAGCGACTTGCGCCCGAGGTGCGGGCGCCGGGCTACGACCGCGCCGCAGTGGCCCAGAGCATCGTCCACATCGGCGTCGGCGGCTTTTATCGTGCCCATCAAGCCGTGTATCTGGACGACCTGCTTCACCAACCCGGTAACACCGAATGGGGCTATTGTGGGGTCGGATTGCTCCCTTTCGACCAGGGCATGCGCGACGCTCTGATACCCCAAGATTGTCTTTACACCGTGGTGGAGCGCAGCGCCGCCGGCGACCGAGCCCGGGTGATTGGCTCACTGCTGAATTATCTTTACGCCCCCGACGATCCCGAGGCCGTGCTGGAAAAAATGGCTTCCCCGGATTGTCGGATCGTGACCCTGACCATCACCGAGGGGGGTTACTACGTGAACGAAGGCACGGGGGAATTCAACGCCGACCACCCGGACATCGTTCATGATTTGCAAAATCCCCATCACCCCCGCTGCTCCTTCGGCTATCTGCTGGAGGCTTTGGATCGCCGTCGCCAGCGGGGCTTGGGGCCATTCACGGTCATGTCCTGCGACAACCTGCAACACAATGGCACCGTCGCCCGGAAAATGCTGCTGGCTTTCGCCGAACGCCGCGATCCCGCATTGAGTCACTGGCTCGACGAGCATGGCGCATTCCCAAATAGCATGGTGGATCGCATCACCCCTGCCACCACCGATGCCCACCGGGCGCTGGTGCGGGAGCGCTTCGGCCTCCAGGACGCCTGGCCGGTGGTCACCGAACCCTTCATGCAATGGGTGATCGAGGACCGCTTCCCCACGGGTCGCCCAGCCTGGGAACAGGTCGGGGCGCAAATGACCGGCGATGTCCTGCCCTACGAGAAGATGAAAATGCGGCTGCTCAACGCCAGCCACCAGGCCATGTGCTATATCGGCATGCTGTTGGGCTACCAGTTCGCCCACGAGGCCATGGACGATCCCCAGATCCGCACGTTGGTGCGGACCATGATGGATGTGGAGGTCACACCGCTGTTGTCCCCCTTGCCGGGCGTCAGTCTGGAAGACTACAAGCGCACCTTGATCGAGCGGTTCAGCAACCCCACCATTTGCGACCAGTTGCACCGCATCGGTACCGAGGGTTCGGCGCGGATTCCCAAGTTCATACTGCCCTCGATTCTGGAGCAACTGCCCCGGAGCGGCCCGGTAAAATTGCTGAGTTTCACCATAGCGGCCTGGTTCCGGTATCTGGCCGGTGGCAACGATGACCAGGGCCGGCCCCTGCCCACCGTGATCGACCCACTGGCGGACCAACTGCGGGAGCGTGCCCAGCGCGGCGGGCGAGAGCCGGACGCGGTGCTGAGCTTGGCGGAGATCTTCGGCGAGATCCTGCCTCGCTCGCCGGCTTTCGTGGACGAAGTGCGCCGGGCCTTGCACGGCTTTTACGACCAGGGCGCCCGCGCCACCCTGCGCGATTACGTCGGGTCCTAAAAGGCAACGGCAACGCCGAGGGGCATCAAGCAAGATGCTCCTCTCTTACCGGCTCCTTCACAGAGGTTTCCATCATGGCGCAAGCAATTTGTCTGGGCGAATTGCTGATCGATTTCGTTCCCACCGTCACCGGTACCGGCCTGACCGACGCGCCGGCTTTTATCAAGGCCCCCGGCGGCGCACCGGGTAATGTCGCGGTCGGACTCGCCCGGCTCGGTGTGCAAAGCGCCTTCATGGGTAAGGTGGGCGATGATGCCTTCGGGCATTTCCTGGCCGACACGCTGACCCAAGCCGGCGTGGATGTCGGCCCGCTGCGCTTTTCCAGCGAGGCGCGCACCGCGCTGGCGTTCGTCTCGCTGCGGGCGGATGGCGAACGGGAGTTCATGTT
>JAGRHI010000205.1:7625-7773 GCA_020445045.1 Candidatus Competibacteraceae bacterium
AAGGCCTGCTATTGGGTCTGAGCAAGGCCCACATCGTCAAGTTGAGCGATGACGAAAGCGAGTTCCTGACCGGATTGAGCGACTTGAAAGCGGCTTGCCAGGCGCTCTGGCACGAGGATTTGAAGCTGATGGTGGTCACCCGAGGTCG
>JAGRHI010000021.1:0-194 GCA_020445045.1 Candidatus Competibacteraceae bacterium
GCCTCCTTCGACCACCTGCACAAGCAACTGGTGGCCATCGACGAGCGCGGGGTCCAGAACGACATCGAACTGCAACGGGTGCGGGCCAACCCCAACCTCTACAACGAGGCCGCCGTCAACTTCGCCGCCTATCGCAACCTGGTGGTGGCCGAGAACGACCACGCCATCGCCTACGCCGGCTTCGGCCATCGCTA
>JAGRHI010000021.1:213-5898 GCA_020445045.1 Candidatus Competibacteraceae bacterium
AACGCAGCCAGCCCTGGAACCACGCGCCGGAGGAACTGCGCGGGGTGTCCGATCTGGTCCACGCCTGCCACGCCGCCGCCGGTTCCGACATCCCCTGCAACGAGGAATGGTATTACAAGCCGCCCGACGTGGACGTGCCCATGCCGTGGCGGGTCTTGATCAAGTGGCGGGTATCGACCCCGGCCGGTTTCGAGGGCGGCACCAAGATCTACGTCAACACCATCGACCCGGAAACCCTGCGCGACCGGGTGGTGCCCCGCTTGTTCCAACTCAAGAACGAGGGCCGGATCGCGCCGATGAAGATCGCCTTCGAGTGCGACTGCGTGCCCAACTGTCTGCACTACAACCCCGCCGTGCGCCGCCAGGAGGCATCCCATCCCGAATTCCCGCCGTTGGCGGATGGCCCGTCTCGGGAGGGTTGACCGCGCCGATCGGATGGATTCCAGGCATCGTCCACACTGAAGCCTGTTCGCCTCGGCTTGGTGCCATGAGCACTTGCGAAATCGCCCTGTGAAAAACACTTTCGTCACTTTCCACCACCTGCCGCTTGATCGATCGAGCGCCCTCGCCAATTCCACGGCGCGGCAAGTGGCGCGCGCGTCTCTTCGGCTGTGGACTGTTGGCCATGATGACCGTGAGTTGCACGGCCCGGACCGGACCGGCGCCGATCAGCGGGGATGTCCCGGAGGCCACGGGTTGGCGCGCGGAAGTGGTGGTCAAGGGTCTGGAGCATCCCTGGTCCATCGCCTGGCTGCCGGACGGGTCGGCGCTGGTGACCGAGCGCGCCGGCCGCCTGCGCCTGATCCGCGACGGCCAGCTTGACCCGGAACCCATTGCCGGCCTGCCGCCGGCGCTGGCTTTCGGCCAGGGCGGATTGCTGGATGTGGCGCTGCATCCGGATTTCGCCGACAACCGCCTCGTCTATCTGTCCTTCGCCACCGGCACCCCGGAAGCGAACCGCACGGCGCTGGCGCGTGGACGCTTCGATGGCCACGCGCTGCGCGATACCGAAGTGATCTTCAGGAACGCCGACCCGAAATCCGGTGGCCAGCACTTCGGTTCCCGCATCGTCTGGCTGCCGGACAAAACCCTCCTGCTGAACGTCAGCGACGGCGGCAACCCGCCGATCGGTTTCAAGGGCGAGAACATCCGCAACCAGGCTCAGAATCTGGGTACGCATTTCGGCAAGGTGTTGCGGCTGCAAGACGACGGCACGGCCGCGCCGGACAATCCGTTCGTCGGCCGGCCGGGCGCGAAGCCGGAAATCTGGACCCTTGGCCATCGCAACATCCAGGGCATGACCCGCGATCCGGTCAGCGGACGCATTTGGGCCAATGAGCACGGCGCGCGCGGTGGCGACGAGCTGAACGTCATCGAGGGCGGCCACAACTACGGCTGGCCGGTGGTGACCTACAGCATCGAATACTGGGGTCCGAAGATCTCGGATGAAACCAGTCGCCCTGGCATCGTCGATCCCATCCTGGTTTGGACGCCATCCAAGGCGCCCAGTGGACTGACGTTCTACACCGGCGAGGTCTATCCGGGCTGGAAGGGCGACCTGTTCAGCGGCGCGCTCAAGTTCCGCCAGATCCGCCATCTCAAACTGAAGGGCACTCGGGTCGTCGGCGAGGAGAAGCTGACCATCGGCCAGCGGGTGCGGGACGTGCGGCAAGGACCGGACGGCTACCTGTACGTGCTGACCGATGAGGACGATGGGGCGCTGCTGCGCATTCTGCCGGCGGAGAAATGACGCCGGCGGGTAATCCCGCGCAATCGATCCGCTCCGGGTATCGGGGTGGGCGCGTGGTTTACCGAACCGAAGCGTTCTCCGCCAATGTGACACCACCCAAATCATCCAGGGGCGCCGCAACCGTATTGAGCGTGAACCGTGGTGACGGCGAACGATCGGCTATTCTTGTCGGAAGACACCGGAAACGCGATGCGCCGGGGGTGAGATCATGAAACGAGTGAAAACCGGTGGGGGTTGGCCGGCCATCCGCTACGCTTGGCGCAAAGCCCGTGAAGGCGGTCCATGGCGACTCTACCGCGCCCTGCGTGGCAAAAACGCCTGCAAGAGTTGCGCGCTCGGCATGGGCGGCCAGAAGGGCGGCATGGTGAACGAGGTCGGTCAGTTTCCACAAGTCTGCATCAAATCCTTGCAGGCGATGGTGGGCGATTTGCAAGGCGCGACCCCCGCCGCATTCTGGTCCGAGCACGCCGTCGCCGATCTCCAATCCTGGACATCGCACGCGCTGGAACACAGTGGCCGACTGGTGCGGCCGCTGCTGCTGCGTCCGGGCGCCACGCATTTCCAGCCGATCGCCTGGACGGAGGCGCTCGACCGGATCGTCGCGAAACTCCGCGCGACACCACCGCCGGAAACCTTCTGGTATTTCAGTGGCCGCAGCTCCAACGAGGCCAGTTTCCTGCTCCAACTGTTCGCCCGGCTCTACGGCAGCAACCACGTCAACAACGTCAGTTATTATTGCCATCAAGCCAGCGGGGTCGGTCTCACCAGCGTCACCGGCAGCGGGACGGCCACCCTCACCCTCGACGATCTCCGACATGCCGACGTGGTCTTCGTCATCGGCGGCAATCCGGCGAGCAACCATCCACGGCTGATGCATGTGCTGATGCACATCCGCCAACGTGGCGGCCAAGTGGTGGTCATCAATCCGGTGATCGAAACCGGGCTGGTGAACTTCAGCTCGCCCGGCGAGTGGCGAAGCCTGCTGTTCGGGACCGAAATCGCCAGCCTGTATTTGCAGCCCGACATCGGCGGCGATCTGGCGCTCTTGACCGGCATCGCCAAGCGCATCGACGAAATCGGCGCCAGCGACGAGGCGTTCCTGAACGACCATTGCAACGGTTGGCCCGAGTTGCGCGCCCAGCTACACCGGTTCTCCTGGCCAGAACTCTGCTTGCATAGTGGCGTGACGCAAGAACAAATACAGCGTGCCGCTCAAATTTACGCCAATGGCCGGAATGTGGTCTTCGCCTGGACCATGGGCATCACCCATCACCGGCACGGCGTCGAGAACGTGCAGGCCATCGCCAATCTGGCGCTGATGCGGGGCATGGTGGGCCGCCCTCATGCCGGTCTGCTGCCGATCCGCGGTCATTCCAACGTGCAGGGGATGGGATCGATCGGCGTCACGCCCAAACTCAAGGACGCGGTCATCGAGCGGCTGGAATCCCACTTCGGCCTCTCCTTGCCGACGGCGCCGGGACTCGACACCCTGGCCTGTCTGGAGGCGGCTCGGGATGGACGGATGCGCGTGGCGCTTTGTCTCGGCGGCAATCTCCATGGCGCCTCCCCCGATTCGGCATTCACCCGCGACGCCTTGGCCCAGCTCGATCTGCTCGTCCACCTCAGCACCAAGCTCAACACCGGCCATGTTCGCGGGCTGGCCCAGGAGACGCTGATTCTTCCGGTTCTCGCCCGCGACGAGGAACCGCAACCGACCACCCAGGAATCGATGTTCAATTACGTTCGCCTGAGCGACGGCGGCCCAGCCCGGCACGCCGGTCCACGCAGCGAGGTCCAGGTGATCGCGACGCTCGCGGTGGACGTTCTGGGCGATGCCAAGCAGCCTCTCGACTGGCGAGCCATGGCGGATACGGGGCGCATCCGGGAAGCGATCGCGGCGGTCATCCCCGGTTTCGAGAAAATGGCCACACTCGACGCGACGCGGGAGGAATTTCATGTGCAGGGGCGTCTTTTCCATACGCCTCGCTTCGCCACCGCCGATGGGCGGGCACGGCTGCACGTCCACGATCTGCCCGCGCTCGGCGGCGGGAACGGCGCACTGCGCCTGATGACCGTGCGTAGTGAAGGACAGTTCAACACCGTGGTGTACGAAGAGCAGGATTTGTATCGGGGCGTCACTGGACGCGATGTGATTCTCCTGCATCCGGAAGACATGCGGGAACTTGGGCTGGCGGCGAACCAGCGGGTCACGGTGCGCAGTTCGACCGGATCGTTGTCCGGCATCCGGATCATCCCTTTCGAATCGATCAAGGCCGGCAATGCGCTGATGTACTATCCCGAGGCGAACGTGCTGGTCGGTCGCGACGTCGATCCGCAATCGCGCACTCCCGCCTACAAGAATGTTTCGATTACCCTCGACCCTGCCTTGTAGGAAGCTAAATTCTTGCCGATGCCAACGAATCAGGCTGATTTCATCCGGTCCTGATCGGTGAAAAACCGCCAGTCCGCATGACGCCGTCATTTTTGCCAGATAGCGTCCAAAGGAAATCGATCATGCAATTCTGGTTCGAATTCGCCAGCACCTATTCCTATCCAGCCGCCCTGCGGGTGGAAGCGCTAGCCCGTCGGCATGGGGTCCCGCTGGAATGGAAGGCTTTTCTGCTCGGTCCGATCTTCCAGGCCCAGGGTTGGAACGACTCGCCGTTCAATCTGTTTCCGGTTCAGGGGCGCTATATGTGGCGGGATCTGGAGCGCATCTGCGCCGATCTGGAACTGCCCTTCCGCCGACCTAGCCGATTCCCGCGACATAGCGTGCTCGCCGCGCGGATCGCCTGCCGGTTCGCGGCGGAACCGTGGCTACCGGATTTCGTGCGCGCCGTGTTCCGGGCCAACTTCGCCGAGGATCGGGATATCGCCCAGCCAGAGGTGCTGGAGCAGTGTCTGAACCGCTTGGATCCGCCGGGAGCTGAGCTGCTGCAACAAGCGCAATCGCCCGACAGTAAGGCGTTGCTGCGGGCGCAAACCGAACGAGCCGTGGCCCTGGGGATCTTCGGCGCTCCCACCTTTATCGTCGGCGACGAACTGTTTTGGGGCAACGATCGTCTGGAAGCCGCGCTGGCCTGGGCGACGCGACGGGCGGAATCGGAGCGATGACCGTCGTACTGACCACGATGCTGGCCATCCTGGTGATGGTGTTGGGCAGTGTCCTGCAAGCGGCCTCGGGTCTGGGCGCCGGGCTGGTGGTGGTTCCGCTGCTGTCGCTGATTGCCTTGGACTGGGTGCCCGGACCCTGCGTGGCGGCCAGTCTGCTGCTATCGGGGTTGATGGCCTACCGAGGCCGGAAGCATTGGCACCACCAACACCTAGCGCCAATGTTGCTTGGACTGCTGCTCGGCATCGCCCTGGGAGGAGTCCTGGTGGCTCTGCTGCCGCTCGCCATCCTGGGCCTGCTGTTCGGCATCCTGATTCTGGGGGCGGTGGGGCTCAGCGCGGCCGGTCTGCAAGTATCCTTCACCACGGCGGCGGCGGGTCTGGCGGGTGTGCTGGCGGGCTTCATGGGCACCACCGCCGGCATCGGGGCACCCGTGCTGGCGCTGTTCTACCAGCGCCTCGAAGGCCCGGCCCTGCGCGGTACCTTGGGGTTGCTGTACTTCGTGTCCAGCCTGGCGATGCTGGCGGCGCTGCATCTGGCGGGTCGCTTTGGCCGATCCGAAGTCATCCTCGCCTTGCAACTGCTGCCGGGCGTGTTGGCCGGTTACTGGCTATCGCCCTATCTGGCCCACTGGCTGGACCGGGGTCATACCCGCCATGCCGTCCTAGTCCTCTCCATCGCCAGCGCCTTGGCTCTGATCGCCAAGAGTGCGGGCGGGTTGCTCTGAATTCGGGTTGAACCGGCAATCCAACACTCAAGCCAGAGCCATCGGGCTGATCGTGGCTATCGATGAGGAGGGCGCCTCGGCCGCGAAGCCTTCGCG
>JAGRHI010000021.1:6067-7143 GCA_020445045.1 Candidatus Competibacteraceae bacterium
ACGCCGCTGATGCTGGCGCTGGTATAGGCAATGCGATACGGGCGGCCCAGTCCGCTCAGACCGGCCAGCGCCCAGTCGCGAAACGGACAACCGACCTGGAACAGCGCCAGCGGCAGCGGTTCGTCCTCGTGAGCGAGATGGCGCTCGGCGGTCGCCCACACGGTCGGTTCCCGGCGTAGCACCTCACCGGTTTCCGCGCCGGGCGTACAGGTGATCAGCGCCAGGTCGAGCCGATCCTCGGCCAACAAGCGCCGCAGGTTGACGCTGGGCTCGCAATGCACTTCGACTTGGACGCGCGGAAAGGCGCGGGCGAAGCGGACCAGGATGTCGGGCAAAAACCGTCCCACATAATCGTCTGGCGTGCCCAGACGCACCAGGCCGGACAGATCCGGCCGAGCCAGCACCGCCAAGGCTTCATCGTGCAGCTTCAACAAACGACGGGCGTAGCCCAGCAACGCCTCGCCATCCGGCGTGAGCTGCACGCCGCGACCCTCGCGCTGGAACAATGCCCGATCCAGCAGGGTTTCCAGCCGTCGCACCTGCATCGATACGGCGGATTGGGTGCGATGCACCTGCTGCGCGGCGGCGGTGAAGCCACCCGCATCGACGATGGCGACAAAGGTACGCAGGAGATCCGGGTCGAGTTGGGCGGACATGCAAGCGCTCCTGATTCATCACGGAAAATGATGAGTCATATAAAACTTATTCGTTGGATGAATCAATAGGCGTTCTTCATGATAGCTCCCGACCCCGTGAGACCCTGGAGGACCCGAACATGATCCATAATGCAACTCTGTGCCTGGAACGTTCCGCCAATCGTCGTCCTGGCATTGGCGTCCTGCTGGTCGGCATGCTCGCGTGGTTGCGCGATCGCCATGCGGTTTATCGCCAGCGCCGCGAACTGCTCGCCCTTGACGACAGGATGCTGAAGGATATCGGGCTCAGCCGCGCCGACGCCTTCCGGGAAGGCAGCAAACCGTTCTGGCGCTCGTGAAGGTCCGCTCACTTCGATGATTCACCCACAAGGAGTTGCTCCATGATATCCGCCCTCACCCTGGTTATCGGCAATAAAACCT
>JAGRHI010000206.1:0-6786 GCA_020445045.1 Candidatus Competibacteraceae bacterium
AGCACTGCTGTGCTGGCTGTATATGCAGTTCCATACAACAAACCTATCAGCAGCTTAGCCAGTATGGCAATACCAACGGATAGAGGTAGGCTGTACCACCACATCAAGCTAAACAGTCGCTCCAAAGCTACCATATACTCGACTTCGGAGCGGATCTTTTTGCGCGCTAATGCTGGAGCCACACTGGCGCAAATCGCCATCGGAATGAAATACCAAGCCGTTGACAACGGTAGCGCCGCCGAGTAGATACCTAGGTCGTACTCGCCAACCATCTCACGCAGCATGATCTGATCAATTCGCATATAAATCAAGATCATGATACCGGAGAGCAGAAACGGCCAAGCTTCATGCAACAACTGCCGTGCCTGTTCTACCCGCCAAGTCCAGCCGATTGGTGTGGGATAGCGCCGATATACCCATACCAGTGCAAGCATCGCCAGTGCAGCCTCAATCGGCGTTACAATAGCAAAGATCACCAGCGGTGCACCAGCCAGAATTAGCGCTACTCGAATTAGGCTGGCTAGAGTTACGGCACTAGTTTTAGCTATCACGGTTAGTTTACTTTGGGTGCGGCTTTGAAACCATAAGTCAATGGTGTCGACGGCTTGGAATACGACAGTACTCGCAACGATGGCAACCAGCAACAATGTTGTGGCATCGCCCGGTCGCAACAAAGCCATCCCTCCGATCGCTGCTGCCCAGCAAGCTAATCCGGTGATTAGCCGCAACCGTAAAGACGTACCCAGAATAGCTGGTGCTACGTCGATGTCACGGGCCAGGTCGCGAATGACAATGCTGTCCAGACCCAACTTGCCAATAGCTTGGAAGAACGCCACGAAAGCTAGTACATACGTCAGCTCACCGAACTGTTTTGGTCCCAGATAACGCGCTACCCATGCGCCAACAAATACACCCAACATCATGCGCAATACGTTGTCTGCCATCAGCCAGACGGTGTTAGCGAGGATACTTTGTAAACTGGGGCGATGCTCGATTCTCATCCGAAAAAAGGCCGGTAACCATTTAACCCATGCACGATTCATATGGCTAGCATATTACACAGGCGTTGTTGCATAAGTACAGATAAAAATATGATAATCACATTTATGCGACAACGCTCATTTGATTCTACTTGCAAGGGATTATCAAGCGCCGTTGATTTAGTGTTATCGCGTCATTTCCAGCGTGAAAAGCCGCCGTAGTCGCTCAATTTCCATTTGGTAATCGGTACGTGGGCGTTTCAGTTGAGTATCGACCTGCCGCTGCAATACCAGTTCGCTAGAGCGAAGATGAACCAGTGCCTGTTGAAGGAAGCCTTTGCTCGCCAGAATAGCAGATTGCCGCAAGCCTACTTCAACATCGCCATGCAGGAGCAAGGACTGCTCGAAAGATTCCAGTGCCGGCCCGGGTTGCTGTTGAGCTAAATACAATAAACCATGCATGTACGCAAGCAGATGTTTAGGTTCAGGTGAGTGTTGGCAGTCAGGATTATGAGCCAGGGCGTCAAGAAAACGGTGCGCGTCGGAGGGAGCGATACCTTGAACGAGACCCTCATTTGTTGCATCAACCAGTTGCCTGAGCAAAAGGAATGCCGAAGGCTCGCAAGGCAAGTTTGAAGCAAGGGTTAGCCCTTGCTCGAATTCGGTTGGCGTGACCCCATGGAACAGACTTTTTCGCAACAGGTAGTGGATCCGTAACGACAAGTTAGTGGGGATATTCTGTATGGCGGCGACCAAACTTTCGATCGCTAGATCATCGTGCCCCATCTGCGCCAGAGCTTCAGCGGCATGGCTTTGGGCGCGAGCGGAATTGGGGTTGGCGGACGCCCAGACTAATAGTAATTCGTTTGATTTTCCCCATAGGCTCGTGCGGTACCAAGTGGTCCAGGATAAGACAAGTAGCAGGGTCGTAATGCCGATGAAGCTGGCGACGGAATAGCGCGGGTGGGCATGGATCAAGAAATGTGCCAGGGGGAGGAACAGGAACATGGCGGGCAGATAGTTGCGGTGCTCGAAATACAGTTCCAGGGGCAGCACTGTGGATTCCAGCAGATGGCCGGCGAGGAAGAATAGCAACGCCAGACTGAGCCACGGATAACGACACCGGCTCCAGAGCCCAACCAGAAATAGAGCAAGGAGCAGCAGCCAAGCGAACAGGGTAGAGGGCGGATCCAGCCAACTGCTGGAGAAGGTATAACTGTCGTGGAATAATCCCCGCGTCTGTGAGTGGGGCACTAGCAGGTAGTGCAAATACTCCACTAGAATGCGCCCCTCGCTGAGTAGTCGCTGTTCCAGGGAAAAGGAACGATGGTTATAGGCAGCGTCAGGTGGCGTGATGCTCCACAGCATATAGGCGACCACCGCGACGATGGGTGCCCCGAGAGCCCACCAGCGCCAAATTCTGGTCGGGCCGGGACTAGGGACGCGATGCAGTACACTGTATTCGATGACTATAACCAGCAGAGGCAACAGTACACCGTTTTCCTTGCCGAGCGTGGCCAACGTGGTGCCACCCAACACTCCAGCGGTCATCCAGACATAGCCGTGACTAGGGTTACTGGTCAATAGGGCGCGGCCATGGAGGTAGGCTAAAAGGCCGAGTAATGTGAAAGTGGTGCAAATCTGTACCATGCGCTGCACAATGTACAGGGTGGTCGAGACGTTGAAAGGGTGTAGCAACCAACATGCAGTGCCCAACGCAGCGATCCAACCCGCCTGAGAAAGACTGGATTGTGCTTCCCCTAATCGTAGCAAGCGAAAGATTACCCAGTACAGCAGACAGCCGTTGAGTAGGTGCAGAAGTACATTGGTGTATTTAAATGGTTCCGCGACTGAGGGCCAATTATTGTCGTTAATTAGAAAACTAAGTAGTGAAAGCGGACGTCCGCTGGGTCCGGCAATGCCACTGTTAAGATAAAATCCTAGATGTTTGAGATTGGTGACACCGTTATAGGCTCCCAATGCTTGCAGGTTGGGTTGATCGTCGAACAGGAAATCCCCGCTGAGGCCAGGCCAGTAGATAGCCAAGCAGAGAATCAATATCGATAGGAAGAATATTCCTGGCCCCAATTGCGCGAGAAAACGGCGAGAGTCGTCGGACATGGGATCGGTGGTGGTTTGGCGCATCACGGGTTGATTGGGGCAGGGTTGGTGGGGACGAATGGGAGGATTTGCTGACGCAATGTCTGGATGACGCTATCAAAACGGTGCAACTTGTCGTGTTGCTCCAGGGATCGGAGAGCATGCTGAGCATCCACTAGATGGCCACCGTTAGCAAGGTAAACAACCAGTTCATGGCGAGCATTTAAATCATCGGGTGTTAATTCGATGGCTTTCTTGGTTAATGTGATAGCGGTTTCATAATCTTGTTTTCTCATTGCCTGAAAGGTAGCTAAATCCCGTAGCACATTACTGGCGAACGAAGGTAGAAGTCGCGGATTCTTAAGGGCGGTCTCCATAAGGTAGAGATATTGCTTATCACTGAGGCTGCAAAATTGCTTGATTTTGCAATCGGTCAGGCTATGCAGACCATTTATGGTCGTGGTATCAATCAAACCTTTTTGTAGGCGGATGTGTAATTCAGGTAATAAGGCAAGGGGCGGTGTCAAGCTGTTCTCGTAATATAGAAAAAGCCAGCCGAACAAGGCATTGGCGGAATCGGGTATCAATGTATGAGCTATTTGAAAGTGTCGGTCTCCTTGCTGGATAAAGCGGGCTTGTTGCTGAGGGTCGTATGCTCTCTTGGCCAAAATACTGTAAGTGTTACCGGCGATGATATTGGCGCGAGGTGATTCGGGGTGATGGAGGGCATCAAGCAGCGGCGCCTCGGGTGAACCTGACCAACGATGCGCCAGCGTATGTGTAGCCGTCGCTAACATTACCACGATCATCATGGTCGCGGCAGATGTTAGCTTGGGCGATATTTCCAATCGGTGGATAAATAGAGCCGCGCTAAAAGTCAGTGTGAAAAGTGGTCCAAAAGCAGGCAAATAGTTACGGTGCTCGAAAACCATTTCTAATGGAAATGCGGTCGATTCCAACAAGTGTCCCCCGAAAAACCAGGCGATGCCAAAACCGAACCAGGGTGCTTGTTTCCGTAGCGCCAAGGCACTGACGAGCAGACTGACGATGACTAGGATGGATAGTAAGGTACTGGGAGGTGTCCACAAGTCGGTGGATAGAGTGATGCCATCATGATAGAGCGTCATTTGACTGATATCGGGTACGACGATCATGCTCAGATACCACAATAGAACACGTGTTTCCGTCAGTAGGCGTTGTTCCAAGTTAAAGGGGCGAATTTCATAGCCTGCTAGCAGCAGATGGGGTTGCGCAACAAGCAGAAGGATCGCGAGAATACTGGGAATCCACAGAATGGTGGCAAAGAAAATTTTAGTAATCGAGACATCGCGCCGATTAAGGGCTTGAAAGCGGAATAAAAAAAATTCAATGATAAATAGATAAATGGGCAGCAATAAAGCGGTTTCTTTTGAAAATACGCCAAAAATACCAAAGACGGCAAGTAAGATTAGAGTTCGTGGCCAATGTCCGGGTTGTTGCTGTTGCCGAGTTCGCTCGCGAGCATAGATCAGAATGGCCAGTGCGGTGAACAGTGCCGCAAGGCTGTTCATGCGCTGCACGATATAGGTTACGTTGGTCAAGTTCATTGGGTGGAGCAGCCACAGCATGGCAACAATCGCGGCAACAATCGCGCTGGGCCATGAGAAGCCAGATTCTGGTTTGTCGGATAATCTTCTATTTAGGCAACAGGCTAGAAGAAATAGCACTAATCCCGTCATTGCATGAATGGCGAGATTGAGCAGTTTCATCGGATGAGGATCGGGTCCAAACAACGCAATCTGAGTGCCAAAGCTGGCCATTGCCACTGGACGACCAAGGGGGCCACTATGGCTACTTAGAATGTATTGCCAAAGATCAGCAATATCAGAATTTGCAAGATTTTCTATCTGGGGGGTGATAATGTTTTGGTTATCATCAAACTCGAAACTTCCCGATAGCCCAGGAAAGTAAACGACAACTAGGATCACTATACAAAATAAAAGTAATGACAGTGAAAGGAGTCGAGATGAAGGCATATCATTAGGCGTCAAAACATAACGCCCCGATGTGACGGGGCGTTACGGTAAGAGGCAATTACCTTATTGACGGCAATCGGCCGGCAGATATTTAGCCGCAATACCACCACTGACAGGCTTGCAATCCCAATCAACCGCATTGCCGCTTGGCGCGATGGTGCCTAGAAGCGAAAGAGTTTGACCATTCGCAGTCGTGCCACCAAGGGCTTTAATGCTCACGGTGAGCAGCTGGGTAGTGTCGTCCCATTTAATCGAGTTGACGTACTTGCTGTCGATATTAGTACTGAAGCCGGCTGCGGCTTCGCTTGGCCAACCAGTGGTTTGGCTGAGCCTGAATTCAGAAATCGAGGTTTTTGCTGGCCCGGCGGCCATGATGGCCTCACTGACCTTTACGCGAATGGTGTAATCCTGATACGCCGGAATAGCGATGGCCGCCAGAATACCGATGATCGCCACGACGATCATGAGTTCGATCAGGGTAAAGCCTTGTTGGAACTTCTTCATGGGATACTCCTTAACTTGCGCTTTTACATGAAAACCCGTTGGGGGACTTGGGAGTTTTCGGGGATCATCGTTCGATCCCGTCGCGTACCCTGTTGCAGAGGATGTGCCAATAGATCTAATATTGAGAGTATTTTATTTAACATATTGTTAAATAAAGAATAATAACCATATTTTTATGTGCCGTCATGCTAGATTGTTCCATTAATAAGTCATCCGTCTCGTTAAAGAGTGACCTTGGCCGGCGCTGGTTGACAAAAATGGTCAGAATCAAAAGACGCCTTGGTCCTTCAGCGTCGCTTGTTCTGCTTCACTGAGTCCCAGCAACTCGCCAAATATTTCCACGTTGTGGCTACCGATCTTCGGTCCCGGCCAGTCGGTCGCGCCGGGCGTGGCCGCCAGCTTGGGAAGAATAGTGGGAATTTTCAGTGGCTTGCCGTCGATGTTCACCGTTTCGAACAGCCCGCGCGCCTGAAAATGCGGGTCGGTGACCATATCCGCTACATTGTAGATCGGCCCCGCCGGTACCTCCGCTGCTTCCAGCCGCGCCAGCGCCTCCCGGCTATCCAGCGTCGCCGTCCAGGTGGCGATCGCCGCGTCGATTTCTTGCTGATGTTCGACCCGACCGGCGTTGTGGGCCAGTTTCGGGTCTTCGGCCAGATCTGCTCGCCCGGCGGCATGCATCAGCCGCTTGTAAATCGAATCGCCGTTACCGCCGATGATCACGTACTTATCGTCTCGGCAGCGGTAGGTGCCGGTCGGCACGATGCCGGTCACCGTCGACCCGGACGGCTCGCGAATCACGCCCGCGCCGTCGTATTCCGGCACCACCGCCTCCAGCAGATTGAACACCGACTCGTACAGCGCCACATCCACGGTCTGGCCGGTATGCGGGGCGCGGCGCTGGCGATCGAGCAGCGCCAGCAGCACGCCGAACGCCGCGTGCAGGCCGGCGAAGGTATCGCCCAGGCTGAGATTGGGCCGCACCGGTGGCTCGCCGGGCATGCCGTTGACGTAGCGCAGCCCACCGATTCCTTCACAGACCGAGGCGTAGCCGGGCCGGGCGGCATAGGGGCCATCCTGCCCGTAACCGGAAATCCGCGCGAAGATCAGCCCCGGATTAACTGGTTTGAGATCGTCCGGTCCCAAGCCCCAACCTTCCAGAATGCCGGGACGGAAGTTCTCGATCA
>JAGRHI010000206.1:6877-9892 GCA_020445045.1 Candidatus Competibacteraceae bacterium
AGACTGCGCCACCACAGCGACGCGCCGTCGCGGACGATGCGCCATTGCCGGATCGGGTCGCCGCCGGGCGGCTCGACCTTGATCACCTCGGCACCGAAATAGGCCAGCAGGGTGCCGGCGAACGGTCCGGCCAGCAACTGGCCGAGTTCGAGCACGCGGATACCGTCCAGCGGACGGGGAGAGGGAGGTGCGGCGGACATGATGCGATCACTCCATGGGCCTAATATTGTGGTGTCTTATGGCAAGGCGAATTCCAAGATGATCCAATCCGGAATTATAGAGATGAGGCCGCAATCATGAATGAGGCAGCACGCAAAATCCCGCTCTCGCCAGCGGACTATCTGGCGGGTGAACAACTGTCCGAGCTGCGACACGAGTACGTGGAGGGCGCGGTGTATGCCATGACGGGCGCCCGTAAAACGCACAATCTCGTGGCGGGCAATCTGGCCCGGGCTCTGCACGCCCATCTCAGGGGCACGCCCTGCCAGGTATTTATCAGCGATATCAAGGTGCATGTCGCCTGGGATTGGCGCGAGCGTTATTACTACCCGGACGTGGTGGTGGCCTGCGAACCCGACGACGTCGACCCGTATGTGATCGAGAAACCCAAACTGATCGTCGAGGTGTTGTCGGAATCGACCGAGCGCAAGGATCGGGCGGATAAGTTCTATGCCTATCGTCGCCTCGGCAGTCTTCAGGAATATGTGTTGGTGGCTCAGGATGCCGCGCGGGTCGAAGTGTATCGGCGCGATACCGGCTGGGATTTGGAGATCTATGAAGTGATCGAAGCCCTGATCGAACTGCGAAGCATCGGCTTGAGCCTGACCGTGCGGGAGGTTTACGAGGGGCTGCCCGAGTTGTTAGGTGAAAAAAAGTTATAAATTTATGGTTAAAAAATGCTTTATGGGCATATGGCGGCGATGGTAGTGTTTTGGCATAGTCGCCCGAGGTCGATTTTGCCGGGGCGCGATCAGCGGATTCTCAGCGGGGAGCGACGACGATGTATCAGTACGACCAGTACGACCAGACGCTTGTGGACGAGCGGGTCGCCCAATATCGCGGTCAGGTCCGGCGCTATCTGGCCGGTGAGCTGAGCGACGACGAGTTTCGGCCACTGCGGCTGATGAACGGCCTCTATCTCCAACGTCATGCGCCGATGCTGCGGGTCGCCATTCCCTACGGCTTGCTGTCGTCCGAGCAGTTGCGGGTTCTGGCCCATATCGCCCGCCGCTACGATCGGGGCTTTGGTCATTTCACCACCCGCCAGAACATTCAATACAACTGGCCCAAACTGGAAGAGACCCCGGACATCCTTGCCGAATTGGCCCAGGCGCAAATGCACGCCATCCAGACCAGCGGCAACTGCATCCGCAACGTCACCGCCGACCACTTGGCCGGGGTCGCCCCGGATGAAATCGAAGACCCGCGCATCTACTGCGAAATCATCCGCCAATGGTCCACCTTCCACCCGGAATTTTCCTACCTGCCGCGCAAGTTCAAGATCGCCGTCACCGGCGCTCGTCACGACCGCGCCGCCGCCCGGGTCCACGACATCGGTTTGAACTTGGTCCACGATGACCAAGGCGAGATCGGTTTTCGGGTGCTGGTCGGCGGCGGGCTGGGGCGTACCCCGCTGCTCGGCCATGTCATCCGCGAGTTCTTGCCCCAGCGCGATCTGCTGTCGTATTTGGAGGCGATCCTGCGGGTCTACAACCAGCACGGTCGGCGCGACAACATCTACAAGGCCCGCATCAAGATTCTGGTCAAGGCGCTGGGACCGGAGGTTTTTCGCCAGCAGGTCGAGGTCGAGTGGGCGCAGATCAAGGATTCCGGCCTGGTGCTGGATCAAGCCGAGGTCGAGCGGGTGCGCCGCTATTTCGCGCCGCCGCCCTACCAGGCCGAGGCGGCCCGCGATACCAGCTTCGAACAGTGGTTGCAGGCTGATCCAACGTTCGCCATCTGGGTGCGCCACAATGTCGCCGAGCACAAAGTGGCGGGCTATCGCAACGTCTTCGTCGCCCTGAAGGAGCCGGGCGCGCCGCCGGGCGACATTGATGCCGATCAGATGGAGGCGGTGGCCGATCTCGCCGACCGCTACGGCTTCGGTCAGATCCGCGTTTCCCACCACCAGAACCTGTTGCTGGCCGACGTACGCCAAGCCGATCTCTACCCGTTGTGGCACGTGCTTGAGGCGCAAAAGTTGGCCGCGCCGGTGATCGGTACCCTGGCCGATATGATCTGCTGTCCCGGCCTGGACTATTGCAGTCTAGCCAACGCCAGTTCGATTTCGATCGCCCAGCAGATCAACGAGAAATTCGACCGGCTCGATGATCTCTACGATCTGGGCGAGATCCGCCTCAACCTGTCCGGCTGCATGAACGCCTGCGGCCATCATCATGTCGGCCATATCGGTATTCTCGGCGTCGATAAGAAAGGCGAGGAGTGGTACCAGATTTCCCTGGGCGGTTCCTCGGAAAATGACGCCGCGCTCGGTGACATCCTCGGTCCGTCCGTGCGTAAAACCGAAGTCGCCAACACCTTGGAGCGCATTCTACGGGTCTATGTGGAACAGCGCGCGGAAGGCGAGCGTTTCCTCGATACGTTCCGGCGGATTGGGCTGGAGCCGTTTCGAGTTCGGGCCTACGCGCCGGGCAGCAACGAGGCCAAGCAGGAGGAAAAGCGTTATGCGGTCGGTTATTAAAAACCGCCAGATCGTCGAAGATCACTGGCAAGCGGTGGGCGAGGAAGACGAGCTACCGGCCGGGTCGGTGATCGTGCCGTTGACGCGCTGGCGGCGGGAGCGGGTCGAGTTGCTGGGGCGCGGCGAGCCGCTGGGGGTGCGCCTGCCGAACACCGCCGACGTGGCCGAACTCGTCGCCGATCTGCCGCTGTTGGACCTAGTGGCGCTGGAGTTTCCCAAGTTCAGCGACGGTCGCGCCTATTCGCAGGCTCGGTTGTTGCGGGAGCGTCACGGCTATCGCGGCGAAATCCGCGCGGTGGGCGACGTGCTGCGCG
>JAGRHI010000206.1:9986-13959 GCA_020445045.1 Candidatus Competibacteraceae bacterium
GCACCAGCTACCAGCCGGCCGCCGACCAACCGCTGCCCCTGTACCGGCGCGGGCGCTGAGCGTAAGCGGCGAGGGCGCGCGTATCGGCCCGCGCCCCACGCCTCACTCCAGATACCAGTCCGGCGGAATCGGATTGCTGACTGTCGTTGCGCCCGGTTCCTCGGTGGCTTCCGGGGGATCGGCATCGATGTTGACCACCACGGTGGTCACGTTGTCGCTGGCGTCCCGCATCAGCGCGAGGTGGATGAATGCCTTGACCGCCTCGTGACAGTCGTGGTCGCTGTGGATCAGCAGGCGACTGATTTCCTCGTCGTTCACGGTCTTGTTGAGGCCATCGCTGCACAACAGGAACATATCGCCGGGGTGCAGCGGGTGGATGACTTCGTCGATGAGCATTTCCTCGGCCGATCCGACTGCCCGGGTGATCACGTTGGCCAGTGGATGGCGATGCGCGTCCTCGGGCGCGATCAAGCCCTGGTCGACCAGCTCCTGTACGTGGCTGTGATCGCGAGTGAGTTGCTGGAGTTGGCCGTCCCGTAGCCGGTAGATACGGCTGTCCCCCACCCACAGGCAGGCGCACTGCGTCTCGTAGGTCAGCAGCACCACCACCGTGCTGCCAATGGTGCGGTTTTGGTAACGTTGGGCTGATTCCAGCCGCAAGCGCTGGTTCACCTCTTGCATTTGCCGCCGCACGGAGTCCAGAAAATCCTGCCAATCACGCGGCGGTGGTATCTGCTGCAAACCTTCGATCAGCATTTGGCTGGCGATGTCGCCGGCTTCATGTCCGCCCATGCCGTCGGCGACCGCCCAAAGGCCCAATTCAGGCATCACCAAGCAGGCATCTTCATTGATCGCCCGCACCATGCCGACATGGCTGCGGCCAGCGGACGACCATTTAAAAGCAGGTTTCTGGTTCATGGTTCTTCCTCTTCGGCGGCGGGGGGATCGCCCGGGCGATGAGCGACGCCGGCGGGTGCTTTCTCGTTCCAGCCCCATTGTTGCCAGTTTCCGGCCAACAGCGCCGCAAAACCATCGGCTGGCGGCAGGTCCTTACAAACCAGCAGGCAGCGGGCGATCCAGTCGGAGCCGTCGGCCCACCACAGGCTATGCAGGGGAAAACCTCGTCTTAGCAAATCGCTGGCCAGAAACGGCGAGATTCCGGCCGATTCCAGCGCTTGCGGCAGCGGACAATACCAGGCGTCGCTGGTGCTTGTCGGACTGGTCGCCGGAAAATCGTCCGTGGGTGGCGCGCCCAGCGCCGCGACCTGTTGGCTGAATCGGTCCAGATCCAGTTCGTCGCGTTCGAGCGCCGCCAGCGCCAACCGTTCGGCTTGGCGAAACCACGCTTCGCCGCCGGCCGGCAACGTGAACAGCGGCCAGTCCGGCGCCAGCGCCGCGGCGATCGCCAGCGGGTAGTAGCGTCCCACCCGGTCCATGCTGGGCATCAGGATACCGGCGTAGGCGGTGGACCCGCACAGGCCGGGGCCGAGCGCGAAACGCCAGACCGGGCTGGTGCAGTAGTATTCCTGCCAGTTTTCGCCCAACTGGTCGCGGCTGTGGGCGATGGCGGTTTGCAACCAGCCATCCCAGGGGTCGACGAAGCTTTTTGGGAGATGGCGGCCGATGAAATCGCCACGACTGGGCAGCTTGCCGAAGAAGCCAGCCGCTGGACGCGCGGTGGGGGTCACAGTTGTTCCGGGCACTGGAAACCCACCATCTCTTGCAGGCTGAAGGGGTTGGAGGTGCTGCCAGGGGTCCGCATCTGATAGATGGCCTGCAAGCCGCCCGATTGAAAGGTGACCTGGAATTGGCCGGCGCCCAGCGGCCGGATCTGGGCTTGGTCGAGCAATTTGAACCAGGCCCAGGGACCCGTTTCGCTCAGTTTCGCCGGACCGCCGCCGGCCTGCGCCAGCAATTCGACGCCCGCCTGCCCGGCGGTCCCGGTCCATTGCAGATCGGTCACTCGTCCCGCCTGCCCGGCGCTGTGGATCAAGGTTTGGCCATCCAGCCGGATGACCGATTGGCTCACGCCGGGGCCAAGTTGGAGAGGGATCAGTTGAAAGCGAATGGTGGGATTTTGGCCTCCGCTGAACAAGGCGTTGCGCACGACGGCGGCGCGCTGGAAGGCTTGCAGGGCTTCCGGGGCGATGCTCTGCTCCGGTCCGGTGGGGCCACGCCAGCGCCAGCTACCCCGCGAGGTATCGACATGCGGTTGCAGATACTGCTTGAAGAAGCGGTCCATCAGGCCGTTTGGACCGAAGAAGCGGCCGAAGGCGGCCAGGGGGGCGTCAGGCGGTCCCGCCAGTGAACGGCTCGGGCCGGAACCAAGACCCTGATCGACCCATTGAATCGAATTGAGCGGGGCGGCGGAACCTTGCGCGCCACCCGGCCTGGCGCCACTCCACTGTATCGAACTGCGGACCAGCGGGTAGCGGCCGCTCAGGTTGTCCTGAAAAAAAGGGGCGACTTGCGCCGCCTTCCATTGCGCGTTCAAACGGTCTCGTAAACTGCGCACAATGTCGGCGCTGTCCCGGGCCAGCTTGTCCAGCAGCAGGTTGAAGGGTGGCGGTTTGCGGGCGGCATCCACTTGCAATTGATTGACCACGGCGCCGAACTGGTCCTTGAGGTTTTGCGGCACGGCGCCGTCCGAGCTGGATTCCCGGGCACGGGCGATGGCGTTCATGTGGCCATACAGATCGTTGAGCGCGGACAGGGTCTTGTCGAAGGGTGGAATGGCGCCGCCGACACCATCGATTTCCCGGCGGTATTGCGCATCGAAACCCGTCAGCCGCGGGTCGATGGCGCACGGTTGCAGCAGCGGGTCGGCGGCGGTGGCGTCGCTCTTGCCCAGGATGCCGGCGATCTTGTCGGTCAGCGACCGGTCGGCGGCGGGTTTGCCGGTTTCCGGCGGCGGTGGCGGCTGGTCCAGCGCGGTTTCGCGGGCCACGGTTTCGATCAGGGTTCGCAGTGGCGAGGCCGGTCCCGAGAGTACTTGCAGGATGTCGAGCGCCTCTTGCGGAGTGTCGAAGGTTTTGATCTTGACATCGCCGAGCAGCTCCTGCCACTGTTTCAGGTAATCGCCGAGATACAAGCGGCAGACGCCCTCGGCGATGCGCTGGCGGTCGGCCGGATCACTGGAAATTTGCAGGGCTTGGCCCAGAATCCAGCTTTCGTCGGCCAGATGGGCCACCAGCTTGGGGTTTTCGTCCAGAAAAAACTGGTAGTAACCCTTATAGGTATATAAACCGGGAACCCCGCTGTTCAGCGCCTGGCCGCTCCCGCGGTCGAATACCCGGGGCGTGTCGGGGCCGGCGGCGAGAGTCAGGCCGATGTCCGGCGGCGTGCCGGCGCCGCGCTGGCGCTGCTTGAGCCGTTCGTAGATGCGTTGGGACAGAGGGACCTGGTTCAGCAGATTCCGGCTGCGCTGGATCAACGCGCTGTCCAAGGCGATGGGCGATTGCAGCGGTGCCTGTTCCAGCAGGGCGTCCAGGTGGGCCGACAGTTGTTCGCGCTGCTCGCGGGTGAATCCGCGCGGTAGGTTGGCCTGCCATTCCTGCTCCATCCAGTCCTTGACGGTCTTGGCGTCGAAGTGCTCGGCGTCGTCCAGCATCAGGTACGCCTTGAGGGTGTCGTATAGCGCGCCGGTATTGTCGGTGTTCTGGCGCAGCCGCTCCTCCAGGCGCAGCACGATGCGGGGCAGAAAAGCCCGCTCCAGCAGCCGCTGATAGATCGCCCGCGCTTCGCCGCCGAGCTTGTCGCCCTGATAGAGCCCAAAGCCCATCAACCAGGGGGTGCCGGCATCGCGGTCGTCGTAGCCGCCGGGGATGGCGCGGGCGGCGGTCAGCAGGGGCAGGGCGGCGGCGGGATCGGTCTGATCGGGCGAGAGCGCCTGAATTTGCCGTTCCACTTCCAGCCGCTGTTTTTCCACCGCCCGCACGTAGATTTCATTGCGGGCGTAGCTGGTCAGCCACAG
>JAGRHI010000206.1:14073-14661 GCA_020445045.1 Candidatus Competibacteraceae bacterium
TCCGGGAAGATGACCTCGCGCAGCAGCCGGGTGATGAAGTAACTGCGGCCCTTGCCGGAGAAGGTGCTCAAGGTCTGACGGTGCAGGCCGAAGGTGGTGGCCAGCGAACTCATCAGCCGATCGATCGGCGTGCCTTCCTGGGTGCCGCTGGTGAAGTATATCCCGCGCAGCAGTACCCGCTCTTCGTAGCGGTTGGGTCGGAACGCGTCCTTGAGGAACCGGTCGGCGATCTGCTTCAGGGACGCGAACTGCTGAGGCAGGGTGTAGATCAGGTCGCGCCGCTGGGGGTCGCGCTCTTCCTGTAGACGCTGCACCAGCCGGTCGTTCAGTCGCTGTTCCAGCAGTTCGAACTCGGTGGTGAACTGTTCGACCACGCCTTCCGGGTTGCTGGGGTTGTCCAGCGGGAAGCTCAGGCCCCAGACCTGAGCTCGCTCTTCCAGACCCATGTCGCCGAAGAATTCGATGAAGCCGGCGATCAGGTCGGCCTTGGTGAATTGGACGTAGATGGGGAAGCGGATGCCGAAATGCTCGTGCAATTCCTGCACTCGCTGCTTGATGGCCAGCGCCTGGGCGGAGCGTTCCTCTTCG
>JAGRHI010000206.1:14756-25703 GCA_020445045.1 Candidatus Competibacteraceae bacterium
GCGGCCCGGTCCACTTCCTCGTGGCTGTCCTGGGTGGTATAGCGGCCGGCGGTGTCCAGCAGCACCGCTTCGTCGGTGAACCACCAATCGCAGTTGCGGGTGCCGCCCACCCCGCGCACCTTGCCGGCGCCCAGCGGGAAATGCAGGCCGGAATTGATCAGGGCCGTGGTCTTGCCGGAACCCGGTGGGCCGATGATGATGTACCAGGGCAACTGGTAGAGGTATTGGGTGCGACCGGTCTTGCCACCCAGCTTGGCCCGTTTGAGGACGGAGAGCGCCTCGTCCAAACCCTGCTTGAGCGTGGAGATTTCCTCGGCCGAGGCGGCTTCCTCTTCCTTCTTTCTCTGACGCTCGCGGGCGGCCTGTTCGCTGTCGCCGGCCGCGCCCTGATCGGCCGCGCCACCCGTGCCGCCCGTGCCGCCCGTGCCGATCCCGGCTTGCCCGGCCAGATCGGCCAGCATGTTGCGGTTTCGCTTCAGGGTGTCGATGTAGTAGAGAAGCTGGTACAGGCCATACATGCCGCCGACGGTCATGATGGAGCCGATACGGCCCAGATCCGAGGCTAGCGGGGTTTGGCCGGCGACGGCGATCAAGGGACCCAGATACCAGATCAGACCGGCGACGGCCAGGAAGCCGGTGATGCCGATGAACCAGCGGCTCTTGAAGACGTTCAGAATTTTGCTCATGGTCCCCGCCTAATTGACTCGCGCCAGCAAGATGATGTCGACGCGCCGGTTCAGCGCGCGGTTCTGCGGGGTATTGTTGGGCGCCACCGGTTCGGTGTCGGCGCGGCCTTCGCTGATGAAGCGGCCGGGCTTATCGCTGACGGCGGCCAAGAGTTGGACCACGCTGTCGGCGCGGGCTTTGGACAGATGCCAGTTGGAAGGGAATTGCAGGGTATGGATCGGAACGCTGTCCGAATGGCCGGTGACCAGCACCCGGCCCTGGACGGTGTTGAGTTCCTTGCCGATCTGCGCCAGCAGCGGCAGAAAAGCCGGCTTGACGTTGGCGCTGCCCGAGGCGAACAGGCCGTCGCCGCGGATGCGGACCGTGGTCTTGTCGGCGTCCTCGATCACATCGACCAAGCCTTGCCGAATCTGGGGATCGAGAAAACTGCGCAGATCGCGCGATACTCGGTTGAGATCGTTGAGTACCTGCGGTTTTGGCGTCGCTGGCGCCGCCGTCGCGCCGTCGCGGCGGACCATGGTCACGGTGTCCCCGCGGATGCCGCCGAGCGCGGTCAGCACCGGATCGGAAGCGCTATTCAGCAGCCAGTTGAACAGCGCGTAGGCGATCAGCAGCAGAGCCGCCGCCACCGCCGCCACCACCCATAGCGGCACGTAGCGGATCAGCGGGTTGTGCTGGTTGAGGACGCCGCGCCAGTGTGGGGACAGCTCCCGTTCGAATTCGCCGTGGGCGGTGCGAATGGCGTTGTAAGTGCGCTCCCGCTGTTCCTCCAGCCGACCGCGGCCGTTTTCCAGCAGCTTGTAGCGACCCTGGAGCCCGAAAGCCAGGCACAAGTACATCAGTTCCAGCAGGTGGAGGTGCTTGCGCGGGTCGGGAAGGATGGCGTCCAGTAGCTCGAAGAATTTTTCGCCACCCCAGGCTTCGTTGTGAAACGTGATCAGCAGGCTGTTTTCGCTCCATTCGCTGGCCCGGCCCCAAGGCGTGTTCAGCACGACTTCATCCAGCGTGGTGCAGAGCACGTAGCGGGCCCGAAACACGGTCTTTTCGTGGACGCCGGCGTTGCGGGCGTTGACGGTAAACGCTTTCATCTCCTCGATCATGCGTCGCCGCAAGCGCTCGGGATCGGGATGCGAGTGGGTGTTCTTCAGGCGCATGATCAGGCTGAGCAGTGGCGCGGCGGCGGCTTCCAACGGATTGAGTCCGACGCCGGCCGACACCGGGGCGGCGTCGGCCGGCGTCGGACCGGACGGGCGGGGCGGCGAGGGCGGTGGGGATGGCGAGGACGAGCCGGCGCGCCGCCCGCCCGGCGCCGGCCGAATGATGGTGCGGTCGCCTTCGTCCCCGTCGGCGGCAAACGGATCGTCGATAGTCACGGTTCGCTACTCGCTTACTCTTTGATGGCCCAGAAGACCATTTCCAGTCCGGGGAATTCGCCGCCGACGAAAAATGCAAAGCCGCCCGAGTTGAGCAATTGCTTCCAAAATTCGCTGCTGCGATCGAGTCGGAAGTAGATGAAGTCGGCTCGATAGGGAATTTCCCGCGGAGCCACCGGCAGGGCGCTGACGCCGATGCCGGGCAAGTGGTGGTTGATGAGTTTGGCGATCATCTCGACCGGGCCGATCTTGAGCTGGGGCGGGAAGCGGTTGCGCAGCAAATCGGTGGCCATGTCGGCGCGGATTGCCAGGATAAAGTTGGCTTTGGTCAGCAGCGGTTTTTCCCGGTCGGTGATGATTCCGACCCGGATGCCGTACTGCCGCTCTTCCAAGGGAATCTGGATTGCCGCGTCCACTTCCTCCAAACTGAGCGAGCGCCGCAGTTCTCGCATCAGAGGATCGAAAGTTTTCCGCAAATCGTCGTGATCGTAAGCGGGAAATGTCGGTGGCCGACGCTTGGCCTTGTCCGTGAAAGTGACCATTTCGCCGGCTACCTGTAGGGCGATTTGGTAGAAGGTTTCCGGATGCAGGCCCTGCATGGTCGCCAAGTGAGCGAATAGCGGCTCGAAGCGGTTGACGACCTGCAAGCGCAGGAATTGGGCGATATCCAGGCTGGCGCCGCGCGCCGTACCCGCACCCACCACGCGATCGGCCAGCGCATCGCCGCGCTGGTGCAGCAATCCGAGCACTTCGGTGACGAAACCGTTGAGCGCTGGTACGCCTCGACAATCCAGGCAGGGAGGCAGGTATTGTTCGTCCAGCACCACTTTTTGGTCGGGCCGCTTTTCGAGTATGCGGGCGATGCCGATGCAGGTGTGCTCGCTGGAGTCGCGGGTGTCGAGGAACAGCCGTAGCCGGCGCTCGCCGGTTTCGACGAAGGCGCTGTTGTTGGCGGTGTCGACGTTGTTGTCCCGCACCTCGCGGGCCACGGCCCGGTAGCGGGCGGCGGTGTCTTGTTGCTGCTCGCCGCGTTCCACATCGGCCATGCCGGTCCGCCGCAGCGGCAGGGCCAGCATGACCCGAGTGTCGCGCACGTCGGCATCGATCATCAGCGGCGCGGGTGGCGGATCGTGGTCGGGAATGCTGAACGGCGTGCCGTCGGGTAGCAAGCCGGAGGCGGTGGTAATGGCGATTTTGCCCAGGGCCAGCGCCTCCCGATCCAGGGCCAGTTCGGCGATACCCCAGTCGTAGGGGCGCAGAGGGTGGCAGGATTGCCGGACCAGGGCTTCGAAATAGCGGTCTTGTTGTTGGAAGTGCTGGGGGCGTAGGAACATTCCCTCGGACCACACAACCTTACTGTACCAACTCATGGCGGAATCGCTCGTTGTATCGTTTCGTTAAGAGTGGGGGTCGCCGTTTTTTCTAAAGCCTAGCATTCAAACCGCGCAACGACAGCGGCGCTCGGATCGGGAACGTGAAGATCAGCGTTCGCCCAACCGTTCTTCGTAGGCACGGGCGAATTCGTCGCCAAACAGTTCGTTGAAGTCGTCCTCGGCCTCCCGGGCGATGGTCTGGTATTCGGTGGTGAACAGGTCCCAATATTTGGCCTTGCGGTTGCCCGGCCAGATGTTGTCGAGCACGCTCTGTTCGAGCCGGGTTTCCAGGTTGCCCGGATCGAACCGTTCGAGCAGGCGAATCAGGGCCGCCTGAATCCCGGCCATGACCGCCAGTTGGTGCGCCTTGATGTCGTTGAAGCCCTCTCGCACCGCCTGCACGGGCGACATGTAGGCATCTTTCTGCCGGACCAGCAACAGGGTCATGACCTGTTCGGGGCTGAGCGGCGGTTGGCCCGGCGAGGTCTTGAGGGGGTTGTTTTCGACGGGACCGATGGTGGTGCGATGCAGGCGGAACTCGCCCTTGACATCGCCACGGGCCAGCAGAACTTCCACCAGGCCCTGCACGGTTTCGCGGAAGATCTCGCCCAGGGTGCGCATGCACTCGGGCAGTTGTTCGGCCGTCAGTTTCAGGTGCGGCAGGCCAGCGCCCTCCAGAAAGGCCCGCATCAGGACATCGGTATCCGGCCTGGCCGGTTGAGCCGGTTGAGCCGGTTGAGCGGCGGGGCGAGGTTCGGGCGGCGCCGGCCGCGCGGGGGGTGGCGCTGGCGGTGGCGTGGGTATTTCCGGGACAAGTCGGCGGGGTTCGGCGGGTGGTGGCGCGCTCGGTGGTGGTGGCGCGGGTTGGGCGGCGGGGGAGGGCGCCGACCACCAGTCCTCCGGGATCAGCGGCTCGGCGCTTTCCCCCGGACGCTCGCTAGTCACCAGCGGTATTTCTGGCGGCGCTTCCGATGGCGGTTCAAGAATATCGGGAAACGGTTGGGCCGGGGGCTCCAGCTCGGACCGCGCCGCGGATGGTTCGTGCGTTGGCGCCAGTCCGGGTTCGAACGGTGGGGGTGTCATTTCCGGGATTGGCGGCGCGGCGCCGGGCGGCGCCAGTGGCGTTTCGGGGATCAGCGCCGGCGGTTCGAAGGATGCCCGTTCCGGTTCCATCAAATCGGAAGGCGGCTCGGTGACCACCGCCTCCTTGCCCGGTTTTCCCGGCGCCTGACGCAGGCCCAGGCCGTCCCTGCCCTCGGCCATGAGGTCGCCGAAGGAGGGTGTGATCATGCTGTCGGGACCGCCGCCCAATGCCGCGGTGCCGGAGGCGGGCATCAGGTCCGAAATCGGCACGGCCTCGGTGATCGGCCCTTCCGGTTGGATCGCCACGGGTTCGGCGGTTTCGGAGAGTAAGGCGACCGCGATCTCGTACTCGCCCAGCACGAAATGGTCGCCGTCCTTCAGCCTGACCATCTGGTTGCGGCCGATGCGCTGTTCGGAGTCGTTGAGATAGACGCCGTTGGTGCTGGTGTCGGTCAGAAAATAACCGCCATCCTGATAGTGGAGGGTGCAATGCCGCCCGGACAGGATGCGTTCCGGGTCTTGCAGGACCCAGTCGCTTTGCGTCGCCCGGCCGATGCTGATCGACCCGCGGTCGAGCGTTTTGGTGGTTTCCTGACCGGGAGAGAGCCGCTGAAAGCTAGTGATGGTCAATCGCAGGGGCATAACGCAATTTCCGTTGGCAGGGAGGTCCGCTTGTGGGGCATTTGGGCGGAGTTCATCAAACCAATCGCATAAGCTCATTAGATTTCAGTCTATACCGCCCAGGGTAATCGCGCCAAGCAGGGCTATACTTGAAAATCGACAATCGATGAAGAGGCGCACGACCGATGAGTGTGATCGAAATCGAAGCATTGCTGAGTGATGTCACCGCCGATACGCCGTGTGGCGAGGACCTCGAATACGATCCCTTATTCGCCGAGATGGAAAAACTGGCGCAGGAAACGCCCGAGCGTCAGTACGGCGACACCATTATTCCGGCCGAGCCGCCCGATTGGCGCGGCGTCAAGACAGCCGCCCTGAGTCTGCTGGAGCGTACCCGGGACCTGCGGGTAGCGGTCTACTTGGCCCGAGCTTTGTTACAGAGTGACGGTTTTCCGGGTTTCGCCGAGGGTCTGGCCTTGGTGGAGGGTCTGATCGAGCGTTACTGGGACGGCGTTTATCCACTACTCGACCCGGACGACGACAACGATCCGACCTTACGGATCAACACCATCGTGGCACTGTGCGATTCGGAAACCACCCTGCGCGACCTGCGGGAGACGCCGCTGGTTACCTCCCGCGCCATAGGACGGTTCAGTCTGCGCGATGTTCAGGTCGCCACGGGTGTGCTGACGCCAGTGGTGGATGATGACGAAGAGCTGCCGACCCAGAGCCGGCTCGACGCCGCGTTCCAGGATGCCGAGCTGGAGGTGTTGCAGGCCACCACCGAAGCGGTCGCCGATGCCCGCGACCGGGTCGAACGGATCGAAGCCGCGCTGACCGATCTGGTCGGGGTGACTCAGGCGCCGGACATGAGCGATCTGACCGGAGTTCTGAAGGAGATCCGGCAGGTGTTGACGGAACAACTGCAGCGGCGCGGCGTGAGTTCGGCCGACGAGACCGAGGGGCAGGCCGAGTCGGAGGAAGGCGCGACATCTGGCGCGGCGGCGGGGCAGCGCTTGGTGGTGGGCGATATCGCCAGCCGCGAAGACGTGATTCGCATGTTGGATAAGATTTGCGACTACTTCTCTCGCTACGAACCCTCCAGCCCCGTACCCTTTTTGCTAAAACGTGCTAAGAATTTAGTCACGAAGGACTTCATGGAGATCATGCTCGATCTTGCACCGGGAGGGACCGAGCAGGCGAACCTGATTTTCGGCTTGCAGAGCGAAAGTTCCAGCGAATACGGCTGATGGGCCGAATCGCCGGATAAGGTAACAGATCACCCGCTTCCGAATTTCTAGAGAGGTAATTTTCCGATGGCGATGAGCAGCCAGAAATTTATCGCCCGTAACCGGGCGCCGCGCGTACAGATCGAGTACGACGTTGAGGTGTACGGCTCGCAGAAAAAGGTGCAACTGCCGTTCGTGATGGGCGTGATGGCCGACCTGTCCGGTAAACCGGTCGATCCACTGGCGCCAGTGGCCGAGCGCAAGTTCCTCGATATCGACGTGGACAATTTCGATAACCGCATGAAAGCCATGAAGCCGAGGGTGGCGTTCCGGGTTCCCAATTCGCTCACTGGCGAAGGGGAGCTCAGCCTGGATATCACCTTCGAAAGCATGGACGATTTCTCCCCGGCCGCCGTGGCGCGCAAGGTCGATGCCCTCAACCAGTTGCTGCAGGCGCGCCAGCAACTCACCAACCTGATGACCTACATGGACGGCAAGACCGGCGCCGAGGATTTGATCGCCAAGGTGCTGAACGATCCGACCCTGCTGCAAGCCCTGGCGTCCGCCCCCAAACCCGAGGGCGAAGCGCCCGCCGCCGAGGAGTGATGAACCATGGCCGAAACCGACGCGAACGCCCAGGTCCAGCCCGAAGCCCAAACCGAAACGGTGGAAGCCAGCGAGTTTGGCTCGCTGCTGCAACGGGAATTCAAACCCAAGTCCGATCAGGCCAAGGAGGCGGTCGAAAACGCCGTCCGCACGCTGGCCGAGCAGGCACTGCAACATACGACGCTGATTTCCAAGGACGTGCTCAAGTCCATCGAATCGATGATCGCCGCCATCGACCGTAAGTTGAGCGAACAAATCAACCTGATCATGCACCATCCGGATTTCCAGGAACTGGAGGGTGCCTGGCGCGGATTGAACTATCTGATTTTCAATACTGAAACCGACGAGATGTTGAAAATCCGGGTGATGAACATCTCCAAGAAGGAGTTGAGCAAGACCCTGAAGAAATACAAGGGAGTGGTTTGGGACCAGAGCCCGCTGTTCAAGAAGATCTACGAAGAAGAGTACGGTCAGTTCGGCGGCGAACCGTTCGGTTGCCTGGTGGGCGACTATCACTTCGACCATAGCCCGCCCGATGTGGAATTGTTGCGGAACATGGCCCAGATCGCCGCCGCCTCGCACACCCCGTTCATCGCCGGCGCCTCTCCCACCGTGATGCAGATGGATTCCTGGCAGGAATTGAGCAACCCGCGAGACTTGACCAAGATTTTCCAAACCCCGGAATACGGGGGCTGGCGCGGGTTACGCGATTCCGAGGATTCGCGCTATATCGGTTTGGCGATGCCGCGATTTCTGGCGCGGACACCCTACGGACCGAAAACCGATCCGGTCGAGGAATTCGATTTCGAGGAGGAAGTGGAAGGCGGCGATCACAGCAAATACTGCTGGGCCAATTCGGCCTATGCGATGGCCACCAACATCACCCGGGCGTTCAAGATGTATGGCTGGTGCACCCGGATTCGCGGCATCGAATCCGGCGGCGCGGTGGAGAACCTGCCGACCCATGTCTTCCCCACCGACGATGGCGGCGTGGACGCCAAGTGTCCGACCGAAATTGCCATCAGCGACCGGCGCGAGGCCGAGTTGGCCAAGAACGGTTTCATGCCGCTGATCCACAAGAAGAACAGTGACTTCGCGGCCTTCATCGGCGCCCAGTCGCTGCAAAAGCCCGCCGAGTATGACGATCCGGACGCCACCGCCAACGCCAATTTGTCGGCTCGTTTGCCCTATCTGTTCGCGACTTGCCGCTTCGCCCACTACTTGAAATGCATGGTGCGCGACAAGATCGGTTCGTTCAAGGAGCGCGATCAGTTGCAACTTTGGTTGCAGGAATGGATTTACAACTACGTGGATGGCAATCCCGCCATTTCCAGCGACGAGACCAAGGCCATGAAACCCCTGGCGGCCGCCGAGGTGGTAGTGGAGGAAGTAGAAGGCAATCCAGGCTACTACACCTCGAAGTTCTTCCTGCGCCCCCACTATCAATTGGAAGGGCTGACCGTGTCGCTACGCTTGGTGTCCAAGCTGCCTTCGATCAAGGGAGGTTGAGGTCGAGAAAGCTGGAAATCTGGACGGGTCAGAATGAACTCCAAGGGCTCGTTCTGATCTGCTGGCCGGAAGAAAATGGAAACAAGTTGTTTGGAAATAATGACTTGTGTTTTGGCATACAAGGTGCATTATCTAAAATCGACGACGGAACTTCCAGTCTTTTGCGCCCGAGGCCGGGCGGGAAAGGCGCCGTTGCTCGCAGGGGCGGGGTAACCCGCCGGCAGTTTCCATACCCACATTGAGAGGATACGACCATGGCTGATGCATTTTTGAAAATTGGCGACGTGAAGGGCGAATGTAAGGACCACGAGTTCAAGGAATGGATCGAGGTACTGAGCTGGAGTTGGGGCGCCAGCCAGATGGGTACCGCCGGGCACGGCACCGGCTTGGGCGCCAGCAAGGTGCAGATGCAGGACTTCAGCTACACCATGCACTTCTGCGCCGCTTCGCCCGAACTGCTGCTGTCGTGCTGCTCGGGCCACCACTACCCCGAGGCCACCCTGGTGATGCGCAAGCCGACCGGCAAGGAAGGCGGGCAGAAGAAATTCCTGGAGTTCAAGTTCAAGGACGTGCTCGTCAGTAGCTACCAGACCGGTGGCAGCGACGGCGCCGGCCTGCCGATCGAGAGTCTGTCGCTGAACTTCACCAACATGACCCAGGAATACTTCACCCAGGATGAGAAGGGTGCGACCAAATCGGCCGGCAAGGCTGGCTGGGATGTCAAGACCAACAAGAAGGTCTGACGACGGGCGCATTCGTTTCGGGGCCAAGACGCGGATTCCGCGCATTCGGATGCTGGTTCGGTCCGAGTGCGCGGTGTTTTTTCACCCCCAAGCAGCGGGACACACCGTTTATGCAAGCCGAGCAAAGTGTACGCGAAGGCCGTTTGCAGGACGCTCTGGCCGAGTTGCAGGCGCAGGTGCGCAAGGAGCCCGCCAACGCCAAATATCGCATCTTTCTGTTTCAGTTGCTGGCGGTGCTGGGCCAATGGGAGCGGGCGTCGAACCAGTTGAACGTGCTGGAGGAGATGGATCCCGAATCCCTGCCGATGGTGCAGACCTACCGCGAAGCCCTCCGCTGCGAGTTGCTGCGCGCCGAGGTGTTCGCGGGCCGCCGTTCGCCGCTGATCTTCGGTGATCCCGAGCCTTGGATGGCGTTGTTGCTGGAAGCGTTGCAGTTGACCGCCGATGGCCATCATGCTCAAGCCCAGACGACCCGCGACCAGGCGTTCGAGGGCGCGGCGGCGACGGCGGGAACGCTGGACGGCCAGCCGTTCGAATGGCTTGCTGACGCCGACCCGCGGTTGGGGCCGATGCTGGAGGCTGTCATCAACGGCCGCTATTACTGGATTCCATGGCAGCGGATCCGCACGCTCGCGCTCGAACAGCCCAGCGACCTGCGCGACTGCGTCTGGATGCCCGCCGGCTTTACCTGGGCCAACGGCGGCGAAGCCGTGGGCTTGATTCCGGCGCGCTATCCCGGCTCACCGGCCAGCGCCGATCCACAGGTACAACTGGGCCGCAAGACCGAATGGCTGGAGCAGGAGAGCGGGATCTACGTAGGTATTGGCCAGCGTATGTTGGCCACCGATCAAAACGAATATCCGCTGCTCGATATTCGGCGGATCGATCTGGTCGTTCAGGAAGCCGCGCCACGGGCGACGGCCGATTCCGACAATGGCTGAACTCACTCCCAGGGAGCGACTGCAACCTTCGCTGTTGGACCGTCTGACCGACGACGAGCCGGACCAGCGCCAGGAATCGCGCGATAAGCGGGTGCTGTCCATGAACCGTCTGCGCGAGTGCGTGCTGCGCGATCTGGCTTGGCTGTTCAACGCCAGTCGGATGCCAGAGAACAGCGACATCGAGCGTTATCCCTTCGCCGCCCGGTCGACCATCAATTTTGGTTTGCCGCCGCTGGCCGGGATGACGGCCCGTAGCCTGGACGTGGATGGGTTGGAGCTCATTCTGCGTCAAGTGATCCTGGATTTCGAACCACGCATCCTGCGCAACTCCCTGCGGGTGCGCGCGGCCTTTACCGAGGAGCGCATGAGCCATAACGCGCTGACCTTCGAGATCGAAGGAGAGTTGTGGGGGCAGCCCATGCCCCTGCAATTGTATTGGAAAACCGAGATCGACCTGGAAAGCGGTCAGGTCAAGGTCGAGGAAGCCACCCGGACGAGGGAGCACTGATGGATCCCCGCCTGCTCGAATACTACAACCGGGAACTCCAGCACCTGCGCGAACTGGGCGGGGAATTCGCCCGCGAGTTCCCGAAGATCGCCGGGCGGTTGGGGTTGGAGGGGTTCGAGTGCGCCGATCCCTACGTCGAGCGGTTGCTGGAGGGTTTCAGCTTCCTGGCGGGGCGGGTGCGGCTCAAGATGGACGACGAGTTCCCGCGGTTCACCCAGCATTTGCTGGAGATCGTCTACCCGCACTATTTGGCGCCGACGCCGTCGATGCTGGT
>JAGRHI010000207.1:0-163 GCA_020445045.1 Candidatus Competibacteraceae bacterium
GGGGCGGGATGGGATGGGATGGGGTCGATCCGATCGCAGCGCAGCGGCTTGACCGGGCCGACGCTCTGCCGGAACAATTCCCGATCCCGTGGATCGAGCGCAAACGGCTTGGTCATGGGCGCCTCGTTGGAGATCGTTAGGGCGTCCGGCCGGGACGGCAGGC
>JAGRHI010000207.1:222-8635 GCA_020445045.1 Candidatus Competibacteraceae bacterium
GAGAATAGATTCCCTACATGCACATATTGGTCAGCAACGACGATGGCTATCAGGCACCGGGTCTGCTTTGCCTGGCCGCCGCCTTGAAAGAGCTGGCGGAGATCACCGTGGTCGCGCCCGACCGCGACCGCAGCGGAGCCAGTAACTCGCTCAGCCTCAAGAATCCACTATACGTCACCCGCCACGACAACGGTTTCCACAGCGTCGAGGGCACGCCGACCGATTGTGTCCACCTCGCCATCACCGGCCTGTTGGAGCGCGAGCCGGACATGGTGGTTTCGGGGATCAACAACGGCCCGAACATGGGTGACGACGTGATCTACTCCGGGACGGTGGCGGCGGCGATGGAAGGCCGCTTTCTCGGTCTGCCGGCGATTGCGATCTCGCAAGCCGCGCCGTGTCCCCAACACTTCGACACCGCCGCTCGGGTGGCGGTCTGGCTGGTGCGCCGCTTGCGAGAACGGCCACTACCCTCCGATTCCATCCTCAACGTCAACGTTCCCGATCTGCCGTGGGAACAACTGGCCGGATTTCGGGTCGTCCGGCTCGGCCACCGCCATAAATCGGAACCGGTCATCAAAAGCACCGATCCGCGCGGTCGACCGATCTATTGGGTGGGACCGGCCGGCCCCGAACAGGACGCGGGTCCAGGCACCGATTTCCACGCCGTGCGCGCCGGCCATGTCGCCATCACGCCCTTGCAGGTCGATCTCACTCGCCATGGCGCGCTGGCCACCCTGACGCAGTGGTTGCAGGATTGATGATGCATGAAAATACCAGAAGTCCCAGTTTTATGTCTCTAATAATAGACACAACACCAGTAGACTCACCCGCCATGAAAAGCTTATCATCGCCCAGCGTTTGGAGTTTGGAGCAAGGATGGATCAATTTCGACTTTCCGAACGCGGGCCGAAAGCACGCGGCGGCGCCAAGGCACGCCGGCGAGCCAATGCCGGCTCGCGAAAATCGGCCGACAAAAACATAACAAGGCGCAAGCGGCCCTTGCCCTAGCGCCATCAAGACAACCCACCAAGCGAAACATGTCGAGGAGGTATCGATGTCCCGACGGATGAATGCCTGTCTGGAGCCAGTGGTGTGCGACGATGAACTGCGCATGGAAGACCCACTGCTGGACGAAGACAAACTGGAGGATGCCGAGGAGGAAGATGTCGTCGTGGAGGACGGGGAAATGGATGCCGTGGAATCGCCGTGGCAGGCGCCCGCGACGAGCACCCGCGAGTTTACCCCGGAGGAATTGGACGCCACCCGGATGTACCTGAGCGAAATTGGCTTTTCCCCGCTGCTGACCGCCCAGGAAGAAGTGTACTTCGCCCGCCGGGTGTTACAGGGTGACGCCGCCGCCCGTAACCGCATGGTCGAAAGCAACCTGCGTCTGGTGGTGAAAATCGCCCGCCGCTACATGAACCGCGGTCTCAGCCTGCTCGACCTGATCGAGGAAGGCAACCTGGGACTGATTCACGCCGTCGAGAAATTCGATCCCGAACGCGGCTTCCGTTTTTCGACCTACGCGACCTGGTGGATCCGCCAGACCATCGAGCGGGCGCTGATGAACCAGACCCGCACCATCCGCTTGCCGATCCACATCATCAAGGAAATCAACGGTTATTTGCGGGTAACCCGGCAACTGACGCAGTCGCTGGACCATGAGCCCTCCGCCGAGGAAATCGCTCAGGTCATGGACAAGTCGGTCGCCGACGTGAAACGGATGTTGCAACTCAACGAACGGGTGGCCTCGGTGGACACCCCGATCGGCAAGGACGAAGACCGTTCGCTGCTGGACGCCATCCCCGACGACAATAATCCCGATCCTTCGCAATTGCTGCAGGATGCCGACCTCAACGAAAAGCTGGATCTCTGGCTGGACCAGTTGAACGACAAGCAACGGATCGTGGTCAAGCGGCGCTTCGGTCTGGGCGGTCAGGAAAAAGCCACCCTGGAACAGGTCGGCAACGAAATCGGCGTGACCCGCGAGCGGGTGCGGCAAATCCAGATCGATGCGCTGCGCCGGTTGCGCAAGATTCTGGAAAGCGAAGGATTTTCGCAGGATTTCTTGTAGAAGGCTCCCTTGCTCCGGCGTGGCGGGGAAATCCGGGAATCGCCTCGCCGCCGCCCCCGCCGCGCTAGTCGAACATCAGCAGCAGCGCGGCCGCGACCCGACGGCCTTCCAGCATCACGATGTTGTAAGTCCGGCAAGCGGCGCCCGTATCCATGACCTCCACGCCCACGCCACGCGCTAGCAGCGACTGCGTCAGGCGTGGGTGCGGAAACCGCTGGCGGTCGCCGGTTCCCAGCACCACGATCTCGGGTTCCAATTGGGCGATCGCCTCGAAATGCGCGCCCTCCAGATCGGCGAAGGCTTGCGGTGGCCAATCGACGATCAATCGTTCCGGGGTCACGATCAAACTGCGACGGATTTCCTGTTCGTTGATCTTGATCCAGCCCGGACCATAACCCCGGACAAAGTGTTGGCTGGTATCGATATCTTGACTGAAGCGCATGGACAATCCCTCCGGCTAAAAGGACCCGGCGCATCCGAACGCGCCGGGTCCCTGTTCGGCATGTTCAGAGTGACAACCGCTGTCAATGTTCCAAGGCTCGGCCGCCGCATTCGGATGACGCGATCGCGGGCGGCGGCTTTTCGCAACCGGGAGAACGCGCGATGACCGATCACACCGCCCCTTACACCATCCATGCCCTGGAACTCGGGCACATGGGCAACTTCATTTACGTGATTCACGATCACGCCAGCAACCGCGCGGCGGTGGTGGACCCAGCCTGGGATGTGCCGGCCATCCTCGACCTGGTCGCGCGGCGCGGGCCGCGGATCACCGATATTCTGTTGACCCATAGCCATTTCGACCACATCAACGGGGTGGAAGCGCTGCTGAATGCCAGCGACGCCCAGTTGCACCTGCTCAGAACCGAAGCGGCGTTTTGGGATCGCTATCTCGATCTGCCGACCCTGCACGAAGGCGGCGACCGCATCCGCCTGGGCGAAACCGAGATCGAAGTGCTGCATACCCCCGGCCACACGCCCGGTTCGGCCTGCTATCGACTGGGCGATCAAGTATTGACCGGAGATACCTTGTTCGTGTTCGGTTGCGGGCGCTGCGATCTGCGCGGCGGCGACCCCGAACAGATGTACCACACGCTACGCCGGCTGGGCGAACGGCTGCCGGATCACACCCTCATCCGGCCCGGCCACAACTACGGCATCACGCCGACCTCGACCATGGCCGAGCAACTCGCCGGCAACCCTTTCCTGCATTTCGACGACCGTGCCGGCTTCGTCGATTACCGCATGCACCTGCATGACCGCGAGGAGCCTTATCGGCCGGAAACGCGGCCGCATTCGCACTGACGGCCGTCAAATCTCCACGAACACCTGCCCGGCCTCGACCGTGACCGGATACGTTCTGAGCGCTTTCTTGGCGCGTAGAAAATTGAGTAGCCGTACCCCCGGCGGATGGTTGGCCCAGCACACCACGCTGCCGGTGCGGATGTCGAAGCGCGTTCGGTGGTGCGGGCATTCGATCTGGCCACCCTTGATCATCTTGCCCTTGTGCAGGGACGCAAACAGGTGAGTACAGTCATTCTGTGTCGAGTAAAAACCATCGTCCAGATGAAAGACCGCCACGGTTTGACCACCCGCCTTGTATGCCCTGACTCCCCCGACGGGAATATCGCCTTCGTCGCACACCCGATGCCGCGCCATCTCGATCCTCCGCGATTATTCAACAAATGTGATGAACAGGAGGTCCGCAATCCTCCTTACCACGCCTAAAAATACTACTTATTGTAAGGTAATAGGAGGGAGATAGACACATGATTGTCAACTGCACCGCCTATGCCGACGGTCGTAAGCTGCCCGACATCCTGCTGGAGGATATTCCAGCACTGCGGGATCGGCCAGAGGCTTTCGTCTGGCTAGGGCTGCGCGAGCCGGACGAGAAACTAATGACACGGACGCAAGAGTTGTTCGGCCTGCACGAACTGGCCACCGAGGATGCTCACCATGCCCATCAGCGCCCAAAGGTGGAGCTGTACGGCGACTGCCTGTTCGTGGTGCTGCGGACCGCTCAGATGAATGAGGAAGGCAAGGTCAATTTTGGCGAAACGCATCTGTTCGTCGGGCCACGCTATCTGGTGTCGGTACGGCATGGCGCTTCGCTGTCCTACACCACGGTGCGCGCTCGCTGCGAGAGTAACCCGAATCTGCTGAGCAAGGGGTCGGGATTCGTGCTGTACGCCATCCTCGATTTCGTGGTGGACAACTACTTCCCGATTCTCAACACCGTGGAAGACGCCGTGGAGGAGCTGGAGGAACGGTTGTTCAAGGGTGATTTCAGTCAGGATGACCTCGGCCAGCTCTACCAATTCAAGCGCGATCTGGTGGAATTGCGCCGCGCCGCCGCGCCGCTGGTCGAGGTTTGCAATTATCTGCTGACCAAAGTGTTCAGCCAACATGTTCCCGACGATATCCGGCCCTATTTCCGCGATGTCCACGATCATGCCCTGCGCATCAACGAAGCCGTGGAAATCATCCGGGAAACCCTGGCGTTCGCCCTGCAAATCAGCTTGTCGCTCGGCGCGGCCCGCCAGAACGAGGCGACCAAGCGGCTGGCTGGCTGGGGGGCGCTGCTGGCGATCCCGACCGTGGTGTTCAGCATCTACGGCATGAATTTCAAGGGTTGGTTCCCCGAACTCGAATGGCGGTATGGCTATCCCATCGTGATGGGATGCGTAACGGTCGTTTGCCTGGTGCTGCACCGTTATTTGAGGAAGGCCGGGTGGTTGTAGATGTTCCAGTTCACGCCGATCGGCGTCATCCGCTCCTGTTTCCGCGAGAAATTCGGCATTCCGCGCCAACCGGGGCTGGCGCCGGCGGCGCGAGCGACCTTGGAATTGTCGCCGCCCTACGGGCAAGCGGCGGCGGTGCGCGGTCTGGAGGCGTTCTCTCACCTATGGCTGGTGTTCGTGTTTCACGGCACGCCGACCGGCCGCTGGCAACCGACGGTGCGACCACCGCGCCTGGGCGGCAACCGGCGGCTGGGAGTATTCGCCACCCGCTCCACCTTCCGCCCCAACCCCATCGGGCTATCGGTGGTCCGGCTGGAACGGGTGGCCATCGCCCATCAGCGGGTGACGCTGCACCTGGCGGGGGTGGATCTGCTGGATGGAACGCCGGTGCTGGACATCAAACCCTATCTGCCCTATGCCGACTGCCTTCCCGAGGCGACCGGCGGTTTCGCGACCGAAGCACCGCCGCACCTGCCGGTTGAGTTCAGCCCGGCGGCGGCGGCGTTCTGCGCGACTTGGCCGGCCAACGAGCTGCGCGGCCTGATCGTCCAGATCCTGCGCCAGGACCCGCGCCCGGCCTACCGCGGCACCGGCGCCGCGCCCCAACGTTACGGCATGCGGCTGTATGATTGCGACGTGCGCTGGGAAATGCGCGACGGCGTGGCGTATGTGACCGAAATCCAGTCCGATCTGGAACCGCGCCAATAACCGAGCGCATGGAATGGTCCCCACAAGCGGCTCATGCGGTATGTCGTCGACGGACCCGCGCCCGCCGGAACCGAATCCATGCACGGTTTCCACCGGCGGTTCCTTCCTTCACCCACCCCACCCAAGGTCAAAGCATGTACACCGTCTGCGTCCGCGATCACTTCATGATCGCCCACAGTTTCCGGGGGGATACCTTCGGTCCCGCCCAGCGCCCGCACGGCGCGACCTACGTCGTCGATCTGGAACTGCGCCGTCCCGAACTGGACCCGGACGGCGTGGTCGCGGACATCGGCAAGCTCGGCGACTGCCTGCGCGCCGTGCTCGGCGATCTCAACTTTCGCGATCTCGACCAACTGCCGGAATTTGCCGGCCGCAACACCACCACCGAATTCCTGGCCCGCGAAATCTTCGACCGCGTCGCGGCGCGGATCGAGGAAGGGCAATTGGGACCGAATGCCGCCGGCCTGAGTTCGATGCGCGTCACCTTGCACGAATCCCATGTCGCCTGGGCGTCCTACGAAGGAACGCTACCTTGAAATCGGTCTGGTTCCTGATTCCCGGCGATCCCGATACCCGTACCGGCGGCTATCTGTACGACCGGCGGATCATGGCCGGACTGGCGGCGCTGGGCTGGCGGGTCGAACTCCGGCGGCTCGACGCCAGCTTTCCGCGCCCGACCCCAGCGGCGCTGCGCGAGGCCGACGCGGTGCTGGCCGCGCTGCCGGAGCGGGTGCTGGCGGTCATCGACGGTCTGGCGCTGGGCGCCATGCCGGCGGTCGCCGCCGCGTGGCGGGATCGCTTACGGCTGGTGGCGCTGCTCCACCATCCGCTGGCGCTGGAAACCGGGCTGGACGAAAGGGTCAGCCAGCAGCTTCACGCCAGCGAACGCGAGGCGCTGCGCCATGTCCGTCAGGTGATCGTCACCAGTCCCAGCACGGCGCGGGCGTTGCTGACCGACTACGAGGTGGCGCCGGAACGCTGCGCCGCGATTCCGCCCGGCACCGATCCCGCGCCGCTGGCGGAAGGTTCGGGCGGCGCGGCGCTGGCCCTGCTGTGCGTGGCTTCGCTGATCCCGCGCAAGGGCCACGCCGTGCTGTTTCGCGCCCTGGCGCGACTCAAGCGGCATCCCTGGCGGCTGTTCTGCGCCGGCAGCGAACGACTGCATCCACCCACCGCCGCCCTGCTACGCCAATTGGCGATGGAACTGGGCTTGACCGAGCGCATCGAGTTTCTGGGCGAACTGGACGCGGCGGCTCTGGCGGTTCGCTACCGGCGAGCCGATGCCTTCGTGCTGCCGTCCCATCACGAGGGCTATGGCATGGCGCTGGCCGAGGCGCTGGCGCGGGGATTGCCGATCGTCAGCACCACGGCGGGCGCGATTCCCGACACGGTGCCGGCGGATGCGGGGCTGCTGGCGCCACCCGGTAACGAGGCGGCGCTGACCGAGGCATTGGCGCGAGTGATGACCGAGTCCGGGGTGCGCGAAGGTCTGGCCGCCGGCGCCCGCGCGGCCCGCCAGTCCCTGCCGGGCTGGCCGGAAATCGGCGCGCGCTTCGCGGCGGCGCTGGACGCGGTTCCGGCGACATGAGCGGCTTCTCCGCCGAATGGCTGCGCCTGCGCGAACCCGCCGATGCGGCTGCCCGCAGCCCGGCACTGACCGCCCGGCTGATCGCCTGGCGGCGACGCCATGATGCCCTGTCCGTGCTGGATCTCGGTAGTGGCACCGGGAGCAACTTCCGCTGTCTCGCCCGCGTCCTCGGCGGGAAGCAGCGTTGGCGACTGCTGGATCACGACCCGGCGTTGCTGGCGCGAGCCGGCGAGGCGCTCCGTCAGTGGGCGGTAAGACGGGGAATGACGGCAACCGACGAAGGCGACGAAACGTTGATTCTGGAGGACGACGCCAACCATTACCGGCTGGAGCGGTTATGCCTGGACTTGAACGAGGACTGGGCGCGGCTGGCGGCGGCTCCGAACCCGCGACTGATCACGGCCTCCGCCTTGATCGATCTGGTGTCGGCCGACTGGCTGGCGCGCTTGGCCCGACGCTGCCGGCAATGGCGAGCGGCGCTGCTGATCGTACTCAGCTACGACGGTTCCATCGCCTGGGAACCCGCGATGGAAGACGACGAACGGGTGCGTGAATGGATCAATCGCCATCAATGCACCGACAAGGGCTTCGGTTCGGCACTCGGCCCCGATGCCGCTCCCACATTGGCGGATTTGCTCGAACGGCTGGATTACCGGGTGGATTTGCGGCCCAGTCCCTGGCTGCTGGCCGCGCAAGACGCGGCCTTGCAAACGGCGCTGCTGGACGGCTGGACGGAGGCCGCGCGGCACATCGCGCCCGGACCGAATATTTGGCTGGACGATTGGTCACGGCATCGGCGCGACCTGATCGAGCGTGGTCACTCCCGCTTGTCGGTCGGCCACTGGGACTTGTTCGCCAGTCTGGAGTAGGGTAACGATGATTGTCGCCGGCGGAACCGCTGGCATTGCGTTGTGGAGGTTGCGATGCGTCATGCCCAAATCCTGAGTTCCGGCGGCTACGTCCCGGAACGGCTGATGACCAACGCCGACTTCGATCGCTTACTGGGCGAATCGGTCGGCGATTGGCTGGTGGAAAACGTCGGTATCCGCGAACGCCATTTCATGGCCGAGGATCAGACGACCTCGGATCTGGCGGTCGCGGCCGCCCAGGTGGCGCTGGAGCGGGCCGGCCTGGAACCGGCCGATCTCGACCGGATCATCATCGCCACCGACACCCCGGATTATCTCAGCCCGGCCACGGCGGCGGTGGTGCAAGCCAAGCTGGGGGCGCGCCGCGCCGGGGTATTCGACGTGAACAGCGCCTGCGCCGGCTGGGTCATCGCCCTGGACATCGCGG
>JAGRHI010000208.1 GCA_020445045.1 Candidatus Competibacteraceae bacterium
GCGAGATGATCAACCACACCGAACGTCGTTCCGTGCTGCACGTTGCTCTGCGCAACCGCGGCAACCGGCCGATCCTCGTCAACGGACAAGATGTGATGCCGGGTGTGAACGACGTGCTGGAGCACATGCGCAAGTTCTCCGAACAGGTTCGGCGCGGCAAGTGGCGTGGTCACACTGGCAAGCGCATCCGCGATGTGGTCAACATCGGCATCGGCGGTTCCGATCTCGGGCCGAAGATGGTTTGCCAGGCGCTGGAGCCCTACGGCGATCCGACCTTGCGGATGCACTTCGTTTCCAACGTGGACGGCGCGCACATCAGTCACGTACTGGCCGATTGTGATCCGGAAAGCACCTTGTTCATCGTCGCCTCCAAAACCTTCACCACCCAGGAAACCATGACCAATGCGCACACCGCCCGCGCCTGGTTGATCAAGGAACTGGGCGATGAGTCGGCGGTGGCCAAGCACTTCGTGGCGGTGTCCACCAACGCCGCCGGGGTGAGCAAGTTCGGCATCGATACCGCCAACATGTTCGAGTTCTGGGATTGGGTTGGCGGGCGCTATTCGCTGTGGTCGGCCATCGGCCTGCCGATCATGGTTTATCTCGGCGTGGACCAGTTCACGGAGCTGCTCGAAGGCGCGCACGAGATGGACGAGCACTTCCGCACCGCGCCGCCGGAGGAGAATCTACCGATGATCCTGGCGCTGCTTGGCGTCTGGTACATCGACTTTTTCGGCGCCGACAGCCAGGTGACGCTGGTTTACGACGATTATCTGCGTTCGTTGCCCGACTATCTGCAACAACTGGACATGGAGAGCAACGGCAAGTCCATCGATCGGGACGGTCAGGCGGTTCAGGTCAAGACCGGACCGATTCTATGGGGCGGCTTGGGGAACAACGGTCAGCATGCGTTCTACCAATTGCTGCATCAGGGGACACATCTGGTGCCGGCGGATTTTCTCGCCCCCGCGCGCAGCCCTAATCCCATTGGCGACCATCACCCGATCCTGCTGGCCAACTGCCTGGCGCAGGCCGAGGCGCTGATGGTGGGCAAGACCGAGGCGCAGGCCCGCGCCGAACTGGAAAAACAGGGACTGAGTGGCGAGGCGCTGGAGCAATTGTTGCCCTACAAGATCTTTCCCGGCAACCGGCCGAGTACCAGCTTGTTCTACCATCGCCTGACCCCGCAAGTACTAGGCGCCTTGCTGGCGCTGTACGAGCATAAGGTGTTCACTCAGGGCGTAATCTGGAACATCAATTCCTTCGATCAGTGGGGCGTGGAACTGGGCAAGCAACTGGCCAACGCCATCCTGCCGGAGTTGCAGGGCGAGCGGCCGGCGGTCGGGCACGATGCCTCGACTCTTGGCCTGATCAACTTCTGCCACGAGGGGGATTGATGTTCGTGGGGCGGCGTTGGCACGCCGCGCGGTACCGACGCCGCCCCAGTCATTGGCGTGATGAATCGCCACGTTGGCCCCGGTCGAGGGCGGCCTGGATTTGGCGTCCAGATCGCGAGGGTTGACCGCGCGGCTGGGTCAATAAGACTTTTTCTGCTCGGCCTTGCGTTCGATGGCCTGTCCGGCGGACTTCAGATCCTGACCGGCCCCCTTGACGGTGTTGCAGCCGCTCAGACCGGCGCCGGTCAGACACAGGGATGCGGCGAATAACGACAGGATCAAACTGGCGGGTTTATGCTTCATGGGATGGATCTCTCGATGCATTTGAATATCTGGTGAACAACTGGCTGACGGGTCGCTCCGGGCCGTCGGTGAGGGCGAGGTGAATCTTGTGCGGTCGCTCCGCCATGACCACGCGCGGCCGCTCGGCGCCTGAACCTCCCGGCGCTTCGGGTGCTGACGAATGGCGTATGATGCTTTTATACTCAACTTTCATCAAACGTTCATTTGTCCACAATAAAACCATGATCAGGAGGACAACCCGATGCTTGGAGAGAGCCACGATCTGTTCCACGAATTCCCCGAATACAAGGATCGCATCGCCGAGTTGAAGGCCGCCGATTCCAGGTTCGCCGAGCTATACGACGAGTATCATGTGGTCAACGGCGAAGTGGAACGTATTGAGTTGCAGATCGAGACACCTTCGGACTTCTACACGGAAGACCTCAAAAAGCAAAGGCTGCATCTGAAAGACGAGATTTATACGATTTTGCGTGGAATGGCGCGGATGGGGGTCTCGCTCTGACGCTGGTCACCGAGATCGACGGGTGTCGGGCGTTGCCGCGATGTTCGGCACCCTCGTTTTGACAGGGCCGACGATCCGGTCGGCGTACCCTGATGTCCAGTCATTCGTTCCTCACCCCCGAGGACTGGGTTGCCGCTGAATCGGCAATGATAACGCCCGTCGGTTTCCCTGGCCTCGAAAATCAAACGGCCGGTGAGCCATCGGTCGGGTTGGGCGCTTGCGGCGGGATAGCCGCCGCCGGGTCGCCGCAGGCGGTTTTGGTCCGAGCGCGGCGGTTCCGTTCGGTGGGTATGCCGGCTTCGGGCAAGGCGGTCGACAAATGCCGGGCGGGGAGCGCCGGCGAGTTGTTTTCCGCCGCCGAACCGGCGCGAGTCCGCCGCAGCCAGCCAAGTACCCGGCGTTCCACGGCATCCTGACCGGCCGGCGACAGATCCCGATAGATCAAGGCTCCCACGCCCAGCAACAGGGTCAGCCCGCCTAGAAAGAAGACCAGCGGTTGCATGAAGGCAATCGCCGACAGGGCCAGTAACAAGAACAGGAGATGCCGGATCTTCAAGCGCGGGTCCTCGATGCGGTGGCTCAGGGTCGATTTGGCGGACACTGGGTCTGGAGGGGTTTGCGGACCAGGATGACCGTGCAGTTATCGTCGGGCAGGCTGCGCTGTTGGTGGATGGTTTCGGCCAGGACCGCCAGCAACTCGTCCATCAATTCCTCCAAAGGGCGTTGCGGTTGCGCCAGCAGCGCCGGCCAACGCTGAATGAAAGCCTGCGGCCTGCTCAAGTGCCAGAGGCCGTCGCTGGCGATCAGGTAAACCCGGCCCGGTTCCAGCGTCAGGATGCGACGGTCGCCCAGGCCGCGCAGAAAAAGAGGCAAGTTACCTTCATGCAATTCGTACAGGTTGGCGTCGATGGTTTCCGCGTAAAGATGCGGCACGCCTAGGGTACTGCCGAGAATGAACGCCTGACTGATTTGGGAGCTGGTTTGAATGTGGACCTGCTGGAACCACTGAGCGCCATTCAGCAGGCCGAGCATCGCCAAGTGAGTGGCCGGGACATGATCCACGGTCAAACATTGGACCCGATGCTCGTCGATGGCGTACAGCCGCGAGTCGCCGACGTGAAACAGCATGGCGGAACCTTGATGGGGGATTTCCAGCAGCACCAAGGTGCAGCCGGTTTCCAGCCCCGCCGTGTGGAATTCCTGATAAAGCCGCTGGTGCAGGGCGTCAAGGGCCTCGGAGAGTTGGGCAAGATCGGCGGCGGCTGGTAGGCCAAGCAACCCTTCGATGACTTTTTCGGCCGCCTCTCGGCCGTGGCTGTGCCCGCCCATGCCATCGAGCACGGCAAGCCGCCGGTGTCCGGCTGGCCAGTCGGCCAGCCGCAGTCGGGTTTCCTGTTCGTGCCACAGCAAGCGAGCTTGGCCCAAGCTGTCCACGGTCAGAAAGTTATCCTGATTTTCGCGACGGCCATGGCCGGTCGGCGAAAGCAACGAGCGCACGGCGATTTCCAACGAGGCATCGTCCTGGAGAACTGGTTCCCCCGGAAGATCCTCGGCATCGAGTTCTCTGAAAGCTACATTGTCCGGTAACGATCGGTCGGAGGCGTTGGCCGAGTTCGTGGTGGTGGGATCGGTGTGGGTGCGCATCTGTAGGCGGGGCCGGTCATGGAATAAGGGCATCGTTACCGGTATGTTAAACCCCCACGCGATGGAATCCCATGGAATCTCCTTGAGAGTGGCGTCAGCTGGTTTCATCATTCTGCTAAACTAGACAATAATGCAGTTTACAGTCGCCAATTCAAACACATCTTCAGAATCACACGGCGAATCCGTAGCTTATGAACCTCGAAACGCGTCTTGAAGAACTTGCGGCAGAGTATGCCGCCGGCCGCTTGGACGAAGCCGAACTGGCACGCCGCCAAGAGACCTTATTGCGGGAAGCGGTTTCGGAGGATCGCGCCGGTGGCGTTCAATCCACGGTGGGCGGGCTGACGATCGATGTCGAGATCGATCCGCAAGTTCCGCCGCTCTGGCGCGAGCAGGAACTGGACGCGCTGGAACCCGGAATGGCGATCGGACCCGTCGAACGACGGGTTCGTCTGTTGCACGATCTCAGCGGCCGGAAACGGATATGGCTGGTACGCATCGTCATGCCGGCTTCAAAAGGTGGCGATGACACGGACGGCGATTTTCGCGCCATCAAGCTTTTTCTGCCGGCGGGCTTTCTGTCTGGTCCGCGTGAGTCCGGGCGTGACCAACGGGCATTGCGAGCGGATCTAATCAGCCTGCGCGCCTATCTGACCAAGGTCAAGGCCCGGGTGGAACAGGCCGCGAAGCTCGTGCATCCCAACATTGCCGGCATTGAAGGCTGGCGGCACGGCGCCGATGGTTGGGCGTTCGCCGAGATGGAGTACATCAATCATCGACAAGGGCGCACGTTCGGCCAATTACTGCGAGAGCAGGATCAAAACGGCCTGCCTTGGGAAACGGTGCTGCAATGGCTCAGCCCAGTGGCGGCGGCGTTGGATTACGCGCGACGGGAACATCGATTGCCCCACCAGCATTTGGACGCGGACATGGTGTTTTCCAGTGACCAGGGGGAAATCAAGCTGTTGGGGTTCGGGTTGGCGACCAAACCGCGAGAGCCCCGCAGCGTCCTGTTCAGTGCTGGCCTGTTCAGCACCGGCGGTTCGGCGGGGGAGGCGGACGCCGAAGGCGCGGTGGAATCGGTCGCCGCCGATATCGCTTTCCGCCGCGACGTGTACGCCCTGGCTCTGCTGGTTTACCAGGCCCTGGCCGGGCGGAGCGCCCATGAGGCCCAGGGCAATTCGCCCAACATGGTGCCGCGTCCGCCAGGATTGATGGATGACGCCTGGCGCGTCCTGCGGCGAGGCTTGGCCTACCCCAGCGAGTTGTGTCCGACCGAGGCCGGCGCATTCCTTGGCGCTCTGGATGCGGCGCAACGGCCGACGGTGGTGGCGCGTCAAGGACTGAATTCGATCCTGAGCCCTCGTTGGATGCTGGTGGCGGGTTTGGGCTTGGTCGCCGCCGTCGCGATTTTCTGGCTGGCCACGCGGCAAGAGCAGGCGCTCGAGTCCGGCCAGCACCCTCCGGTCGCCGCCGGCGAAACCGCTCGGGAAGTGGAAACGCTACCGACCGAGGACCAGGCCGCCTCCTTGCACGAGGTGGAAAGCGCGGTCGATCTGCGTGCTTTCGAGGCGGCCAAACGGGTGAACACGCTGTTGGCTTACCGGCTTTACCTGCAGCGCTGCCCGCGTTGCGGCTACGAGAAGCAAGCGCGACAGGCCATTTCGGATTTGGAAATCCAACAGCAGATCGGTGAACTCAAGGCAAAGTTCGAAGCGTTGGCGCAAGATCTGGACCAAAAAGACGACGGTAGGCAGGGCGATCAAGCCCTGGCCCAACTGGACGCCCTGGTGAAACTGACGCCGGACGATCCGTTCATTACGGACGGGCGGCGGCGAGTAGTGCTGGTTTGGACGGCGCGGGCTCGGGCTGGCTTGGATCGCTCGGAACTGGGTGAGGCTCACAAGTGGTTCAAAAAGCTTGAATCCTTGCAACCGTCCCCGCCCGAACTGGTGGAGCTGACCCGGCGGTTGAAGGAAGCCGAAGCGATGGATAAGGCTCGGCGTCTGGATACCGACGCTTTCGCCACTGCCCGACGTGCCAATACCCGCGAATCGTATTGGGCCTATCTGGACCGCTGCGCGCCGGCATGCGGTCACCGGGCCGAAGCCGAGACCGCGCTGGCTCGGTTGAGTCCAAACAACCCGCTGCTACGGGATCGGCTGAACGATGGTTCGCAGGGCCCGGACATGATCGTCATTCCGGCTGGCGGATTTTTAATGGGGTCCCCGACCAGCGAGAAAGGCCGCTACAGCGACGAGTCGTTGCATTCGGTACGGATTGCGAAGTCCTTCGCCATCGGTAGGTACGAAGTGATGTTTCACGAATACGACCGCTACGCGACGGCGACGGGGCATCCGTTGCCTCCCGATCAGGGTTGGGGGCGTGGCCGACGGCCGGTGCTCAATGTGAGCTGGCGGGATGCCGCGGCCTATGCCGCGTGGCTGTCCCAGCAAACCGGCCAGCGCTACCGCTTGCCCACGGAGACGGAGTGGGAGTACGCGGCGCGCGCCGGGACGAGAACCAGCCGCTATTGGGGCGACGACCCCGACCGAGGCTGCGCCTATGCCAACGCCGCCGATTTGGACGGCAAGCGGGTTTTTGTCGGCTGGACGGTCATGCAATGTCATGATGGCGAGATCTATACAGCGCCGGTCGGTAGTTACCGGAACAACGATTTCGGTCTGTACGACATGGCCGGTAACGTGCTGGAATGGACCTGTTCCCTCTATGACGAGGACTCCCAGGCGCCCATTCAGAGTTGTGAGGCGCCGGCGGCGGGCCGCCAGTTCGTGGTGCGCGGCGGCTCCTGGAACGACGAGCCGCGCAACGTGCGTTCGGCCGACCGGCATCGCAGCGATCCCGATTTCCGAGATTACTTTTTGGGCTTTCGCCTAGTGCGCGAGCTGCCTTGAGCGTTCCGCTGTTCTGAATGAAGGATCATGAAAACCGCCGCGCGGGGTGGGTTCTGGTCGCTGATCGAGGGGGTGGGCACGTTGCTGACCGGTCCCCTGACGCGATTACGGGAGGAGTTGGATTTCCTGGCGATCGTGCTGATCAGCGCGGGTCTGGTCACGCGGGGGCAATGGCGGTTTCTGTTCAGGCATACCTTGCAGCAGATCTATTTTACGGCGGTGCAAAGAGCGTACATCTTCACCGTCGTCGGCCTGATCATCGGCGCCTTGGTGGCATTGCCGCTGATCGTGTTCGGCATTCACGACCCCCAGTTGCTGGGGCGTATCATGCATATCATGATGTATCATCAGCTTGATCCCATTCTGGCGAGCTTGTTCGTGGCGGGGATGTCGGGCGCGGCCATCACCGCCGAACTGGGCGAACTCAGGGCCAATCAAGCGATCGAACATTTAGCCGCGATGGGATTGAATCCACACGGTTTTTTCGTATTGCCCCGGCTGATCGGCGTTGTGTTGTCGCTGCTGGTTTTGACCCTCTGGCTGAATATCGGGGTAACGGTTGGGGCGGGGGTCATGTTGAGCGTCTATCAGAACATCCCGTCGACGGTTTTTTTCCGGGTTTGCTTGTCGGGGTTGAGCAACGGGTCACTGGCGCTGACCGGCGGCATGGTGGTGATGCAGGGTATCCACATCGTCCTGGTGCAGACCCAGCGCGCTTTTCGAGTCCATGCTTATGTGGATATTCCCCGGGCGTTGCCCAGCGCGTTCGCGCAATCCTTCATCGGTTGCCTGATCATCACCCTGTTGGTTTCGCTGCTGCGTTATGGCTGAGACCCTGGTGCGATTGCGTGGCCTGGCGCTGAATCTGCGCCCGCCGCCGCGTCCTTTCGATTTTCGAGCCATGGCGGGCGAGACATGGATGCTGGTGGGCGCGGTCGGTTCGGGCCGACGCGAGTTGATTCGGACGATCGCCGGCTTGGCCGCGCCCCGAACCGGCCAAATCGAACTGTTCGGACAGGTCGTGGAACGGCTGGGACCGCGCGCGCGGGCGCGGCTGCGTGGCCGGATCGGGGTGATGCTGGAGCATGCGGGCCTGGTGCCGGCCTGGAGCGTGTTTGAAAATCTGGCGCTGCTGGTGCGTTACCACCGCTTGGTGCCGGACGGCGAGATCGAGGATTATGTAACGGCTTTCGTGGAGTCCTGTCAGTTGCCGCCGGCGATCCTGGCGCGACAGGCCAACGAACTATCGCCGTTGGAAAGCAGTTGGATCGGCTTGCTGCGGGCGCTGATCATCAAGCCCAGGTTGCTGCTGGTCAGCGCTTATCTGCCGCGGGAAACCCTGGTGGCGGGTTATGGCGTGTGGGCGTTTTTCGAAGAGATGGTCGTACCGATGCGGATGACGATTATGGTCGATGCCGGCCCGCAAGCGCTGCCGGTGGGCCCGAAGACCGACCTGCTGGTCATGAACCAGGGGACATTGCTGGCGGCGGGTCGGGCCGTGGACCTCGCCGGGCATCCAGATGCCCTGGTCAGACGCTTCGCGCGTTTCGATCATGCTTGAAACCTTGATCAGCGCCCGTTACCGGTTCTACCAGCGCGCGGTGGGCTTGCTGGTCCTGGCCACGCTGGGCGTGCTGTTCGCCATGCTGTGGATGACCAACCGTCAATTCGGATTTTTCAGTCAGACCTACCATCTGCACGGATTTCTCGACAACGTCCAGAGCATCCAGAAAGCCATCCCGGTCACGCTGGCGGGCTTGAAGGTTGGCGAGGTATCCGATTTGGCGATCACCGACTACAACCGGATTCGCATCGAACTGATTCTCGACCGGGAATATCAGCCGCGTATCCGCGAGGATTCGGCCGCCCAAGTCAAGACCGACCTGCTGGGTAACGCCCACATCGAAATCAATATGGGCAACCCCGCGCGGTCGGTGTTGCGGGATGGGGCGGATATTCCCTTTTTGCGTTCTCCCGATCTGGATGCATTGCTGAAACAGGCTCAGGAACAGTTGACCCAGGTGTCCGTCGTGCTGGCCAACGTCAGAACCATCACCGAGGAACTCAAGAAACCCGAGGGTGGGTTGCTGGGGACGCTGGATGCCTTTGCCCAGGTCACGCAGGAATTTTCGACCCGGCTGTCCGGTTACCTGCAACGGATCGATGGCGTCCTGCGCGATGCGGCCGAGCTGAGTGGGCAGCTTGGTCCCCTGCTGCGGGAACTGACGGCCGTTAGCCGAGAAGCGAGCCGATCGGCCGCGGATTTGGCCGCGGTCGGCGCGCGGATCCGCGAAGGTCAGGGCGTGCTCGGCGGCATGACCGATAGCGGCAGCCCGCTTTCTCGCGATGTGGCGGCAAGCACGCGCAAGTTGCGGGCGGTGCTGACGGGATTGGAAAAGCTGACCGACCGCTTGCCGGTTTATGGCCAGCAGATCGAGCGGATCCTGCAACAGACCGAACGCATGACGGCCAAGCTGGCCGAGGCCAGCTCGCAAGTACCTGGATTGATCGACAAGAGCCGCTTGGTGGCCGAGGACGTGGATGACATGGTCGGCGGCATCAAGCGCAGCGCGTTGCTTCGCATCCTGAACCCGGCGGAGCCGGGCCGGCGCCTGCTGGAGGCGCCCCGGGATATCGAATGGTCCGCGCCCGCCGCGCCGCCTCCCTAGCAACCGGATGGTGGCGCGTGACCGGCGGATGGCGAACATGGTGCTGAGGCGCGGCTGGAGCACGGCCTTGCTGGCGGGTGGGTTGTTGGTGGGGCTGGTGGCCTGCGGTGGCCCGGTGCCGACACCGTTGCGGTCGCAATATCAGAGCAGCGAGGAACGGGCGCTGCGTCACTATGCGAGAGGCGAATTGCCGCGAGCCTTGCAGGGATTTCAGGACAGCCTGCACTGGGCCGAAATCGCCGATGACCGTCCGGCGATCGTGGCGCAATCCCTGAACGTGGGCGCGGTCGCGCTGGCGCTGGGCGAGTGGTCGCTGGCGGAACGGCACTTGCAAAAGGCGCTGCGGGTGGCGGCGGCGCTGCCCGATCCGGCAAGCCTGTTGCAAGCGCGTTTGGGTCTTGCGGAGATCCAATTGCGGCGCGGTCGGTTCGCGGCCGCGCGGACGAAATTCCAGCACGCGCTGGACGAGGGACGCGAGCAGCGGGACAATGCCGCCGTGCTAGCGGCGCTGAATGGTTTGGGCTTGACTTACAAGGGCTTGGGGAGGGTACGCGAAGCGTGGCGGTTCTTGGACGAGGCCGAGGCGCTGGCGCGTTCCAGCGGGGAAAAGCGCTTGTTGGCGACGGCGCTGGCCAATCGGGCCAGCCTGGCGCTGTGGGTCGGCGAAGCGCGCCAGGCCGATGCTTGGCTAGCGGAGGCCGTCGAGCTGGATCGGGAGGCCGAAAACCTGCCCGGTCTGACGCACGATCTGGCCCTGTTGGCACGAGTGCGACAAGAACAGGGGGATCCGCGCGGCGCGCTGGAGCTGTATCGGCAGGCCCGAACCATCGCCCGGCATACGGGCCAGCAGGTTCAGGCCCAGGAGTACGCGCAGGCCATCGGTCTGCTGGAACGCGAATCCAGTGTGCCTTTGCGGTAGGGATAGGTAAAATCGTTGATGGAAAGCGGCGGATTCAAGTAAAACCGCCCATTCGTTTTCGGAATGTTTGGAGTGTTCGGAACGGCCGCGCGGCTTTGCCGGAAGTGCCTGAAGGTGCTCGCCGATACCACGATAGGATGCCATGACCAAGAAATCCAACACGCTACCCGTCGGTTATCGCCTGCATCAGTACCGCATCGAAGCGGTGCTGGGCGCGGGTGGATTTGGGATCACCTACAAGGCCGTGCATGAAGCGCTGCAAACCCGGGCGGCGGTCAAGGAATACTTCCCGGTGGAGTGGTCCTACCGGGACCGCAACGATATCAATGTCCTGGCCAACACCCAAGGCACCTTGCCGACCTCCGAGGCCGGCGAGGAAGCTTGCTACGCCTGGGGCCTGGAGCGATTTCTCAACGAGGCGCGAATCCTGGCCCAGGTCAATCATCCCGGCGTGGTGCGGGTGCGGGATTTCTTCGAAGCGAACGGTACCGCCTATATCGTGATGGACTACGAGGATGGCGAAGCGCTCAGCCAGCTTCTGCAGCGGGAAAAAATCCTGCCGGAAGAGCGAGTCCGCCGCTTGGTCGACGATGTGCTACCGGCGCTGAAGGCGGTGCATGACCAAGGCTACCTGCATCGCGATCTCAAACCCGCCAATCTTTATCTTCGTTCGGACAACCGCACGATTCTGATCGATTTTGGCGCGGCTCGTCAGGCGCTGGGTCGGCGCAGCAAGAGCGTCACCAGCGTGTTTTCGCCGGGTTACTCGCCGATCGAGCAATATCTGGTCGACGGCAAGGGTTACGGCCCGTGGACCGATATTTATGCCCTGGGCGCGGTGTTGTACCACTGTGTGACCGGCACCGCGCCGATCGAGGCGCCGGCACGGGTGCTCGACGATCCGCTGCGCCCCGCGGAGGAAGTCGCGGCTGGACGATACAACCCGACTTTGCTGCGGTTGGTCGACCGGGCCATGGCGGTCCGACCGGAACGGCGGTTCCAAACGATCGAGCAAATGCGGGCAGCCTTGGAGGCCCCGCTGGAGGATAGCGGGGAGCGTACCGTCAAGTTGGAACTGCCCTTGCGTCCCGATCTGCATCGTAGCGGCGAAAAACCCCGTCCGGCGCTGGTCGAACCGGCGCGGGAACCGGCGCCACCGCCGGCGCGGCCTCGGTGGGAAGGGTGGCGTTGGGGAATCGGCATTCTGGCGATATTGGCGGTGGTGGGGGGCGGGATCGCGTATTGGCTGACGGGGCCGCCGACGCCCTCGAACAACGGTTCGCCCGTCGAACCGGATAAGCCGCCTTTGCCGCCTAAGCCGGCGCCGCCGGCCAACCCACGATCCGGCCAAGTCTACACCGAGCCCGAGACCGGCATGGCGTTCGTCTGGGTTCCGCCCGGCTGTTTCGGCATGGGCAGCCCGGAAACCGAGAAGGATCGCAGCGCCAACGAAGTGCCGCATCGAGTCTGTCTCAAGGGCTTCTGGATGGGTCAATTCGAAGTCACCAATGATCAGTACCGGCGCTTTGACGCCAATCACGACAGTGGCGGCTACGATACGCATGATCTGAACGCGTCCGAACAGCCGGTGGTGCGGGTCAAGTGGCAGGAAGCGGCCGCCTACGCCGATTGGTTGTCCGAGAAGACCGCCCTGCGATTCCGCCTGCCGACCGAGGCGGAATGGGAATATGCGGCGCGCGCCGGCAAGACGATCTCCCGCGACTGGGGAGAAGATCCGAACCGAGCATGCGATTACGCCAACATTTACGATGCGACCGCCAAGAAAGCCCTGCAATTCAACTGGGCCAATTATCCTTGCGACGACGGTCAGGCCGTGGCCGCTCCGGTTGGCCAGTACAAAGCCAATGCGTTTGGTTTGCATGACATGCTGGGCAATGCCGCCGAATGGACCTGCTCGGATTACGATAGCGCGTACTCGGGCGGCGAGACCCGCTGCGCCGATCAGAGCGCGGCGGCGGTGGGGCGCCGGATGTTGCGGGGGGGCTCGTGGTCGGATTATCCGGGCTTGGTGCGGTTCGCCTATCGGTTTCCCGCCTCCCCGCAATACGGGAAATTCGATCTGGGATTCCGGCTGGTGCTGGAACCATGACGAGCACGATGACCGGCGGTTTGGCTGGCGGCGGAGGAAAGAGTGTGGACAGAGTGATTTTCAAGCTCTTGAAACCGATGTTGGCGCTGCTTTTCGTGCTGGCGAGTTGGTCGCCGGGGCTGGCGCTGGCGACGGACAAACCGCCCGAACGGATGACGGCGACGGTGGTCGAATTCGCGGTGCGCGGCGGCCTGAACGAACAGGCCGGAGCGATCATCGCCGATCTGATGATGTCGGCGATCGCCAATACGGGCCGTTTCACCTTGAAGGATCGCTTGCCGCTGTCGGCGGCGGCCAAGATCGCCAAGGCGCAGGAATTCGGTTCCACCGGCTTGCTCGACCCCAAGACCGCCGCCGAATTGGGCCGGCTGTATGGGGTGGACGCCGTGGTGACCGGTGGCGTGTATAAACTGGGCGACCTGATCACCGTTACGGCGCGCTTGATCGACACCAAGACCGCATCCTTGTTGCGCAGCGGGCAGATCCAGGGCAAGGATATCGATACCATTCAGATCAAGGTCAACGAGTTGGCGGCCATGATCACGGCGCCGCCACCCGTGGCGCCGACCTATGCCCTGACGGTCAAGACCGACCCACCCAGCGCCAGTGTTCGCCTATTGAACAGCCCGACTCCGTATCAGCCGGGAGTCCGCTTGCCGTCCGGCAACTACGACATTGAGGTGACTCAATCAGGCTACGCGACCCGCAAGGAAACCGTGCGGATCGCGGATCGCGACGTGGCGCTGAATATCGCGCTGGAAAAAGCCAAATATGGATTGACCGTTCGTCCGGAGCCGACGGACGCGCAAATTCGGATATTGAACAATCCGATTCCCTATCGGCCTGGCGTGCAACTGGTGCCCGGCGATTATCAGATCGAAGTGACACGGGATGGTTATACCCCTCGCAAGCTTCCGGTGAAGATCGTCGGCAACGAGGTCAGCGTGCCGGTGACCCTGACCAAGCTGGAGGCGCCGCGGCCGGCTCAGTATCGCTTGACCGTACAGGTCGAGCCGCCACAGGCCAAGGTGCGGCTGTTGAATGAAAAGACTGAGTATCGACCCAGAGTGGAATTGAGCCCAGGCAACTACACGGTGGAGGTCAGTCAGTCGGGTTACGAAACCCAGCAAGTGGCGGTGCGAATCGTCGACAGCGACGTGACGGTGCCGGTGACGTTGGCCAAGCAGCCCGAACCGGAGCCGCCGACGCTGTACCGGTTGACGGTGCGCGCCGATCCGGTCAATGCCCGTATCCGGTTGTTGGGTATCCGTCCGGTTTACCGGCCCGGCATCCAACTGGCGCCCGGCAGCTACACGGTGGAAGTGAGCCAATCGGGTTACGAGCCGAAGCGGTTGACGGTGCGAATCGTCGACAGCGACGT
>JAGRHI010000209.1 GCA_020445045.1 Candidatus Competibacteraceae bacterium
TTCAAAAGACCGGGAATTGCTGGCAAAAAAGCGCCTTCATCCTCGCCACCAATGACAGCAACGGCAACCGCCTCAGCGACGAGCAACTCCTCGAAGCCTATAAAAAAGACCAACAGAAAGTCGAGCGCGGTTTCCGTTTCCTCAAAGATCCTCTGTTCATGGCCTCCACCCTGTTTCTCAAATCACCCGCGCGGATCATGGCCCTGATGGCTATCATGACCCTGTGCCTGATGGTCTACGCTGCCCTCGAACACCGTATCCGCCAAGGCTTGGCGGAACACCAACAGACCTTCCCCGACCAGAAGGGTCGTCCCACAAAAGACCCTACCACACGCTGGGTGTTCCAGTGCTTTACCGGCATCCATGTGCTTCAGGTCGGACCGATCACCGAAGTCGTGCTGAATCTCAATATCCACCACCAAACCCTGCTCGTTGTCCTCGGACAACGCCATGTCGATTTATATGCCAATTCGGGATAGGGGGTGCGAAATGTCGGTTTAAACGCCTCATACGCCGCCTTGGGCTGCAACGGCGCGCCCAGCACCACTATCAAATCAATGCGGTGCAGGGCGTCAGGGTCGCGCGACGCCAAACGATCGAGTATGTGCCGCAAATTGTAGCCGCCGCCCGAAAAGCCATAAAACGCACAAATGGCCGGGTCCTCAAAGAACTTTTTCAGAGCCGCCTTGGCCTGCGGGCTCTCCTGGCTTTGTGGCTGACCGGCTACATCCAGGACGACAGCTCCATAGCCTCTGCGCTTGGCATATTCGCTCGCGGCCGACACGTGCAATGCGCCAACCGGCCAGGCGATATTTTTTCCCTGTTCGTCGGGGTATTTACCGGCCGGGGCGGAATTATACCAAATCCCGATCAGTGGAAACTCACTTGCAAGTTATAACAAATTGAAATCGTAGGTAAATAACTTCCAATAAAATCCAATACCTATTCGGAAATGGTATTACCTCGCAAGATCAACATCTTTGGACGCGACACGGAGACCTCCTTCGGCGAAGAGAAGCCGGTATCAAGCTAAGTTATGAGTCAGCGACCGAGCGGTAACGTCTGGACAGACGGCCCAAAGCGAACGCCTGGCAAATTTCCGCGCACCGATGTCCTTGATGGAATGCACGGACGGCGGCGCGGTTCAGCGGAGGAAAGCTTATGGCCGCAACTGCTTCTCGATGTTCGCGATGGCGCGATCCTTGCGGCAGGCGGACAGCGGTCGCGCCTTTCCAGATAAGATGTTGAGGATGTTCTTCTCCTCCGCGTCGACCTCGACCGTCAGGCAGACGCAGCCATAGCCGTAGCTGCCCTGACCGCTGTTGACCCACTGTCCCGGCTTGAAGGCTGGCGGCCAGTCGCCCGTCGCCTGGTGCCCACCCTGCACGGCAATGGTCCACTCGCCGTCCTTGTCATAAAGAGACGCATTGCCCGGCGTCGGATTGTCCAGCCAGCCGCAGCGCACACTCGCGGCTTGCGCCGCCATCGGGGCCAACATACTCATCGACAGCGCCATCAATAGCGCCAGCGCGCGGTTTCGGTAAACGACGGTGATCATGGTCTCCATAAGCCTCGATACCCTTCGATCTCATCGGATATTGGGGGGGAATACGCACCCACATGCGCGAGTCCAGCAGGATTTGTTCGAACACCTTGGCGAGTTTGGCGACGTCCTCGGCGTGACTCATCCCATTCACCATCTTTCGCGCATGCTTGTAATCCCTGTTCTTGCCACTGAAGAATTCGGAAAACTTGTGCCCGTTGGCGAAGCCGAAGCCGGTCCGCATGCCGTGCGCCATGATGGCATAGGCGATCTTCGGCTCCTTGACGAGTTCGGGGTCCAGTAGCAAGTCAAGGCCACGGCCGATCGCGACACCCGCCTTGGCGTAGTTCGACCACCAGGTGAGCTGCACATAACCGCGGCCAAAGTAGGCATTCTCGTCGCCAGGGTCGTCGTTGTAGACCTTTACCGCGGCGCCGCCGTCGGTGGTGCCCATCTTGGCCCCCTTGGTGAGGGCCTTAATGGCACCGGCCGTGGAAATCGAGAATTGGTCGCCATCCTGCTCCGTGACTCGCGCGCTGCCATCGGCCAGCACCGCCACCTTGACGGGCTCATGATAGCGGCGACCCTTGCCATGCCCCACTTCGTCGACGGGGGCCATGGTCATCAACCATTTTTTTTGCTTCACCGTCACCGGCTTCCCTTTCTTCATGAGGGGTTGGCCTTTGTTGTTTTTCACCGGCACTTCGAAGGTGAACAGTGAAGTCGTCTCCCACATCACCGTGGCCAGCATGTACGCGCCCCATCGCACATCGGAGATGTTGAGATCGCGGCCGATCATGTCGACCAGGGTGTCCATGTCGGAGAAGGCGCCGCCATTGAAGCGGGGGTTCTTGCTGAACTTCTCGCTAAAACGGGTATTGAAGGTCGGCAGGTCATAGAAGCCCAAGAAGGTATAGTCAATGTCGGCCATGGCAACCTCAATTACCTATGGTTACAGTCTGCCTTTCTTCTGAAACCGTTGCCTGCGGAAACCAATGAAAGCGGCATCAGGATTCTTTGGGAGTTCCTTATCGACAACCGGAATCGCCCCGGGTTTCATGGAGGCTCCGCGATCTGAGCACAGGCGTGTTCCGCCTGTACGGTGCGTTGCCGACCATACCGATCCTCAGCCTCGGCAGGCGGAATATATCCAATGGATTCAAGCAATCGCCGAGGCTTGAACCCAGTCACCCCTTCCAGGATGGCCAGTTCGAGAGCCTCAACGGTTTTCCACGGTGGGCGGCGATGCCCCGAAACCCGGCGGATTAGCGGCCGGGAGTCAACCACATACTTGCGCCCGGCGCGGCACTGGATAAAGTGGGTGAATGAGTCCCGATAATCCCTCGTCGGAACCGTTTTTTCCGCCCTTTCCCTTGATATCTTACGTATTACGTGTTGTGTCATGATGACCCCATCGGCGGCTCGCGAGCGTTGACGCCCGTCCGCTCAGGTCGGTGGCGGAAACAGCCCTTCGTTTTGCGCGCTGAACTTGAATCGCCTGACCTTGGCGTCGGCGCCGTTTAACATGGCCATCCCGGCCAGCCCCCAGTTCAACTGGTGGACGTGATCGGGAAAGATTGGGAGTCCGACCGGATAGCCGCTGTCGCGGGGGACCCAGATCGGGCCGCGGATTCGGCTGTACACGCGCGTCCAGTCCCGGTCGTTCGGTCTCGCGATCAGCGCCCGGCTCCGATCGATGTGGCGATTGTGCTCGACAAATTCGAGCCAGCTCATGGTCTTCCCGCCGAGGGTGACCGTCGTTCGTTCCGCGGTGACGCGCAGACAGGGCAGGATCTGGGGGAGCGGGCACAGCTCCACGCTTCGAGTGGTCGTCGTCACCGTGACCGGTCGGGGCGCATTGGCGGGACGGGCCGTCTTGTTCTGGAAGTGCAACGCGGTCGGCCACAAGTCGCGCAGCTCGTCCGCCGTGGCGATGAACTCGACAACGGCCCAGTCGGCCGCGAACCGCCGTCGCGCCCACTCGTAGGCCATGATCTTGTTGGCTTCCAGGTGAACGTAGAAGCCCTTGCCGAAATCGGTGTAGTCGGTCCAGTCAAGCCTCGCGACCGAGGTGGCCAACAGCGACGCCAGAATCATCGGCGTCAGGTCGACCATGATCAGTTGGTCGGCGATCGACGCACTGGTCCCGTGATAATAGCGATTGAGCGTGCCCAGGCCGACCACGATCCGGGTGTCGGCCCAGATCGCGCCGCCGCGTCCGAGCCGCGCGTGCAACCGGGTCGACCCTCGACGCAGGCCACGCAGCGAGAAACCGCGTAGATCGCGCCCGAATGACGCCGGGATCTCCTCGACCCGGACCACGCTCGCATCGGCGGGAACCACGTCGAGCCGTTCGCCGCGCGGGCCTCCGCCCCACAGTTGGACCTCGCCCCGCGCGCCGACGCGGAGTTCGACCAGGTGGGTTGGACGGTTGTTGGAAATGAAGTGGGCCATGCCACCTCCGATACGGGTTGGTCCGGGACGGGAACGCCGGACACCGTCGTGGCTCCGTTGACCCGGGGGCGATCGATGCCGGGCTTCCGATTTTGATACCGGGTATCGGTCGGCGGTTCCCGCTCGCCTTCGCGAGGCCGTCGTGGCGGGCGGCGGCCAGAGCGGCTAGAGTTCGGATCGGCAAGGCCGAACGACGATCTACCCGGAGCGACGAGATGAGACGCGAGCGTTGGTGGAAGCTGTGGACAGGCGTGATCACCCTGGCGGTGCTGGCGGCGCCGTGGATCGCCGAACCGGCCGCGAGCCGGGCCGGGCTGGAAGACTGGAAGGTGGTGATGCTCCCGGCCCCTCCATTCCGTCATCATGGATCGGTCTCCCCCCAGGCCACCGCGATTCATCGACTCACCCTCAAGCGGATCGACGCCAAGCCCAACCGGATCACCGACGTTAACCGATGGTTCGAGGCCAACGGCCTGGCCTTGCCCACCCACGAGGTCCCGAACCCCTTCCAAAACCAGCCGGGCAATCTCCCCAAGTTCGTTCCCGAGAAATTCAACAATCAACCGCTGGTGAAAGCCATCCGGTGCCAGGAGGCGGTGCTTCTGGTGTATGGCGCCGATTTTTCGGACGGCCGCTATCTGATCGCGCTGGATGCGACCTCCGGCGAGTTTTTGTACGGATTCGATTTCCTGCGGTATGCGTATCCGCCGACCTTCACGGGACGGGACAGGGATTTCGTCCGCCAGCAACTCAAGTGGGCCTGGTGGGAGAATGGCGTGTTGTACGTTTCCCACGCCCATAACACTTACGCCCGCGCCTCGGGCGGATTGAACGCCTACCTCACCGCCCTCGACACGGCAAGCGGGGCGATGCTGTGGCGATCGCAACCGTTGGTTTCCAATGCCGCCAACTTCGAGCTGATCGGCGACACGATCATCGCGGGCTACGGCTTTACCGCCGAGCCGGACTACCTGTATCTGCTGGACAAGAAAACCGGCGCGGTCTACGAGCGCATCAAGCTGAAATCCGGGCCAGAGTTTATCATCCCAAAGGGTGACCACCTTTACGTCCGAACGTACAACACCGACTACCGGTTCCGGGTCGAGAGTCGGTAGTCGACGCGAGTCACCGGGTGCGGGGCGACGACTGGCGCGGCGCGTTTCGTCCGGAATTCCTTGCCTTTCAATCGGATGGACAACCAGACCCGGCTTTGGCCACGAAGGCATCCCTACGCCCCGGATTGACACCCACCTCAGGCAGGAGTGGATGGAAAAAATGGTGGGGAAGTTGTAAACCGAGCGATCAAGGATCGAAGGAAATGGGCCGGGGACACACTAGACCTTGCCCGGCGTTCAGGTCCTGCCGAACCCGCGCTGTATCGCCCTCTATCGATCAGCTAGGCTACAAGTTTTCGTCGATTTTCACTGCATTTCTTATACTCTTTTTCGTTATACATCATGTATTGAATCTTTGCGGAATTGTAATCTGATAATGGTAATTGAAATTTAAGTAAACCACC
>JAGRHI010000210.1 GCA_020445045.1 Candidatus Competibacteraceae bacterium
GCCTTGTTGGGCCAATGATCACCGGCCTGATCTTGCCCGTCGCCAGAACTGGAAAGTCGGATGAGCGGGTCTATTCGCGGCTGTTCAAGAAATCCCTTACCCGCTCCCGATCCGGCAAGGCCGGAATCGCGCCCCGTTCGGTCGTCGCCAGCGCGCCGACCGCGTTGGCGAAGCGGCACAGCTCGCGCAAACGGGCTTCGTCCTGAATGAGTGTCGAATCGGCGAGCAGTCCTTGCAGCAAGCCGGCCACGAAGCCATCCCCCGCGCCGGTGGCATCGACCGCCTCGACCGTGAAACTCTCGACCATGCCGGTGAAATTCGGAGTGAAGTAGACGCAGCCCGCGCGACCTCGGGTGACCACCATCAACTTCAGGTCCTCATGCCAGAGCGCCTGGCAAGCCGCTTTCAAGTCGCTCAATCCGGTCAGGAACTCGCTTTCGTCATCGCTCAACTTGACGATATGGGCTTTGCTCAGACCCAATAGCAGGCCTTTTCGGGCCGCGTCCGCGTCCGGCCACAGTGGCAAGCGCAGATTGGGATCGTAGGACACTAGTCCCCCGGCCGCGCGGGCCGCATCGACCGCGTATAGCGTGGCACTGCGCGACGGTTCGCCGATCAGGCTGATCGAGCCGAAATGCAGAAGCTTGGCGCGGCCGATCGCGTCCATGTCCACTTCCCGAGGGGTGAACAGCATGTCGGCGCTGGGATGGCGGTAGAACATGAACTCCCGTTCGCCATCCGATCGCAACGAGACGAACGCCAGCGCGGTGCGCGCCTCGCTGGAAAAGCGCAGCGGGCCGACATCCACCCCGGCCTCGGCCAAGGTATCGGCCAGGAAATGCCCGAAGGCATCATCGCCCACCTTACCCATGAAGGCGCTTTGCACACCGAGCCGGGCGAGTCCGACCGCGACATTACCCGGTGCGCCACCGGGGGCCTTGATAAAAGCCGGCGCGTCGGTCAGGCCGGTACCGGTGACGGTGGGAACGAAATCGATCAGCAATTCGCCCAGACAGATTGTCTGCGCCATGTCCGCGGTTCCTCGTCTCGGGAAGAATTTGAGAATGGACACCCACTTGTCTTTACACGCGGCAAAGGGCGTTTAGTCTCAATAGTGTAGTTCGATATTCCCACTACCATCGCCGCAATCTCACCCGAAGAAAAAATGATGAACAATCCATCCCTTGTCGATGAAATCGATCTGAACAGCCTGTTCGATCGCCTGCTATCCGGTCCCCTGGGCCGGATGGAACCTCTCGAACAGACCCTCTTTCGGATCCGGTTCGATTTGTACATGCCGGATGTCCTGAGGCCACTGGCGAAGCTGTACGGTGGGCGCCCGGACTTTGCCGCGCATCTCGAAAACCTGCTTGGGATCGTGGCTCGGGCCTACGCCGGCCGGCCGGAGGAATTGCGCCTGCTCGACCTGCGGCGGGTCAGCGAACCGGACTGGTTCCAACAGCCCGGTATGATCGGTTATGTCGGCTACGTGGACCGTTTTGCCGGCAACCTGGCGGGCGTAAAGGCAAAGATTCCGTATCTGAAGGAACTTGGGGTCACTTACCTGCACTTGATGCCGCTGCTCGAACCACGCCCCGGGGCCAATGACGGCGGTTATGCCGTCATGGATTACCGCCAGGTCAATCCCGCCTACGGCACCATGGAGAATTTACGCGAACTGGCGACGGCGCTCCGCCATGAAAGCATCAGTTTGTGCGTTGATCTGGTGTGCAACCACACCGCGAAGGAGCACGAGTGGGCGCGCAAGGCGGTCGCCGGCGATCCGCTATATCAAGGCTATTACCATATGTTTCCCAACCGGGCGATGCCCGATCAATACGAACTGACCCTGCCCGAGGTCTTTCCGGATTTCGCGCCGGGCAATTTCACCTTTTACGACCGTTGCCAGCGTTGGGTGTGGACGACGTTCAACGAGTACCAGTGGGACCTGAACTACACCAATCCGGCGGTTTTGGCCGAGATGCTGGATATCATGCTGTTTCTGGCCAACCAGGGAGTGGAGATCCTGCGCCTGGATGCCGTCGCCTTCATGTGGAAGCGTCTGGGAACGGACTGTCAGAATCAGCCCGAAGCGCATGCGATTTTGCAGACGTTCCGGGCGCTAACTCGGATCGCCGCCCCTGGCCTGCTGTTCAAGGCCGAGGCCATCGTCTCGCCCGACAAGTTGCTCCCCTATATGGGGCTGGGCGCGGCCACCAACAAGGAGTGCGAGATCGCCTACCACAACTCGTTCATGGTCCTGCTATGGAGCAGCTTGGCCGAGCGCCGGGTGGTGTTGATGACACACGCCTTGCAGAACATGCCGGATACGCCGGTTGGCTGCGCCTGGCTGGTTTACGTCCGTTGCCATGACGACATCGGTTGGGCGGTGCGCGACGAGGACGCCGCGGCCATTGGCCTGTCCGGTTTCCTGCATCGCGCCTTTCTCAGCGATTTTTACAGCGGCCGTTTTCCCGGCGCCTTCGCCCGGGGCATGACCTTCCAACATAATCCCAAGACCGGCGACCGGCGGATCAGCGGCACTCTGGCGTCCCTGGCCGGACTGGAAGCGGCGGCCGAGCAACAAAACTGGCGGGAAACCGATCTGGCGGTGCGCCGCATCCTGTTGCTGCACGCCATGATTCTTGCCTTCGATGGCATCCCCATGATCTACATGGGCGACGAACTGGGTTTGCTGAACGACCACGGCTATTTGGATGACCCGAACCTCGCGGGCGACAATCGGTGGACCCATCGCCCCTTCATGGATTGGCGTCAGGCCGGGCAGCGGCACGACTGGCAGACACTCACCGCCCGGATTTTCCAGGCCACGTGCAACATGATTCACGTCGCCAAGCGCACCCTGAATCTGCACGCCCAAGCCCGTTGTTACGCTGTCTGGACGCACAACGAGCAGGTATTCGGGTTGATTCGCGCCAGCGCCCGGGGGCGGCTGCTGGTGCTGGCCAATTTCAGCGAACACGACCAGACGGTTCTCCGCCACCGGGTCCATGACATGGGATTTACCGGAGAGCTTGTCGACCGTCTGGGAGCGCAGTCGCTCGATAGCTGGTCCGATTTGAAGCTTGAACCCTACCAGGCACTGTGGTTGGAACAGGTTCCCGAGGACTGAGCCCGCCGTGATTGACGTCCAGGGCGGCATTTTCCATTGTGCGCTATGGTATTACCGTTTTATTACTACTATACTTTTGTAATATTACAACATAATTATTCATACTTACAACAAAAGCGGGAGAAGACGACATGAAAAAATCCACTCTAGGCGCCGGCATCGCGTTGGCATTAGTAGTAGGAACCCCGACTCATGCCGCGGACACGGATGTTTTGTTAAAACGGCTTGAGGAGTTGGAGAAGCGCATGGAGCAAGCGGAAAAACGCGCTTTCCAGGCGGAAAGCAGGGCTCAGCAGGCCGAGAAGCGTGCCCAGCAGGCCGAGGCGCAGGCCAAGCAGGCCGAGGCGCAGGCTAAACAGGTCGAATCGCGGACCCTGTTGGGCAAGACTAAAACCAAGCAAGCCGAGATCCAGGCCCAGCAAGCCGAAATCCAGGCCCGACAGGCCGAAATCCAGGCCCGACAGGCCGAAATCCAGGCTCAGGAAGTGGCCGCTCAGGAAGCGGCAAAAGCCAAGACAGCAACTGGAGGACCGGAGTTTTCCTTCCATGGGTACGCGCGGGCCGGTTTCCTGACTGACGACACTGGCCATAATGTCAATGGGGTTGGCCCTTATATGACGCCAGCAGGGGCGCTCGGCGGCCCTATTGGACGTCTGGGGGTAGAGCCAGACAAATATGTGGAAGCAGTCTTCGATAGCAAGATAACCCACGAAAGCGGCGCTTATTCCAAATACCGGTTGATGATCGCCGACGGGGTGCTGACCAACAACGACTGGACCGCTGACGACAGTAATTTAAACGTCCGTCAGGTCTATGCGGAACTCGGTAACCTGCAAAGTTTTTCTGGTTCCAGCACTTTCCAGGACGCGGTGCTATGGGCTGGCAAACGGTTCGATCGTAATAACTTCGACATTCACTTCTTCGATTCGGACATTATCTTTCTGGCCGGTACCGGCGCTGGGATTTACGATGTCAAACCGACCGAAAACTGGTCAACCAACCTGACCTTGTACGCGCGTAATTTTGGCACGATCGAGCCCACGAGCGATGAAGTTCAAAGCTATATCCTGACCAGCAACAACTATGTGGGTCCCTGGCAGGTTATGTTGTCCGGTATGTGGGCCGCCGATAACAGTGAGCGCGAATTCATACCGCTCACCGATGCGGCGGAAAGTGGCGTCCATCTCATGCTGGGTTATAACCGGCCCAACTTTTACAGCTATTCCCAAGGTTTCTCCAAGACCGGGATTCTCTATGGTTATGGCTTGGGCGCTCAACCGAAAGTCCTCGGCGGTCAGGGCGATCTGACCAAGGATGCTCAAACTGTGCGGTTTTACACGTTTGGGGTGACGCCGATTAACGATAACTGGCGTATTGCGCCAGCCTTGATGGCTCAACACAGTCAAGACTACTTCTACAAGGGGGATGAGTATACCTGGGTGTCTCTCAACCTGCGCCTCGAACAGCCCATCACTCAGAATTTCATGATGGCTTATGAGGCCACCTATCAATACCAGGATCTCGACACGGGCCCCAACACACCTCAACTCGAGCCCGATGTCAAGACCAAAGCCAGCGGTAACTTCTATAAGTTTACCCTGGCGCCAACCTTCAATCTCGATACCGGTGGCGGCTTCTTTCAGCGCCCGGCGCTGCGTGGCCTCATTTCCTATCTCACTTGGGATAAGGATCTGAACGACTTTAATTATGGTCAACCCATATCGGAACCCAATACCTTTGCTCTAACCGGTTGGACCGGGACGGATCACTGGCTATTCGGATTACAGATGGAAACCTGGTTCTAAACCGAGCGACGAGGGTAAGACGATGAAGCAATTGACCACCGTGTTGATGGCGGCTGCCCTGGGCGCGGCCTTGGGCGGTTGTGCGTCCGCCATGCAGCAGACCGCCAGCCAACAAGAAGAACTGTTGACGGCTGCCGGTTTCAGCATGAAACCCGCCAATACCCCTGGAAAGATGTCGCGCTTGAGAAAGTTGCCGCTCTACGAAGTGGGAATGCGAAAAAAGGGCGAGCAGCCAATCTACTACTATGCCGACCCGAATTATTGCCAGTGCATTTATCTTGGCAATGAGTCCAATTATCAGGCCTATCGTCAGCTCCTCATCGAGCGCAACCTGCGAATGGGACCGGTTGCGGTGACGCCGTCGGACATGGAGGCCGAAGAAGAATGGAGTGTGTTGGGTTCGCGCTAGTCGGTGCTCCCGATCGCGCGCCCAGGGCTGCCGCTGACACAACGGCCCCTCCCTTTGGTGGAGGAGGGCCGTTGTGGGCGGAGGACCGGGGAAATTCAATGCTGGTGACGAAAAATTCGATTAGAGCGTGATCTCGGCGGCGGCGACGCCGGCGTTGACCTGTGGTGGCCCGAACCCGGCCCTGGCCAGCAGCGTGGCCATGGCGGGGTTGTCCTGGAGAAACAGCGCGACCAGGTGTCGGAGTCCCCGCGCCCGTGCCGCTTCGACCAGCAGACCCAACAGTCCGCTCGCCAGTCCGGCGCGTCGCCACGTCGGATTTACCACGAAAGCGATTTCCGCCGATTCCTGATCGGGCACGCCCTCATAGCGGGCGATACCGACCGCCCGGCCGCCTTCGGCGAAGGCCACCAGCGCCAGCCGCCATTGATAATCGACATGGGTGAATGAATGCAGGCGTCGGGCATCCAGTTTGGGTTGCGGCGTGAAGAAGCGTTGATAAAGCGTTTCGGGATCGGCCTCGCGCCACTCGCGTTCGAAAGCCAGCTCATCGGCGGGGATGACCGGCCGGACGAATACCGGCCGGCCGTCCCGCAAGCTCAGGATCCGTTCGAGTTCGGTCGGATATCCCGGGGGACGGGCAGCGGCGGGAGACTGACCGAACCGGGCGGGCGTTTCCCGCTGTTCATTCATACAGTCGGCATCCCGGCTGGTCGCCGATTCTCCGCGGCGCGCGCGTAGTCTGGCCGACCGACCGCCAGCCAATCCTGAAAAGCCGTTTCCGTTCCGACATCGCGACCGGATTCGCAGGACTTCAGATAGCGGTGGTGCAGCACCGCGCAGTAAGCCTGGATGGGATCCTGGATGTCGGCCATCGCCCGCAACCGCTCCAGCATCGGCTCGAAAATGCCGACACGCCACTGCACCGCGGCCACTTCCTTGCCGGTGGTGGTGCGGGCACCCACCAGACATTGGTAATAATGAAGATCCGAGAGCACTTGCCGGGCCTGACGCTCCAGGGCTTCGACGCCCGTTAGGCGGTGGAGTTTGGCGGAATGGAAATTACGGCCGCCGACTTTCACCTTCATCCGCAACCGCCGGCCACCATCGGCCGGGATCAGATCCACTTCATCCACATCAAAGCCGAGTTCGTTGAGCCGCTGGATTTTGTCCGTGATCTTGAAGCCTTCCTCCGGCGCGATCAGCAGGGTTCCGGTCAGTTCCCGCCACAGATTCCGGTAACGTTCCGCAATGTCCTCACCCAGCATCAGATCGGCCTGATCGATGGACAAGTCGTGCGCGGCGGCAATGTCGGCCATGCCGCCGGCGACGTTCATGATCATGATTTCCAGATCCTCCTCGCGCTGACCGTCGGACAGGGATTCGCGCAGCACCGAGGTTTCGGCATCGACCATGATCGGCTCGATGGTCTCGGCGTCGTAGCGATAGAGGACATTGGCGAGCGAGCAATCTCCCCAGAAACAGCCGGCCAGGTGCAGTTCCACCAGCAAGCCGGCGAAAGCGTCGAGCATCTGCTCGCGGCGGGCGCCAAACCCGTGGCCCTGTAACAGTTCCTGATAGGAAAAGGTATGTTCCAGATAGCGGGTGATGAGGG
>JAGRHI010000211.1 GCA_020445045.1 Candidatus Competibacteraceae bacterium
CGAGACATGCACAGTTTCTACGTGCGCAACATGTATCAGAAGAACTTGCTGCGCGAGCCGGGCGGCATCACCCTGGCGGGCGTGCCCATCGACTTGCGCAAGATCAAGACGCCGGTCTGCTTCCTGTCGGCCTACGAAGACCACATCGCCCCGTGGACCTCCACCTACGCCGGCACCCAACTGGTCGGCGGCCCGGTGAAATTCGTGCTGAGCGGCTCCGGTCATATCGCCGGGGTCATCAATCCGGCCTCGTCCGACAAGTACGGCTTCTGGCTCAATCCCAACACCCCACCGAATCCCGACGACTGGTTCAAGGACGCAGTCCAGCAGGAAGGCTCCTGGTGGCCGGACTGGCTGGCTTGGCTGCAACCGCACGCCGGCCCGCAAGTACCGGCCCGCACGCCGGGCGACGGGAAGCTGAAACCGATCGAGGACGCGCCGGGTTCCTACGTCAAGATGCGTTACGATCAGTAAGTGGCTGCGGGTCGTAGCGCAACCGCACCGCCTCCGCGCCGGCCAGCTCCCGCAGCCGGCGCAGTAGCACCTCGCACGGCTTGACCCGCCAGTCCGAACCGAATGCCAATTCCACCCGCGCGCCGGAACCGACGTATTCCACCCATACCGCGCAGCGGCCGTCGGCGCGATGCTCGGCCAGCGCGCCAGCCAGCTCTCGCAACACACCCGCCGCGCATTGCCGTGCGTTCAGGCGCAGTTGCAGCCGCCGGGCTCGTTCGGCGCGCGCCCCGTCCAGATCCAGCACCCGTTCGACGTTCAGCCGGGTGGTCTGGTTGAACTCGTCCCAACCCAAACTCCCCCGCACCAACAGAATGGCGTCTTCGACGATCAATGACCGATGCTGCTCATACACTTCGGGAAAGATGCGCAGTTCCATCCGCTCGTCGCCGTCATCCAAGGTCACGAAGGCGATTCGCCCGCCCCGGTTGGCGTTGCGGGTCCGCAGGCTGACCACCAGTCCAGCGACGGTCAACGCACGCTCATTGCCCCGACGTGAACCGCCACCGTTCTCGTTCAGACCGCGCAGCCGGGTCGCGCCCAGCGCCTCCAACTCCGACTTCAAGCGATTGATCGGATGACCGGTCAGGTACACCCCCAGCGTTTCCTTCTCGCCGCGCAACCGTTCCTCTTCGTCCCATTCCCGCTGGACATGATTCCCCGAGCACCCCGCGGGCGGCATTGTCATGCACCCCGGTTGTACCGCCGGTTGATCCTCACTTTCGGGGACAGCGCCATACGACGGCCGCGCCGGCGCTTCCTCGGTGGTGGCCAACCCGAACATATCGTTCTGGCCGGCGGCATCGTTGCGGGAATGCTGCTCGGCTAGTCGCAACGCCTCCGGCAATTGCGCCATCAGCGTTGCCCGGTTGGCGCCGAGTGCATCGAAGGCCCCGGAACGGACCAGCGCCTCCAGCACCCGGCGGTTGAGCTTACGCAAATCCACCCGCTGGCACAGGTCGAACAAATCGCGGAACGGCCCGCTTCGCTCCCGCTCGCGCCACAGCGCCTCGATGGCGCCCTCGCCTGCCCCCTTGATCGCGCCCAGACCGTACAGAATCTCGCCGGTGGCGCCGACCGTGAAGCGGTACTCGGATGCGTTGATGGCCGGCGGCGCCAACTTGAGGCCCATACGGCGGCATTCCTCGATGAACACCACCACCTTGTCGGTCTTGTCCATGTCCGAGGACAGCACCGCCGCCATGAACGCCGCCGGATAATGCGCCTTCAGCCAGGCGGTCTGGTAGGACACCAGGGCATAGGCGGCGGAATGGGAATTGTGTACGACGAGACCATTGGCAACGAAGTTGTGGTCTTCTTCCACGGTCAAATCGTAGGTATCCGCGATGCCTCTGGATTCGATGGACACCACACGGTCCCAAAACAGATCGGAATCGGCGAGATCGCCCAAGCGCCGCGAACCCAGAAATCGCGCCAGACGGGCCATGGTGGTTCGCCGGAAGCCACGCTTGGCGGGCGAACCCAGCCCCTGAAATTCCTTCATGCATACACCAGAACCTTGTTCCAGTGCTTTCCAGGTCAGGCCGAGCCGAGTGCGTTCGGCGGCCACCCAGGCGCGAACCGCCGTCGGAATGGTATCCTTGCTGGTCATGCCGGTTCGGACGGACGCCAATCGCCGGCGCAAGGCTGCAAGCTGGGATTCCCGCCCCACGATATGGGGCGCGATACGCTCGACAGCGGCAATACGGTCGCCGACCCGCAGGTTTTCCAGCGGAGTCCAGCCCTCCAGCGTCCGGAACGGATGGTTGGCTGTCGTGGTTATCCGTTTGCCCAGAGCGGTGGTGAGTTCGAATACCGGTTTTCGGCCATTCCATACCACGTCGGACACCCGCCTGATTTGCAACTTGCCGGCATCATCGAGCGCATGAACGAAGAATTCGCGTGGATTTCTGAAAAGCGCCTCAACCCTGGTCTCTTCTCCCGTATGGGCGTCCATGACAACGGTATCGCCGTGAACGCATTTATTAAAACCGTAACCCGCGAATTTCTCCATCAAATCAAATATGTAAGAGGCCGTTTCCGAATCGACCCGATGCTCGACCGATCCCTTGACGAAGGTCTCGCGCTGCTTGGCCATTTCCTCCGGCTTCTTCTTGCCCATGGCCCGGCGCAGTAAATCCGCGCCGCCCAGGGTATAGCCCGCCAGCACCTGGGCGATTTGCATGACCTGTTCCTGATAGAGGATCACGCCGTAGGTGGGCTGGAGAATCGTCGCCAGGGTCGGATGGGGATA
>JAGRHI010000212.1 GCA_020445045.1 Candidatus Competibacteraceae bacterium
CGGCCGGGCTCAAGAAATACGTGGCGCACACCGGCATCGCCGGGGCCAACCTCATCGCCATCAACTGTGGCGCCAACATCAACTTCGACCGACTGCGCCATGTCGCCGAGCGGGCCGAATTGGGCGAGCGACGCGAGGCGCTGCTAGCGGTCACCATCCCGGAACAACCCGGCAGCTTCCGTAAGTTCTGCCAAGTCATCGGCAAGCGTTCCATCACCGAATTCAACTACCGCTACGCCGATGACCGGCAGGCGCGAGTATTCGCCGGCGTGCAACTCACCGAGGGCCAGGAAGAGAAGCAGCGGATCATCGATGCCCTGCGCGAGCAGGGTTATCCGGTCACCGACATGAGCGATAACGAGATGGCCAAGTTGCATGTGCGTTACATGGTCGGTGGCCACGCGCCGGGTATCCGCGATGAACTGCTCTACCGCTTCCAGTTTCCCGAGCGACCGGGCGCCTTGCTGAAGTTTCTGACCGGTATGGCGCATGGCTGGAACATCAGCCTGTTCCACTACCGCAACCATGGTTCCGACCATGGCCGGGTACTAATTGGCATCCAGGTTCCGGAAGCCGAACGGCCCAAGTTCCAAACCTTTATCCGCGAACTCGGCTACCCCTTTCACGAGGAGACCGACAATCCCGCTTACCAGCTCTTTCTGGACGGGCACGCTTAGGTCAACGGCCGGGTTTCCAGGGCCAGAACGAACGCCCACTGCGCCGCGGTCACCGGCAGCACCGACAGGCGATTAGCTCGGCGCAGCAGGGGAAAATCGCCAAGAACCTCCCGGTGGCGCTTCAGCTCGGTCAATGCAATCGCACGGCGCAAGCGGCGGACCAGCCGGACATCCACCCGATACCAGCGAGGGTGGTCCGGCATGCTGGCGGGATCGTGGTAGGGGCTACCGGGATCGAAGGCGGTGTCATCCGGATAGCCCGCCCGCACCACTTCGACGATCCCCACGATGGCGGGATTCGTCGTGCCGGAGTGATAAAAAAACGCTTGATCGCCCAAGCGCAAACCATCCCGCAGGAAATTACGCGCCTGATAATTGCGCACCCCTTCCCAAGGGGTCGTCTGGCTCGGTGCATTTTCCAGATCGGTGATACCGAACACTTGCGGCTCGGATTTCAGCAACCAGTAGCCCATGCCCGTCTTTTTCAAGTATTGGAAAACTCGTAAAACGCCTGCTCAGTCACCGCGGCATCCAGTGGCACATCCCACGGCTGCCGGACCAGTTCGGCAACCGCTTGGAATTCATAACCCAACCCCAACAGGTAGGGCCTTCGGCCCAGTTCGTTCGCGCCGCGCCGAAAAGCAAAGCCGCGGTCGTAGAAACCACCGCCCATGCCGAGACGGGTACCGGTCGCATCGAAAGCCACCAGCGGCACCAAGACCAAATCCAGATCCGCAGCTTGCAACCATTCCGTCGGAGCGACCACGGGTTCGGGGATACCGAATCGGTTGCGGCGCAGCGACGCGCCGGCCCGGTAGGGCGCGAACTGGAGCGAGCACGGCGGTTCGCCAGCCAGCACCGGCAGCAAAACCTGTCGGCCCTCGGTCCAGGCCCGTTCCAGCACCGGCCCTGGGTCCAACTCGCCGTCACAAGCCCAGTAACCGGCAATCCGAACGGCGCGGGCCAACGGCCAGGACTCCAGATGACGGGCGACGGCCAGCGCGGCCTGTTGCCGCGTGGCGAGGGACAGACCGCGCCGCAAGGCGCGAAGCTGCCGACGCAGCGATTGCGAGTCGATCATCACGGATTGCGAGACATAAAAAAACGACGCGTCATGCGTCGTTGGACTGGGAAGAGGGCGTTCTCCGCCTGTGCCGTCTTAAGCCTTTGCCCTTGAACCATGCGGCTCAAGTGGGGGAACAGAGCGGCATATCAGGCTTTCCGCGACACGGCGGACATGCACACCACACCGGCGACCGTGCTCCCTGGGTAAAAAATATCTAGGATCAAGGGGTTACCCGGCCCATTACTCGAACACCGCAGAGAACGCCCAAACTGAAACAGAGATCTCTTGATTAAAATTATAACCCTTCTGACTCCGCTTTGCTAAGCACAGCGTCAACTTTCTGTAATAAATCGCCCACCTGACGGTCGACCAGCGTATTCGCCTCGGCCGACAAACGCCGCTGCCGCAGCAACTCGTTGCTGACATTGAGCGCGGCCATCACCGCAACCGCTTCCAAGCTCAGCAACTTGCTGGTGTGATCGCGAACTTCCCCCATCTGTTCATCGAGATAGCGGGCCGCCTCCAACAGATCGTCGCGCTCGGAAGGCCGGCAGGCAAAGCGATACTCGCAGCCCATCAGATGCACGGCGACACTCACGGTTTCCTGGCTCAAGAGGCTTGCTCCAAACCCTTCAGGCGCACGATCATGGCCTCGATGCGAGCACGCGACTGTTCGTTCTGCTCGCGCAGGGTGCTGCCTTCCGCCCGCAATGCCTGATTCTGCTCGCGCAAAAAATGGTTGTCTTCCTGCAAACGCTCGCACAACGCGGCCAGCCGCTCCAGCCGTTCGGCAAGGATGGCAAGACCGGTCACGGCGGTTTCAGGGATATTTTCCAGATCGCCCACCTCGGCGGGTGCCGCGGTTTCGTACAGTTCGTCGGTTTCCATAGGAACACTATAAAGCGCTCCTTCCGATCGGGTCAATTTTCCGTCCGCTTTCGAGGTCAAACCGAGGAATGTTAGGATTGCTCGCCGACGCGTCGCTTCAAGGCGCAGGAGAGTTCCGCCGATGCTTGCCAGCCATTCACCCGTATTCGAACGCCTGACCCGGTTGCTCGATCCCCTCAACCCCGCCGAGTTGCATGGATTGCTGTGCGGCCTGCTGTGCGCCGACCCGAACTTGAACTGCGATCGGTGGCTGAGCTGCGTCCACGAAGAACTGGCCGACCAGGGCGAAAACGCCGAACCCGCCGACGATCTGCTACGGAAGTTGTTCGAATACGGCGCCGCCCAGTTGAGCGACAGCGACTGCACGGTAACCCCGCTGTTACCCGAAGACGAGGCTCCCCTATGGCAGCGCAGCGACGCGCTCGGCGCCTGGTGTCAGGGCCTGCTGTTCGGCTTGGGTCTGGGGCAGGCCGACCGGCACCACGCGCTCTCCGAGGAAAGCCGGGAATTTCTGCGCGACGCAGCCGAAATCGCCCGGGTCGGCTTCGAAACCGAAGAGGCCACCGAAGCCGATGAAACCGCCTACGCCGAACTGGTCGAATACCTGCGGGTCGGATTGCTGATCGTCCAGCAGGATCTGAGTCACTCCTCCGCCCGCCTGCACTGAACCCGGAGTCCCGCCGCCAATGTTCGCCCGCACCATACCGCCCAGCGTCTTCGCCCGCCGCCGCCGTACGCTGATGGAGCGCATGGGTCCCGGTTCGATCGCCGTGCTGCCGGCCGCGCCGTCGGCCCCACGCAACCGCGATATCCACTATCCCTACCGTCAGGACAGCGATTTTTATTATCTGACCGGTTTTCCCGAACCGGAAGCGATCGCGGTGCTGGCCCCTGGTGGCGAGCAAGAGTTCCTGTTGTTCTGCCGCGAGCGCGACCCGCAAATGGAAATCTGGCATGGTCGTCGCGCCGGACCGCAAGGCGCGGTGGAGCGCTACGGCGCCAACAACGCCCATCCCATCGCCCAATTGGATCAGTTGCTACCGCCATTGCTGGAAAACCGTGAGCGGGTGTTCTATGCCATCGGCTACAACCGGGATTTCGATCGGCGGATGATGGACTGGATCAACCGGGTCCGTGGCCAGGCCCGCACCGGAGTACGAGCGCCGGTCGCCTTCATCGCCCTGGAACACCTGCTGCACGCCATGCGGCTGCGCAAGGAACCCGAGGAAATCGCGGTGATGCGCGAATCCGCCCGCATCGCCTGTGAAGCGCACCGCCGAGCCATGCGGGCCTGCCGACCGGGAATGATGGAATACCAGATCGAAGCGGAAATCTTCCACACCTTTCTCGGTAACGGCGCCGGTTGGTCCTATCCAGCCATCGTCGGCGGCGGCGACAATAGTTGCATCCTGCATTACATCGAAAACAACGCCGAACTGCGCGACGGCGACCTGCTGCTGATCGACGCCGGCGCCGAGGTGGATGGCTACGCATCCGACATCACCCGTACCTTTCCGGTCAACGGCCACTTTTCCGGCGAGCAGCGCGCCATTTACCAACTGGTGTTGGCCGCGCAGCAAGCCGCCATCGACCAGGTCCGCCCCGGCCGCCGCTTCAACGAGCCGCACGATGCGGCGGTCCGCGTCCTGACCGAGGGGCTGGTGGCGCTCGGCCTGCTGCACGGCGAGGTGGACGAACTGATCAAGACGGAACAGCACAAGGGATTCTACATGCACCGCACCGGCCACTGGCTGGGCATGGACGTTCACGATGTCGGCGACTACAAGACCGGCGACGACTGGCGTGCGTTCGAACCGGGCATGGTGACCACCATCGAACCCGGACTGTACATCCCCGCCGGTAGCAAGCGCATGGAAGAGAGTTGGGCGCGGCTGGGCGTTCGACTGGAAACCGAGGTGGACGAGCGCTGGTGGCGGATCGGCATCCGCATCGAAGACGACGTGCTGGTCACCACCGACGAACCCGAAGTGCTGACCGAGGCCGCGCCCAAGCAAATCGACGACATCGAAGCATGGATGCGGGAGGGCGAATGAACGATGTGGACTACGATCTGCTGATCGTTGGCGGCGGCATGGTCGGCGCCAGCCTGGCCTGCGCGCTGGACGGTCAGGATTTGCGGATCGGTCTGGTCGAGGCCGCGCCGCCGACCGTCAGCGCACATCCTAGCTATGACGATCGCACCCTGGCCCTGGCGCAGGGAACCCGACGCATCTTCCAGACCCTGGGTCTGTGGGAAACGCTGGCCGCCACCGCCACCCCGATCCGCCAAATCCATATTTCCGAGCGCGGTAGCCCCGGCTTTGCCCACCTCGACTGCCGCGACGAGGGCGTGGAGGCACTGGGTTACGTCGCCGAGGCACGGCTGATCGGCGCGGCGCTGCTGGCAAAACTGCCGACCTTGGGCAACGTGGAACTGCTCTGCCCGGCCCGACTGGAAACCGTGCGCATCGAGCCGGATACCGCCTGTATCGACGTCCGTTTTGCCGACGAACGGACGGTGGAACTGCGGACCCGTTTGCTGGTGGCCGCCGACGGCGCTCGCTCGCCGGTGCGCGAACAGCTCGGCATCGCCGCCCTGCGCTGGGAGTATGGCCAACAGGCGGTGATCGCCAACGTCACCCCCACCCTACCCCATCGCTACGTCGCCTACGAGCGCTTCACCCCGGACGGACCGGTGGCGCTGCTGCCCATGAGCGACAACCGCTGCGCGGTGGTCTGCACGGTCAGCGACGCCGAGGCGGCGGCGGTCCTGAATCTCGACGACGCCGGTTTCATCGCCCTGCTGCAACAACGATTCGGTGACCGGCTGGGGTCGTTTCTCCGCGTTGGTCGTCGGCAAGCCCATCCGCTGTTCCTGCTGAAAGCGCG
>JAGRHI010000213.1:0-2480 GCA_020445045.1 Candidatus Competibacteraceae bacterium
GATCTTCCGAAACGCGGACTGCAAGAGTGGACATCGTCATCCTCCAGGGAATCGGGCGCGCGACGGGCGCCGCAAGCCCGGCGTCCCACCCCTCTCCCAATCATTGTAGGCTGGAACCCGCATCGTATTGACGAAGATCCCGGCTCAAGCCGCGACCGTTTGCAGTTTCGCCAGCAATTCGCCCAACCGTCGGTTGGCGGCCAAATCCACCTCGGCTCCGCCGCGAGTCCGGGCGTTGCGCTCCACCAGGTCCAGGAAACCGCGAATCCAATCCGTGTAGTAGTCCTGATCGTAGGTGGATTGCCGCTCGCTCAATTGTGGGCCGCCGCGCGGCACCGTCCTCGGCGGAAACACCGGGCGAGGACCGGTTTCCAACGGCAGCATCGGCCGTTGTGCCGGCGCCAGCGCGTCGTAGCCCAGGAAATCCACGTACCGGTTGAGCAGATTGGCGGTCAGTCGGGCCGGCAGCGCCACGATCTGTTCGAACTTCATGCGGAAACCGGTCACCTCGCGCACCAGCGCCTCGATCCGTTCTTCCAGCTTCAGCCGCTGCGCCCCGCCGATCAACTCCTTGACGAACTCGACCATCACCGTTTCCGGTACCCGGAAATAATCGCACAATGCCTTGTTGCCGCTCAGATCCTGCAAGTCGCGCATCCATTCCGCCACCGCCTCGCGGGCAAACAGCGCGGCGTCATCCCGGCGAGGCGCTTCGGCCGGCTCCCCGGCGGCTCCTCCCAGACCCAGCAACAACTTCATTTTCTGGGTATCCACCGCCGTGCCGATGGTCGGCGCGCCGACCGCCTGTTTTTCATCCGGCAGGCGGGTTTCGATCCGGTAATAAATGCCTTCCAATTCGTCGCTATCGGCTTGCAGGGCGCGCAGCAGTTCGCCGAAACGCTGCTCCCCGGCACAGTCGATCAGATGGCCGGCAACCTGCTGGGCGGCGGCCAGCCGCTTGTTCATCTCTTGTTCCGGGTTGTCGCTGACGTAGTAATGGCCGATATGTTCGATCATCTGCTCGCCCAATTGCGCCACCTGAGCGGTCAGTTGCCGGCGCTTGAGTTCGGGGTTGCACAGCGGGCGCAGGTTCTCGGCCAGATAGGTGATGCCGCCGTCGTTGAGCGCAAACCCCGCCTCCCAAGCTTGTTGCGGGTCGCGGAAATGGGCGCTGGCGGCGGCGTCTTGCAGAAACGCCGCCCGGAACATTTCGATCCGCTTGCGTTCGCCGGGACGAATACCGGTCTCGCGACCGTCTTCGTCGTAATCGAACATGTGCTTGGCCTTGAAGTTGGGATTGCGCAACCAGTAGCTGTTACGGAACGCGCCTTCGGTATCCCACTGCCGCGGCCAATGGTACTGCTTGCCGAAAAAGTTGAGCAGCGAGCTTTCCAGCCGGGTGATCCAGCGGCTTTCGGGCGAGCGTTCGCCGGCCTTCTCCTCGAATTCCATGTCGAACTTGGTCAGCACCAGAAACAGCGCGGTCGGCTGTTGCGCCCGCTGTTCCGGCGTGGCGCCGTGGGTGCCGGCGATCCAGTCGTACACCATTTCCGGCAGGGTCTTGACTTCCTGGTTGCTGGGACCGATGCACAGCAACATGCTGGTCAGTTCCTGCTCGGCGCAGTAGCGCTCGAACAAATAGGCCACCTTGCCGCGCAGAAACAGGCTTTGCAAGGCGTCACCGCTCTGGAGAAAAGTCGGCAGGTCCTTGATCTGTTCGCGAGAGCGGGCGCCGGGAAAGTCGAGTAGGTCGGTGTGCTCGAAGAAATCCCAGGGCTGTTCGGCGATCACGATGCGCAATTCGGCGATCAGCGCCGCCACTTCGCTGCGCGGCAGGGTGACCCGCGCGCCACCGGCGCCGGTCAGGGTCAGAACCCCACCGCCGCCATCCCCCAAGCCCTTCAGGGTTTGCACGTCGATCAGGCTTTGCTCGCGCGGCAATAGCGCATCCAGGCCGGCGCTGGCCTCGCCGGCGAAATTCAGCCCCTGTAAACCGGTGTAGAGACGAGTATAAAGCTGGCTAAAGGCGTCCACTTCGCCCCAGATCACTCCGAACAGGCGAGCGCGATCCTGAATCCGCAATCGGGGCGCCAGTTGCGCCGCCTGTTCCCAGTAACCGTGCCGCAGCAGCCGGACTCGTTCGTAGCCCTTGAAATAGCGCTCGAAATAGGCTTGCAGGTCGAACACGTCCTCGGCGGTCAACGGATCGACCGGTTGCGCTTGCGCCGCCGGCGCCAGTCCATCCAACAGTTCGGTCAACTGGGCCTGACCGAGTGGTTCGTCCTCGCTGTGGTCGCAATCGGCGTAATAGGTGTTACCGAGAATCTTGACCAGATCGGTCTGGCTCAACAACCGCATTTGCACCGGCGCGGCCGGCGCGACCTCGAACCCCGGCTTCAGGCTGAAGCGGGTGACCAGACCGGTGGATTCACGTCCGCCTTCCGGGTTGATTTCACGGATGAAGTCGATTTTCTGACCGG
>JAGRHI010000213.1:2527-4520 GCA_020445045.1 Candidatus Competibacteraceae bacterium
CCGAGATCAGATAGGACTTGCCCGACTGGCTGGGGCCGAACACGCCCGCGCACATCGGCCGACGCACGGCCTGTTCCAACCGGCGAGCTTGGGCGGTGAGGCGGCGGAATTCCTTGGTCAGGCCGGCCTTTTCCTGACGGACCCGCTCGGAATGATCCTCCAGCCAGGTCAGGAATTCGGCGCCGACCCGATCCAGGGTCTGGCAAGCGTTGCTGAGTGTGGCGTCGTTGGCGGTCATGATGAGTTCGCTGACGGTGGAGTCGTTGGCCTTGTGGACGATTGTAGCGCAGCCAGCCGGATCGTTTGTGGGGAATAAACACCCGTCGAGCACGGCGATGGCGTGGCCGACACGGCGACCGGCGACGGTGGTTTGCCCGCACGATCAAGAGGGGTGGCCACAGCCAGCGAACGACGTGGTGAGAGGGTCACTCTTGAAGGCCACCGAATGGTAGGGGACCGCTACCGTTGAGGGATGCCACTGTTGTTGCACGGCACCACCACTGGGCGGCCATCGAGACGGAGATCGAAGGCCCGCTCGCGAGCCCCATGGAAAGGGTTGGCATCGAGCAGGGCCAGCATGACGACAGCGCGACCGACCACGAAATCGGCATGAAGAATGCTTGGTTTAACGGAACTTGTTCTATCGTGGAGATCCTGACCATGCCGACATCCGCTGCCCCCGCGCCCGAAATGCGTCGCTACCAGCGACGCGGTGACCCATTCCCGCTCTATTACTCGCCCGAAATGGCGTTGCGCGCGCACGATCCGCATTATTTATTGCGGTTACTCTCCGATCGCGTCGCGCGACAAGCACCCGATCGGTTCAGCCTGTTGCCTCAGTTTCGCAGCCTGGACCCGGATGCCGTTCACTGAGCACGCCAAGCATCCGTCGATGCCCCAAAATGGGGCGTTGGCGCGATTGGTGACCGTCGAGCGCGGCGACACCCGCGCGAGGTTGACGGTCCGCGTCGTCCACGGAGTGACCCCTATGAGCGGGGGCTTGAAATCCCCGATCCAGAGTTCCCGGGCGGCCGTCAATGCCGAAGGGCGGCGGCGGCCTGTTCGCGGGTATAGAAGCGCTCCGCGCGCAGGAAACCGGCCTGGACGGAGGACTTGAGGGTGGTCACCCGGCCCGTCGGGTCGCGACTCGCCACCACCGTTGGTGGTAAGCCGTCCAGTAGATGCATCGGCGCCGGCCGGCCGTCGGCGAAACAGGCGCGGTAAACCACCCCGGTCTGGGTATCCAGAAACGCTGGCACAAACCCCAGGGTCCGGTTTTCGGCGCTGACCCCGCCGGTCCCGCGAAACACCTGGTTTTGCCGACGCAAGGTCAAGGCGGTCAACGCCGGTTCCGGTCGCGTGGACGGCGTGCTGGCGGGGCGGGCGGCGAGCATCGGGTTCATGGCGGACCTCCGGCAACGGGAATCGAGGGTTTCTTCACCCGTCATACGCTGGCCGGACTCGATTGGATGCAACTAGCGCGGGCGACGGGTTCGCTGGAGGGGGTGCATACTGCGGGCCAAGCGAGGGAAAGGACACCGAGCTATTCTGAAAAGCGATTGATTCTCAATCACCTTGTGGCATCCACGCGCCATTGCTGGACCCCGAGACCATCCCCAGCCATGACATTTCGCGGTCAAAGTGGCAACGCGGCGCGGACCATCGTGGCCCGCTGACCGCTCGCACTCTCACTTGAGTTTTATCTCGTTGCCTCCACTTGCTGGAGCAACACCCGCACCTGGGGATTCTTCGGTTCCAGCGCCGCCAGCCGGCGCGCGTAGTCTCGCGCCGCGCCCAAATTCCCTGCGTCGCGCTGGAATGCCACCAACGCCATGAGCGTTTCACGGTCGTTGGGATGTTTGGCCAACACCGTTTCCAGTTCCTGAATCGCCTTCGACCCTTGGCCAGTACTGTTTAGCGCCACTGCGTACACATAGCCGTAACGCGGGTTGTCCTCACCCAAGTGGGCGGCTTCCGCCAACGCGCTCAGGGC
>JAGRHI010000214.1:0-481 GCA_020445045.1 Candidatus Competibacteraceae bacterium
GGCCGAGCCCGCGCCGGAGACCGCGCCCTGACGGATCGCCGCCCGCTCTTGAGGAGCGGATTCGGGCGCAAGCGACCCACGGTCGCGGCACCGGGTTTTGGCCATCGTGAACGACGCGTTCGTTCAGTCGGGTCGGAGAAACTCTGAATCGTTTTGTTCCGTTGACCCCACGGGGAAGCCCCCAGGGAAACGGACCTGAGCCCTCAGGATCGAGGGTTCGGGCATGGGATCGGTCTTGGGCAAGACCCCCATGGCATGTGCAGCCCTCAAGCAAGCCTGGTGTGATTTGAGTTGTGATTGAATGAATGGAACGGGAGGGCATGAAAGCGAAGGCCAAGGTTCCGTTAAACCCAAAGCCGCGAACCGCATCGGCGTCCCGGATGGACGCGGGGTCCGGCGCGCCCCGGCGGCACGGCAAACTCGGCCAGGCGTTTTCCTCGCTGAACGCCGTGCTCCAGTCGCACCTGCGGCGCAGCGCGGA
>JAGRHI010000214.1:580-1781 GCA_020445045.1 Candidatus Competibacteraceae bacterium
TGCTGGATATTCGCCAGCTCAAGCCCAAGCATGTGGAAGCGCTGATGAAGCACTGGGAAGCGGCGGGGCTGTCCGCCTCGACCCTGCAAAAGCGCTTTTCTCATCTCAAGGTATTATGCGGCTGGCTCGGCAAGGCCAGCATGTTGCGCGCGGGCGCGTCTTACCTGGACGATCCCGAGCGGTTTCAGCGGCGCTACGAGGCCGGTTACGATCACTCCTGGACGGCCCAGGGCGTGGACCCGCTGGACAAGATCGCCGAGATCGCCGAGGACGATCCCGACGTGGCGCGGGTCCTGCGCCTGCAACACGCCTTTGGCCTGCGCGTGCAGGAAGCCTCCTTGCTCAATCCGGCACGCGACGTGCTGGAGCCGGATGGCTTGCGGGTGGTGGCCGGCACCAAGGGCGGCCGTCCCCGCGCGGTCCCGATCGAGACCGAGGCCCAGCGCGCGCTGTTGCGGGAGGCCGAAGAGCAAGCGCGCCGGACCGGTCACTCGATGATCCCGCCGCACTACGACCTCAAGCAATGGCTGACCCGCTGCTACACGGTGTTGGCCCGTCATGGCGTCACTCGCAAGAGCGGTCTGGTCAGCCACGGCCTGCGCCATCAGTACGCCAACGACCGTTACGAAGAACTGACCGGCGAACCCAGTCCGGTACGTGGGGGCGCGCCGGTCAATGCCCGCGACGATCAGGCCGCCCGCCAGGAACTCACCGCCCGTCTGGGTCATGCCCGGCCCTCGATCACCCGCGCCTATTACGGTCGTGAGCGGGTCACCGCCGCCACGCCGCCGCGTTCCGCCGACGAGGTCAAACAGCAGGCCCGCGAGCTGAGCGTCCAGAAACGACTGCTCGCCGCTCGGCTCAAGGACCGCATCGGCGCCACCACCCGGCGCGGCCTGGACGCGGTCTCGGCCAGTACCCAGGCGCTGCGCGCGCGCCTGCTGAATCGGATGCTCGCCGACCTGCTGCGCCTCGGCGTGCCTCTGAATACCCCGGATGCGCTGTCGAAATCCCATGTGGACGCCCTGCTGAGGTACTGGCGTCAGGCTGCGCTCACGGCGGACAGCCAACGTCAGCGGGTGCAACTGCTGGCCCAGCTTTGTGAATGGCTGGACCAACCCGAGCGGGCGGTCCAGGTGCGCAACGCCTGGAAAGCCGAGACCAAGGCCGAGGTCCCACCGTGCCCCTGGAGCGAGGCGCG
>JAGRHI010000214.1:1928-5864 GCA_020445045.1 Candidatus Competibacteraceae bacterium
AAGTCCCCAAGGATCAGGTCCTGCGCTTCCCCATCGCCGGCGAACGCCAGCGGGCGGTGCTGGACGAGGCCCGCCATCTGCTACCGGACCCGGAGGCGGCGGTCTGTCCGCCCGAACTGGCGCTGGACGCCTGGTTGCGCCGGGTCTATGACCTCATGCGCACCGTCGGCGGGATCGGCGTTCCGGGCGAACCGACCCTGCGGGCATTGCAGGACCGCGACGCCCCGGCGCCTCAAGTCCTGGCGCGGGACGCCTGGCTGCTGGCGCGCGCCGGGCTGAAACGTCCACGCTCGACGCGGCGCTGAGGCGCCGAGGGACCATGGCCGCCCATCCACTGTCCGCGCCCAAGCTCGACCCGGCATCGGTCGTGCGGTTGCGCGGTTGCGGGTCGGTCGGGTGCCGGTGGATTGGTTGAGCGGTGGGTACTGCGCTCAGTGCGGGCCGGTGCTGCTGCCGGGAAGGCGGCAGGATTATGGCGAGTTGCCCACCTGTCCCTGGTGTCTGGTGCGCCCGGCCGTCCAGCGAATACCGAGCGTGAATTTCGTTCGGGCGCGTTTGCGGGAACACTGGCCACGACTGCCGGCGTATTTTCGGACTGCACGGCCCACACCGGCGCACTCACCCGATCCGGTGCCGGACCCGAGGTTGGATCGATCCGCCGCGACGACACTGGCAACACCGGTGGAAGCGAGCGCATCCCAGGAAGACGCCCAAATCGATCCAGAACCCCCATCGGATCTTCTGGATCGCTTCGAGCCTTTCGAGTCCTTCGATCTTGTCGTCGATCCCGCGCTGGATTCAGCGTCCATCCCGGACGAAGACAGCGTCGGCCATATTCGAGAAGTGCCGAATTTTCCCCTGGATCGGGTCTGGATCGAGTCTCAAGTCAGCCGGTGTCCCGATCCTCGCCAGCGCTCGGCCTTACGACGGCGCTATGGGGAGGTGTACCAGGCGGTTTTCGATGCCGAGCCGGTCGCTCATCGCAAGGAAGGTCGGGCGCGTTTCGCGGCCAATACCGACCTGCGGGAACTCGTCGAGAGGCATTTTCCAAACAAACTGGAAGGATACCCCCTTGAGTCGTATTGAAACCGACCACCGATCGGTAGCTGTGACCGACCTGGCGCAACTGGCGCGCTGCGAGCAACAAATGGTGCTGGATCGCCAGTTCGGCAAACAACGTCCGCCGGCCCGCGAACGGTTGGCGCGCGCCGGGGAGGCGGAACACCGGCGGCACGACCGCTTGGCCCGGCAATACCAGGGTCAGGGTCGAGGGCGGGCACGGGACGCGCGCTGTTTCGTGGCATCCGCCGTGTACGGCGAATCGGCATGGCAAACCGACGTGCTACGGGACTGGCGGGACCGGGTCCTGATGCGATTGTGGTTCGGCCGGGTTCTGATCTCTCTCTACTATCGCCTCTCGCCGACTGGGGTCCGCTGGCTGGCGCCGCGTCCACGCGTGACGGCGGCCGTGCGGTCCATCTTGGATGGTCTGGTCGCACGGGTTGTGCGAAGCGATAAGAGGGAAAAATCATGATGGACCCCATGATCATCCTGGCGCTGATCGTACTGGTCGTCGTCGCCCTGATTGGCGAGCGGTTCCGCCGCACCGGTCGCCGCGCCGAATGGCTGCGCCGGGAAGGGATGCCGGAGGAATTGCGCACGGCCAAATTGGTGGCCAGCGAACAGCACTATCGTTGCCAAAAGCCGGTCGCCTTGAGCGGGACGCCGGATCAGGTCTATCGCCTACCGGAAGGCGCGTTGGTGGTGGTGGACACCAAGCGCCGCCCACGAGCACAGGTGTACGACGCGGACATCGCCCAGCTTTCGATCTATCGCGTCTTGTTGGCCGCTCAGAAAGCGTTTCGTGGGCAACCGCTGGCGGCCTACGGGTATGTGCGCCTGGTGACGCCGGAGGGGGTGGTCTATCGGCGAGTGGAGCTGTGGGACACGGCGCGCGTGGTGGTGCTGCACCGCCGCTATTGGGCCTTGCGCGACGGACGGGACACCCCGACGGGCGCCGAAATGGCGGGCCTGTGCCGATGGTGCGGCCATCGGGAACGCTGTGGATTGGCGCGGTGAGTCGACGACTACCCGGATTTCTGTTGTTTTAACTTTTTCTTAACGCGATGTGCGACTTTATGGTTAAGCGACCAGCAAGCCGTCCAAGTCCAGCGGCTCGCGACCCAGGCGGAGGTTGAGCCAAACGCTCATGGTATGGGCCAGCAGCTTACGGGTCACCTGGTTGGTCAAATGCCAGACATCGCGGGTACGGGTTTTGGCCAGGTTGAAGCGTTGTTCGAGTTGGCTGATGACCGTTTCGATGCGCTTGCGCACGCGCTGCAACAACGTTAACCACCAGCGAGGGCGGGGCTCTTTCATATTCCGCCGCACCGGCGTTTGCAGGTCGATGCCCAGCGCTTCGCAATCCGCCTTAAACCGCGGACGAATATAGCTCTTGTCGCCCAAGACCAGCCCCTCAATGGCCGATAGCACGTCATAAGCCGCATCACGCTCGTCGACGTTGGCGGCGGTGACCGTAACGCCCACCGCCACCCCGCGCAAGTCGATGAGTAGGTGAGCTTTGAGGCCGTAATAGTACTCACGCTTCGCGGCACAGTAGCCGTAGCCCGCTTCCGCCTTCAGGACCTGGCTGCGTACCGCGCGCGCCAACTTACAGACGGCGATGGGGAAACCATCGATGATATGGCCATCGGCGGTGCGTGCCCCCACGTCCACCACCAACCGCTCATGGAGCAACTGCTTGACCCACCAGAGATTGGCCGCCTGCCGCACAAAGGTACTCCGATCCCCTAACCCCGGAAACCACGCCGCCCAATGCCGCCGGAAATACTCCCAGATCGCCTCGTCGCCGTCGTGGCCCAACACCTCCCCGACAATCTCCATCGTGATCACTTCGCTATCACTCAACCGGGGGGCAAACCCTCGTGTGCGCAGTTTGATCCCGGCCGTGACGTCTTCAAACGCCGTTTCCACCCAACAAAACGCCATGATGATAAACTCTTCTAGCGGCATGGCTATCGCCCTCTAGGTTAGGTTTCCTATCTCCATCAATAACCTATGCCAGTAGCCGTGTCGCTTCAAGACCTATCTACTAAAGTTGCACATCGCGTTTTTCTTATTCTTAATCTTGTTGATACCAAATCACCTCTGGGTATGCGTTTGACCATATTCGGTCGCCCTTCGCAAACCCGCTCTCGCGAAAGACGACCGCGCGCGGATAGACAACTTCTCCGCGTTCGTTGATATATCGGCCGCGCCGCGCGGCAGTTATCGCCGCCTCGCTTGTTTTGTGCGCGGAGACGATCGTCGCAAAATCTCCGAAAAACCCGTGCCAGGGCAATACCCCGTATTGATATGTGTTCATTTCTCCTCCTTTCTCCTCCTTCAAATGCCGGGTAAATGGCTCGTTCGTCACACCCCCAGCGGATAGGCGGACGCTTTTCTCCAGGTTTTTTGCGAGGCGGTGCCCAAGTTTCGCCGGTATTCCAGATGCACCGGCGGTATGCCGTCCGTGCTCCGCCACTCGCTTTTACCCGCCCCGCGCTCGCTCCACGCTTCGGCATTCAAATTTGCGCTATCCACGCGAAAGAGGATGTCGCTCGCTTGATTTTTCAGGGTTACCGCTCCCGATTCTTTTCCCGACATGCACAAATACGCCGCGCTTTCCCCACCTACTGAGCGGGGTTCCAAGCCATTCCTGGCGATGCTTTCGGCGTTGAGCCTGGGTGTGGCGTGATACAGATACTTCGGCATCGGCATTATCCTAATCCTCTTGATCAGTCGAACAAGTTTCTCGTGACCCATGTTTTGCGCCGGTTCCGGTAGGCGCTCTGGATGTGCTGGCGCCGATCAAGCCGCAAATAACTACTTCACCACCGGTACGTCCGACCACCGCGTGGTATAGGCCGGCGACCG
>JAGRHI010000022.1 GCA_020445045.1 Candidatus Competibacteraceae bacterium
GCGCTCCTAAGGGTGAGGCCACAGGTTCGAATCCTGTTCGGGGCACCATGCTGCCATGCGTTTATCTTCCCTATTTTCGATGTCTTCCAGGGAAAGCCGCGAGCGTGAGGCGGGTTCGAAACTCGCAAGCCCAGTCATCAAGACATCGGCGCCAATGGAAGCGCGGGATAAACGCGAGGGATAAACGCGAGTTGACCGCGCTAATCCAGCACCACCGCCAGATTGTCGATTAGCCGGGCCCGACCCAGCCAAGCCGCCGCGAAGATCCGTAAATCGACATCCGCCGAAGTCGGTTGCCGCAAGCTGTCGGAGCAGCGGATCTCGAAGTAGTCCGGACGGAAACCAGCTGCCTCCAGCCGTGTCTTCGCCTCCGCCTCCAGCGCTGCGTAATCCCGTTCACCCGTCCGCAGGCGTCCCGCCGTCGCCCGCAAGGTCGCATACAGCGCTGGCGCCATCGCCCGTTCCTCGGCCGACAAATAACCGTTGCGCGAACTCAGCGCCAGTCCGTCGGGTTCGCGCACGGTCGGCACGCCGACGATTTCGACCGGAAAGTCGAGGTCGGCCACCATCCGGCGGATGATGACCAGTTGCTGCCAGTCCTTCTCGCCAAATACCGCCACATCCGGCTGCGCCATGTTGAACAGCTTGGCCACGATCGTGGTGACGCCGCTGAAATGAACCGGTCGGCTGACTCCGCACAGGACCGCGGACAGTTCCGGCACCGTCACTTGGGTCATGTCCGCCAGCGGGCGCGGGTAGATTTCCGTTAGCTTGGGGGCGAACAGCAGATCCAATCCGATCGCTTCCAATTGGCGGCTGTCATCCTCCAGGGTGCGGGGATAACCGGCATAGTCTTCGTTGGCGCCGAATTGCATCGGGTTGACGAAAATACTGGCGACGGTGCGCGGCGCCAATTCGCGGGCGCGTTCGACCAAATGGAGATGGCCACGGTGCAGGTTGCCCATGGTCGGCACGAACGCCACCCGCTCGCCAGCCTGTTTCCAGGCCGCGATCCGGGCGCGCAGCTCGGCAATGCTGTGTACGGTTTTTTGCATGGCGCGCGCTCTTGGGCAATCAGGCGAGACAGTGTTCGGGGCCGGGGAATTCGCCGCTCTTGACGGCCTGTACGTAGGCTTCCACCGCCGCTTGCAAGTTGCCGCGACCGGCCAGGAAGTCCTTGGAAAACTTCGGTCGGCGGCCAGGCGTGATACCCAGCATGTCGTAGCTAACCAGAACCTGGGCATCGCAGCCCGGTCCGGCGCCGATGCCGATCAATGGAATCGTCAGCGCCTCGGCCAGCCGCGCGCCCAGTTCGGCCGGAATGCATTCCACCAACGCCATGTCGGCGCCGGCATCCTGCAAGGCCAATGCCTCATCGATGATCTGGCGGGCGGCGGTCTCTTCGCGACCCTGCACCCGATAGCCGCCCAACTTGTGGATCGACTGCGGCAGCAGGCCCAAGTGCACGCAGACCGGCATGCCGTTGCGGCCCAACTGGCGCACCGTTTCCGCTAACCAGCCGCCGCCCTCCAATTTCACCATTTGGGCGCCACCCTCTTGCATCAGCCGGGCGGCGTTACGGAGCGCCTGTTCGACCGTGGCGTAACTGGCGAACGGCATGTCCGCCATCAGCAGGGCGGTCTGGCGGCCGCGTGCCACCAGGCGGGTGTGATAGATCATGTCGTCCAGTGTGACCGGCACGGTGGTGTGCCGGCCTTGGATGACCATGCCCAGCGAATCGCCGACCAGCAAGACTTCCACGCCCGCTGCTTCCAGTAGCGTCGAGAAACTGGCGTCGTAAGCAGTCAAAACCGTGAATTTTTCCCGGTCGCGTTTCATCTTCGCCAGGGTGGCAACCGTGATTGGCTTGCGGGTCGGTGCGTCTTTGTACATGGCGTGGCTCTGACTGGGGCCGCGCCATTTTGCGAAAGGCAACGGCGGCGGCGAATTCGAAGGATGAAGAGTCTGTCGGAGGAAACCGGCGGGAGTATCGTAATCGCTTATTCGGCGCTGTCCAGACGGACAAGGGCCGTTTGCGGGAATTTTGTGAGCAATTCGGTCAACAATCCGTGGCCGGGGATCTCCAGATCCGGCGCAATATCGTACAGGGGATACAGCACGAACGCCCGTTCGTGCAGGCGGGGATGCGGTAGAGTCAAGCGTGGCTCGTCAAGCACGAGTCGATCGTACAGCAACAGATCCAGATCCAGGGTGCGTGGTCCCCAACGTACGGTCCGGGTTCGCCCCTGCGCGGTTTCGATCGCCTGCAGCGCCGTCAGCAGTGCGTCCGGCGCGAGCGTGGTGTCCAACGCCGCGGCGGCGTTGAGGTAATCGGGCTGACCCGGCGGACCGCCGACCGCCGCGCCGCGGTACAGCGGCGAACAAGCCACGCAACGGCTGGCGGGGAGTTCGCGCAAGGCTTGAAACGCACGGCGCATCTGGAGGAGCGGATGATCCAGGTTGCTGCCGATGCCGATATAGGCCCGTGCCGGCCGCATGTATTCGCCGCCCGAAATCAGGCTTCGGGCGCCGGCGACGTGGCCGGTGCGCGCTTACGGGCGGAGCGGGGCTTACGCCGGCGGCGGGGTTTGCTCTTTTTCGCCGAGGTCGCCGGTTGGGTCATCCGATTCCGTCCGCTTTCGTCCTGCGCCAACAACCGGGTCCACCAGTCGGCCAGTTCTCTCGCGGATTCGTCGGCCTCGCCTCGCAGCAGCAGAAAATCGTAGGCGGCGCGAAACCGGGGATGGGCCAATAGCCGCAGCGGGCGCTTGCCGGTGATGCAGGTCAAGCGCTGCTGCATCTCCCAGATTTCCCGCATCGGCAGACTGTAGCGGCGCGGCAGGGAGGTATGGCGGATTTGCGCTTGGACCACCGCTTCGGCGGCGGCCTGTTGGGCTTCGTGCGCGTCCAGATTCTCCGCTTCGAAATGTTGCAGCCGTTCCCGAAAAGGTTCCCACAGCAGGGCGGCGAACAGGAAGGCCGGATGGATCGATTTGCCTTCGGCCAACCGCTGGTCGGTGTTGACCAGCGCGTGCGCCAGCAGGGTTTTGGGGTAATGGTGTTGCTGGCGATTCAGACAACGCTCGGTCGCCGGGAACAGCCAGCCGAACAGGCGATAATGACGCAGCAGTTCGAAGGTCTGGATGGCGCTACCGCCCATGAACAACTTGAGGATCTCGTCGAACAGGCGGGCTGGCGGAATCTGCTCCAGCAGATGGCCCAGGCGCTGTAGTGGCGCCTCCGTGGCGGGATCGAGCCGGAACCCGAGCTTGGCGGCGAACCGCACGGCCCGCAGCATCCGCACGGGGTCTTCGTGGTAGCGCTCGACCGGATCGCCGATCAGCCGGATCAGACCGGCCTTGAGATCGGCCATGCCGCCCACGTAATCGAGCACCGCGAAATCGGCGATGTCGTAATACAGGGCGTTGATGGTGAAATCCCGCCGCCAGGCATCGTCCTCGATGCTGCCGTAGACGTTGTCGCTGAGGATGCGGCCATCTTTGGTTCGTTCCACGGCGGGACCGTCGCCTTCGTCGCCGATGTCGCCGCAGGCGCGAAAAGTGGCGACTTCGACGATTTCCTGGCCGAACTGAACATGAGCCAGCCGAAAACGGCGGCCGATCAGCCGGCAATTGCGAAACAGGGCATGAACCTGTTCGGGCCGGGCGTCGGTGGCGATGTCGAAATCCTTGGGTTCGCGGCCGAGCAGCAAATCGCGCACCCCGCCGCCGACCAGACAGGCTCGATGACCGGCATCGCGCAGCCGGTACAGCACCTTGACCGCGCTGGGACTGATATCGGCCCGCGAAACGTTGTGGGCGGGGCGAGGAACGACGATAGGTTGGGATTTCGAGCTTCTTGCTTCCAAGGAACGTTCGCAAACTCTTGTATGTATTTATAACATTCGTATAATACTACTTTCCTTCCAAGACGCCAGTCATTACGCTCCCTTCGTCTAGTGGCCTAGGACACCGCCCTCTCACGGCGGGAACAGGGGTTCGAAACCCCTAGGGAGCGCCAATCGATCAAAGCAGTTACGCCATCAGGTCTGGAATCCGTCCAGAATCCACGGTTTTCATGAGTGTTCAAGGATGTGTGCCGCGCCACGCAGGTGTCGCCTTTTGCCTTCCGAGATCGCCGCCAAGGGATTTTAGCTGGCCAGATCCATGCCGGGCTTGGCAATCGATGGCGCTTTTATGTTGCCCCTATCATGGCATGATCGATCGGAGCAACATGAGGTAAATCAAAGAGGGCGGGAATTGCTGCTTTGCGCAGGGCTGCCGTGGGTGGGCATTTTCGCTTTACCGAACGCCAGTCATGGTTCGTGGATGGCCTTGACCTACGGGTTGATCACTCGGAGTGGCGGCGATGGACTGTTTCGCCATCAGTGTCAGACTATTCTGATGACTCTTCAAGTCTACGGTCGTGTGCCATTCATGTTCGATTTGAGTGACCGGAACCAGCGGGCCGTGGAAGGGGACTGTATCACACTTGGAAATTTGCGGCTGGTGGATGCCCGCTAAGAACAGTGGGTTAGGTTTCACTGATGCGCTTACGCGCCACGGTGACGACCAGGGAATGAGTCAGGTGCGGTGACCGAGGCGGTGTTCCAGCGGCCCCGGGAACCACCAGAACAGCCGCTTGATCTTCGAGGCTTGGAGTGAAAATTCTCGAGACACTGAGTAGAAATAACCTATGAAAGATTTCCACACTCTGCTGTACTTAGAGTCAGTAATCGACTCATGGTGTTTGCACAAAGCGCGATGTCAGCATCAGGTTTGCGTTAGATGAGGAAGAAAAAATGGTTCAGCTCTATACGGCATCTGTCCATCAGAAGCTGGTTGGAATTGTTCGTCATGATCTTCCCAAGGTCGTCCACGACCGACGAAAATTCAGTGCTTTCAAACAATTCGGCCAGCTCAGTGATGAAAAAGCCCGTGAAGCGCTTCAGCCTGGATCAGGTCCGGAGCTTTGCGTCTCCCAACTTCCGGCTGGGACCTATGGCGAGTACCGTGCCGGCGATGAAATCCATATCAATGAAGTCATCGTTTCCCAACATGCGAATATCATCAATACGTGGTTAAACGCCAGCGCGATGCGGCTAGGCCGGGAATCGCAGTGGCTTGCGCTGGTGCGGAAGGCTACGCTGATCGTCGAATCCATCATCCTGCACGAAATGGTGCATTGGGGCGACATCACCGCGGATGGGTTGAGTAGTGACCGAGAAGCGATCCGGCAGGGTTGGAAAGACCTCGGTCACATGTTTGTCCATCATGCTTATGGACACCAGTTCGCCGCCGAAATGGACCGGATTCGACAACGAAAAGTCAAGATTCCCAAGATGGATATTGAAGGTTGGATGGGTTGGGGCGTGATTAACCATGAAGGTAAAACTTATGCCATCCCTTATGATCCGTGGTACGGCCGGGGTCCTGGCTCGGGTCCACCCTTGCCGCCTGGATCGGTCTAAATGATGTGGCGGTTACCGAATGGCGGGCGTAAAATATCAATAAATTCAATATGTTTTATTCAAACTGGATACGCTATGAGCTTTTCGTGCCGTCAGCCACGAGTTCGCTGACGAGTTCAGCCCCGATCCGAAGAACGTCAGCGAGCAGTTCGTCCGCGTGCGTCACTTCGGTTCGCGCTCCCAGGAAGCATGGACGTAGCGCCAATTTACCGTTCACCTGGGTCGTGCTCGGCAAGCTTCGATTTTCGCGAACAAGCCGGCGATGCAGATTTTGGTTAAGACGGTTCAGGTTTGGGATATCGGGCGATACATATCGGAAACAGCAGATCGAGAGGGTGGGCTCCAGCAACAGTTCGAGGTTCGGGTGTTCGCGGGCAGCATCGGCGACACGAAGCGCCAAGTCATTGTGGCGCACGATCCTGGCTCGCATTCCCTCCACGCCAATCTCTCGAAGCAGCGCCCAGACCACGACGCCGCGACTCGGGGCGCTCAGTTCGATTCCGTAGTCGTAGTAGGGGATGCCGAAGTCATCCAACGAGTGCTCGGCGGTCGGCGAGGGCGCATCTTGGTGAACCGCGCCCTCAAGGTAATCCGCTGGCTCTTGAGTGAAGGCCCGGCGCAGTAGCTCCCGGTCGCGGACGAAGGTGGCGGCCACACCCACGGCCGCGCCCAGCCACTTATGAGGGTCAACGATGACCGAGTCAGCCTGCTCTAAGCCACGGTAGAGATGCGCCTTCCGCTCATCGAGGATGCCAGGCAGTCCGTATGCGCCGTCGATATGCAGCCAGATTTCATGCTCTTTCGCTACTTCGGAGATGGCCAGCAGCGGGTCGATCGCGCCGGTGTTGGTGGTCCCCGCGTTCGCGACGATCGCCATGGGGACCATTCCCGCTAGTCGGTCTTCGGCGATCGCGCGGCGCAGGTCGGCGACCTCCATTCGGCCGCCCGCATCACAGGCAATCGGGCGTACCGCGCGCCGGCCGATACCGAGCACGCCAGCAGCGCGCTGAATCGTGTGATGCGCCTCACGCGTCGCATACACCCGCACGCGGCCATGCACGCCGATTGCCGCCGGATCATGGCCTACCTTCTCGAACGCCTGTTGACGTGCCGCCCCCAGTGCGAGCAGATTCGCAACCGAGCCGCCTGAGCTGTAGACGCCTTGCAGATGCCCGATGGAACACATCGAGGCCAGCCAACCCAGGGAAAGCTCCTCCAGGACGTTGAATGCGGTCAGGAGGTAGCGCTGCGGTGCCGCGATGCTGGCGGCCGTCGACGCCAAGGTGGATGCCGTCGTCCCGCCCGTCGTGATGAACGAGGTGAATCCCGGCTTCGCCACGGGCGAGCCATTGGGAATCAGGTAGGTGATGAGTTCATCCGTGACCTGTTCGATTCCGATCCCCCGAAGCGGTAGGGCGGTGTCGAGGCGAGGACGCCACTCATGGCGCGTTCGAACCGGATCGGCGTGTTCGAAACGGAGAAATTGGTCCAGCGCGGCGCCGACTTGCGCGAGCAGCGCTTGTAGGTCACCCGTTTCGGCGGCGTCTCTGTGCATTTCAGTGTGTTGGGTGCTTTTCATGGTTTACGCTAATCCCTTGGCTGCCCAGGCGCGCGCGGTTAATGGAATGGAACCATCTTCCTTAATAGGTAGTCGCTGCGCTAAAGCATCTCTGAGATGATTTCTTGCCGTGTCTTCCAGCTTCAAGACATACGTTGGCGCTGGTCCCTGGCCGCCAAGAAAGGGTTTCCAGTAATCGTCAAAATCGGAAAACGTTGTAGTCACCTCGATAGGCGCTGTTTCGACTTCCGCGAAACCCGCCCGTTTGAAAGCGGCGCTTAATTCCTCGGCATTGGCTTCAGAAAACCGGCGGCTTTCATGAAGGTTAAATGCATTTGGATCAAGCTGAACAGCAGTGTCCCAAAAATACTTGAGAAGCTCCATTCTTCCGGCATAGTCCCAAATATACACCGCAACGGTACCTCCTTTTTTGGTCACTCGCCTCATTTCCGCAAGTGCTTTTTCCGGCTCAGGCAAAAAATTCAATACGAGACCAGATACCGTAACATTCGCTGATGCATCATCGAGTGGCAATGATAGGGCATTGCCGACTTTGCACTTTGCCAGATTTCCTAGTCGTTGCCGAGCGGTGCTGACAAAATCTTCCGATTGGTCGATCGCTATGACCTCGTCAGGATTATTCTTGGTGATAACAGCCTCGCTTAAAGCACCTGATCCACATCCGATATCCAACCATCTCAGGCCGGCGGGAAGCGATAGCCAATCGACAAATAATTCAGCTACGAGCTTGCTCCATCGCCCCATGTAATATTCGTAAGGATCACCTGACTGCCAGGAGTCTTTCATTGTCGTCTCCTCTGGTGTTTCTATTCTCAACCGGCGGTGGATAAGCCGCGAGGGTGGAAAAGCCGAAGGCTTTGACGGCCGATGTTGGTTTAATCCACATGGTTGCGCGGCGCGGAACGCCAAGCAATCAGCGGATGGGTATCCGCCGCCCCGTTGTCGCGGGCACGAAGCGTCCGAGTGAGGAATAGAGTGATGAACAACTTGACCACCTTGTTAAGCCCTTGCCAACACAAGCATACCTGCGCCTATCGATACGCTGCCAGCGATCTTCATGGCTACCCCACCGTGCCGCCTTTTTCTTGCCAAGACGCCCATCTTGTGTGCCGCATAAGCGTAACCCAGCTTTACAGCTCCTACGGTCACGACTGTAGCCAGTGCAATTGCCGTGATGCCAGAGAAGGTAAGTTGCTCTACCTCAACAAGCACCGGAAATAAACTCGCATAGAAGAAAACGGCTTTTAGATCACCCAGTGTGAACATCAAACCCGCCAAATAGCTTCGCAACAACGAGGCGCCCGTTGATTCGGTTTGTTGAATCTCGGTTTTTCTTCGCAGAAGCGAAATACCAAACCAGATCAGATAGAGCCCACCCAGATACTTAGCAATAATAAAGTACTCACCCAAGGCCGTCGCTACGGTAGTTAATCCAGCAATTGCCAGGACCACAAATAGAAGATCGCCGGTCACAATTCCCAACGCGGCCGCCACACCGCTGGAAAAACCGCATGTGATTGATCTCGAAACGACTATTGCCACGCTCGTACTCGGCACAGCCGCCAAGACAGCCATGATGCCGAAGAGAACGACGAACCCAACGAAATTCATTGTCTCAGTTTGCTAGTAAAAACTATGGACTTTAGTCCAAAACTTGGTTCAATGAGATCTCCCGTGCAGGCCACAAGATGTAGTGGTGTGAGTTTCACGCCCAAAGCCGTGGACCCTCGATATCCAGCCACAACCGGCGGAACAGTTCGACCGGGTCGTCCAGGCCGAAGCACCGGCGCTTGAGCAGCTTGAGTTTGTTATTGATGCCTTCGACGAAGCCACGGGTATGTCCACCATTGAAATAACTGAGAATCCCGTCCTGCCAGTCGTGCAACGTGTTGAGGAATTTATCAAAACAGCTCAGGCCCGAGGCTTTAACCCGTTCGGTCCAGAGCTGG
>JAGRHI010000023.1:0-1392 GCA_020445045.1 Candidatus Competibacteraceae bacterium
TCTCCGCCCGGTTGAGTGAAACCTCGGCGATGGCGTCGATCCAGGCCTGTCGCCGCGTTTTCAGGAACGCCGCCAGTCCTTCCCGTGCTTCCGCCGTGGCACGCAGCGCGGCGATGCGATGGGCGGTGTCTTCGATCAACTCGTCGTTGATCGCCTGACCGGCCACGGCCCGGATCAGCGTTTTCGACGCCGCCTGGGCCTGGGGACCACCCAGTAGCAGGGCGTCGGTCAATTGTTGGACTTTGCGATCCAGATCTTCGGGTGTCGCCAGTTCATGGACCAGGCCGATCTCCCAGGCGCGTTGGGCGTCCATGCGCTCCGCCGTTTGGAAATAGCGAGATGCTTGGCGCGCGCCGATGGCGCGGATCACATAGGGAGCGATGGTGGCGGGAATGATGCCGAAGCGGACCTCCGAGGTGGCGAACACCGCGCCGGTCGCGGCCACGCACAGATCGCAGGCCGCCGCCAGGCCCAGACCACCGCCGAGAGCCGCGCCATGCACCCGGGCGAGGGTCGGCTTGCGCAGTTCGGCGAGGGTGCGCAGCATGGTCGCCAGTCGGCGGGCGTCTTCGAGGTTGTCCGCGACCGATGCCTGCCCGGCTGCTTGCATCCAGTTCAGATCGGCACCGGCGGAGAAGCTTTTGCCGCGACCCGCCAGAATCACCACTCGCACCGTGTCATTGATGTCGAGTTCGCGGCAGGCGGCGGTAAGATCGGCGATCAGTTGGGGATTGAAGGCGTTGTGCAGCTCGGGGCGATTCATCCACAGAGTGGCGACCGGTCCGGCATATTGGATTTCAAGCGTGGGGTGCATGAATCACATCCTGAACAGGCCGAATCGGGTCGGTGGAATGGGCGCGTTGAGGGCAGCCGACAGCGATAGTCCGACGATGCGCCGGGTCTGGGCGGGGTCCACCACGCCGTCGTCCCATAGCCGGGCCGTGGCGTAGTAAGGATGGCCCTGAGCCTCGTAGCGTTCACGGATCGGCGTCTTGAACGCGTCCTCTTCCTCTTGGCTCCAGGCACCGCCGCTGGCCTCGATGCCATCCCGGCGCACGGTCGCCAACACACTGGCCGCCTGCTCGCCGCCCATCACCGAAATCCGGCTGTTGGGCCACATCCACAGGAAGCGGGGCGAGTAGGCGCGGCCGCACATGCCGTAGTTGCCGGCGCCGAAGCTGCCGCCGATCAGCACGGTGATCTTGGGGACCCGCACGGTGGAGACGGCGGTGACCATCTTGGCGCCGTCCTTGGCGATGCCGCCGTTTTCGTATTTGCGACCCACCATGAAACCGGTGATGTTTTGCAGAAACAGCAGCGGAATGCCGCGCTGCCCGCATAGTTCGATGAAATGCGCGCCTTTCTGGGCGGATTCCCCGAACAGGATGCCGT
>JAGRHI010000023.1:1426-1711 GCA_020445045.1 Candidatus Competibacteraceae bacterium
GGCGACGATGCCCACCGGGTAGCCGCAAAGCTGAGCGAAGCCGGTGACCAGCGTGATGCCGTACCGGGCCTTGAATTCGTCGAAACGCGATCCGTCCACCAGGCGGGCGATGACTTCCCGCACGTCGTAAGGCTTGCGGGTATCGGTCGGCGGGATGCCGTAGATTTCCTCCGGGTCATAGATCGGTTCCTCGCCGCTCCCCAGCGCCAGGCTGACCGGCTTGACCCGGTTGAGGTTGGCGAGAATCCGCCGGGCGATGTAGAGCGCGTGCGCGTCGTTTTCGGC
>JAGRHI010000215.1:0-6117 GCA_020445045.1 Candidatus Competibacteraceae bacterium
CCTGACTGGAGTTCGTCTTATGTTATTCACCGTACCCTCCCTCTCGGACGCTTCCATCGAGTCCAGTTCGGTTGCCTATCCCTCGAAACGCGTGTTACTGGCCAAAATAACGGCTCTACTCGCGGCCGCCACCTGCGGCGGACTGGTCTCGCCAACCGGCGAAGCAGCCCGGCGCCGCTATCCACCCACGACTCATCCCTCGGCCATGAGTGCATTGACCGCAGCGATTGACAATCACATCAAATACTTGCGCCTATCTGGCCGGATCGCGGCCAATGAACGTACTGCCTGGCTGGTCTACGACTTCACCAGCCGGCAGTATTTGACCGCCATCAACGCCAATATCCCCTACCAAAGCGCCAGCATGATCAAGCCGTTCATTGCGTTGGCTTTCTTCTACAAGGTACTGGAGGGCAAGCTGCACTACACCCCTTATAACCGCATGCGAATGGAAGCGATGATCCAATACAGCGACAACAGCGCCACCAATTACTTTATTCGCTTGCTGAACCAAACCAGCCGCCGTAGCGGCCCGGTCGAGGCGGAGCGCACGCTCAAGCGCTACAATCCAGGCATTTTCCGGAATACCCGTATCGTCGAGCGTATTCCCACCAGCGGCCGCACCTACCGCAACAAGGCTTCCGCGCTCTGGTACAACCAACTCCCGTTCTCCAACGAACTGAAGCGGCTAATGAACCTGCCCAATCGCGACCGGGTGTACACCGGCGCGGACGGAGTGGCGCGGCAAACCTGGGTATTCGACAAAACCGGAACCACCGCGCGGCTATGCGGCAACATGGGTATCCTGGTCGCGCAGGGACGTAACGGCGGCCGTTACCCCTACACCTTCATCGGCATCATCGAGAAGGCCCGACCGACCAAACACTACCGAGCCTGGAAGGACGATCGTGGTGATGTCATCCGCGATGTGTCTGGCATCGCCTACCAACACATGAGTCGGTTGCATAATCTGGTGTAACCCCGGTGACTAGGGACCCATTCGGTAACCGGTCCATCTATTCGATAAGGCGACCTCTTGCTTTTTGCCCTTGAATCTGACCCATAGCTGGCATTGATTTGACCCATGACCCACGACTTCAATCAGCCTATCACCCGCCACGGCACCGACAGCCTGAAATGGCAGCGTTACGGCTCGGCCCTGCCGCTGTGGGTGGCGGATATGGATTTCGCCGCCCCGGAACCGGTGCTGGCGGCTCTGCGCGAACGAGTCGCGCACGGAGTCTTCGGCTACGGCGCACCACCGGAGGAATTGACCGATACGATTTGCCTGCGCATGGCTGGGCTTTACGACTGGACGGTGACACCGGAACAGATCGTGTATCTACCGGGGCTGGTGTGCGGCTTGAACGTGGTGTGCCGGGCGATCGGCGAACCGGGCGACGGGGTGCTGGTGCAAGCGCCGGTGTATCCGCCGTTTTTGGCCGCGCCGGGCCATCAGGATCGGCGACTGATCACCGCCGAACTGACGGCCGAACGCGACGACGGCCAGCTGTATTACCGCTTCGATGCCACGACGTTCGAAGCGGCCATCGACTCGCGCACCCGACTGTTCATTCTCTGCCACCCGCACAATCCGGTCGGGCGGGCTTTCGAGGTCGAGGAACTAACCCGACTGGCGGCGATCTGCGAGCGCCGGGACCTCGTGGTCTGCTCTGACGAGATCCATTGCGACCTATTGCTGGACGGGCGCCGGCACACGCCACTGGCCGCCCTGTCGCCGGAGATTGCCCGACGTTGCATCACCCTGATGGCACCCAGCAAGACCTTCAATATCCCTGGTCTGGGCGCCAGCTTCGCGATCATCCAGCATCCCGAGCTCAGGCGGCGATTCAAACAGGCGATGCGCGGTATCGTGCCGGACGTGAACGTGCTGGCGCTGAACGCCGCGCTGGCCGCCTATCGCCACGGCGGCGAGTGGTTGCGAGATTTGCTGGCGTATCTCGCCGCCAACCGCGATTTCCTGGTGGACCACATCGCCCGCCATTGGCCCGGCCTTCACGTGACCGTTCCCGAAGCCACCTATCTGGCCTGGCTGGACTGTCGGGACGCGGGCATCGCCGGTAACCCGCAACGCTTCTTTCTGGAGCGGGCCGGCGTGGCGCTGAACGACGGCGCAACCTTCGGACCAGGCGGCGAGGGGTTCGTGCGGCTGAACTTCGGCTGCCCGCGCGCCACCTTGGCGGAAGGCTTGGAGCGGATGGGAACGGCGCTGGCCGCGCGCTGAACAAGTCGACGGCGGCCGTAGCAATCTCGTGGCCTTCCCTAGCCACCGCCGCTTTCCCTACAGGTCGTAGCCCCGTTCCTCGTGCAGGGCGATGTCCAAACCGCCGATCTCGTCCTCGCGGCTTACCCGCAGGCCGATGACCGCATCCACCAGCTTGAGCACCACAAAAGTCACGACCACCGTGTAGGCGGCCGTCGCGACCACGCCCACGAACTGCACGCCAAGCTGCTGTCCCATCGAGTCGATTCCCGGAGCGAAACCCTGACCTTTGAACACGCCCAATTCGGTGGAGGCGAACACGCCGGCCGCCAGTGTCCCCAGCATCCCACCCACGCCGTGCACCGGGAACACGTCCAGCGAGTCGTCCACCTTCAGCACCCGTTTGAGGAATTGGGTGGCGTTGAAGCAAGCGAACCCCGCCACCGTGCCGATGACGACGGCGCCGGCCGGACCGACGTAGCCCGAGGCTGGGGTGATGGTACCGAGGCCGGCCACCATGCCGGTCACGATGCCGAGCACGCTCGGTTTGCGGTACTTGACCCATTCCATGGTCATCCACGCCAGCGAACCGGCGGCGGCGGACAGATGGGTCGCCATCATGGCCATGCCGGCATTGCCGTTGGCCGCCAGCGCGCTGCCGGCGTTGAAACCGAACCAGCCGACCCACAACATACCGGCGCCGGTCACCACCATGGTCATGTTGTGCGGCGGCATGGCCGTCCCCGGAAACCCGTGGCGTCGGCCCAGTACCAGAGCCGAGACTAGCGCGGCTACCCCGGCGGTGATATGCACCACGGTTCCGCCGGCAAAGTCCAGCAGCCCCATTCGCTGAAGCCAGCCCCCGCCCCATACCCAATGAGCCACCGGCGCGTACACCAAGATCAGCCACAGGACGCTGAACAGCAGCATGGTGGAAAACTTCATGCGTTCGGCGAAACCGCCGACGACCAGCGCCGGGGTAATGATGGCGAAGGTCAACTGGAACATGGCGAACACGGTTTCCGGGATGTCGCCGGTCAGGGAGTCTTCCTCCACCCCCGCCATGAAGGCTTTACCGAAGCCACCGATCCAGTCGCCGCCGGTCCCGAACGCGAGGCTGTAGACGCAGACGAACCACAGCAGCGACACCACGCAGGTGATGGCGAAACATTGCATCAGCACCGACAACACGTTCTTGGTCCGCACCAGGCCGCCGTAAAACAGCGACAGACCCGGCAGGGTCATGAACAGCACCAGCGCCGTGGACGTGAGAATCCAGGCGGTGTTGCCCTGATTCACACCTGTAGCGGTCTCCTGTGCCCAAGACAGCGCGGGCATCAGTATTCCCACCAAACCCAAAAGTAGATTGTTCGATAGCCGTTTATCGTTCTGGCTCATGGATCGTCATCTCGATTCGTTCTGTTAGGATTATTTGATTCATCGGGATTGTTCGCCCCATTCCAGATCGAAACAGGGTCGTTCACGGATAAAGCGGGTGCAAATTAGCAAATTTCGCAACTACAATAAAATTAATTTTGAATCAACTAGATGATTAATAACTTATCCGGCTAACACGGATTTTTGCGCTTAATTAGTGCATGACTGACAACTATTGCACAAAATGTAGGCATTGCGAGGATTGGCGGAGAGCAGCCCAATCGGCGGCATGGATCGTTGGTGGTGGTTGTCATCATCCTCCATCAGCAGCCGGACTTCAGCGATTGGCCCGACCATTCGCGAGTTGCCCCGAAACCGAGAAACGGGCTTTCATAACCTGTCGTACTATAATTTTTTCACCATGCGCCATCGCCGTACCCGCATGGCGAAACCTCAAACTTCGAACAAACTCTCGTGTAAGGTCCGACACCCAATGGCCAGTGCCGAAGTGATCCACCGCTATCGGGAATTCACCGTCCCCGCCGGTGACAGCGAATCCTACCTGCTGGACGTGCCGCTGGATGGCGCTCGCCCCGATGTCGAAATCAAGGCCACCATTCAACGCCCTGACCTGGTTCGGGATGGTTTGCTGGTTCTGGGCGAGGTGTTGACGAGCGACCTGCGCCGTCAAGCCAGCGACCGTGCCGACTATCTGGCTTACTTGTTGCGCAAAGGCAAACGCGCCACCCAGGCGGTCTGGGAAGCGCAAAAAACCTTTTTGGCCGCCAAGTACGGCGAGGCCACCCAGCGGGAAGCGCCACTGGACCCCTTGTTCAGCGTCGGCGCGGACGGTATCGACATCGAGGTGTTCTCGCGGGACGAATCCACCTACGCCCGCCTGCATCTCAAGGCCGGACACGCCTACCAGGCCGAGCATTTCACGGCGGGCACTTCTCACCTGAGTTTCACCCCGCCGTTGCTGGAAGCGTTGCGAGGCATCCGCTCGTATCGACCCACCACCCTGCATGGCCACCCATCGACCTCGGGGGACGCCAAGGCCGTCCGCGTGCCGTATCGCTGGCTGCGGGCCTTCGGGCAGGTACAAGCGGCTTCGACCTTGCCCGCCGAGCGGGTTCATCTCGCTCCAGTCGACCTCTACAACATGTTGCTGAGCCTGCGGCTGCGCAAGGCCAAAACCGCGCCGCGCGCGTTGCGCTACGAATTGGTTCCCGGCCAAACGCCGCGCTTGGTGTTGGAACCCTGGGAGCAGGTGTTGACCGCCAGCGGATCGCCCTACCAAGGCCAAGTGCCGCAAGTGGTGCGTACCTGGGGTCGCCAACGCTTGAACCTGCTCGGCCGGCTGCTGCCCCATGCCAAGGCCGTGGATGTTTATCTGCTGGGCGCCGGTTTACCTGCTTTCTACGTACTGGACCTGGAATCCGCCAGTCTGACCTTGGCCTTGAGCGGCTGGACCGACAGCGGTTGGGCCGGCATCGCCACCTTCGACCTGCTGGCGCCCGGTGGTAGCGAAGATGAAGTGCTGGCCAAGCGCGTCGTCAAACAGGTGGCCGAATGTCCTTTGACCCTGGATGCCCTGGGCGAAACGCTACGTCAGCCGCGCCAGACTATCAGGCAAGTGCTGTTGCAAGAGTTGCTCAAGGGAACCTTGGTCCATGACATCGCCAGCGGTCTGTTCCACCACCGGCCGCTGATGGCTCAACCGCTGGAATTGGATCGGTTGCGCTACCGTGACGCCCGCGAGGAACAGGCGCATCGGCTGTTGGCGACCGAGGATCAGGTCCAACTGACTCGCATCCACGATCTTGGGTTGGACGGCACCGCCATCGACGGCGAGGTACAAGACCGCCAAGCCCATCGCCATTACCAGACCTCGTTCACCCTGGACCGCGAGGGTCGCAGCATTAAGGCAAGTTGCACTTGCCACGAATTCCGCCGCGCCGGTCTGAAACAAGGCCCTTGTCCGCACATGATCGCGCTCCGGCTGCGCTATGCCCGCGAACAAGCCGCGCTGGAGCAAGCGCGGGAAACCGCCGAGGGTCGCCGGTTGATTCGGGCTGAAACCCGTACCCTGTCCCGCCGCCAGGGCGAAACCGTGCTGAGCTATCGGATTTCTCTGGACGAGCGCCAAGTGCTACTGCGCTGGGGCAACGATCCTCAGGCCCTTCGCCAACAACGCTTGCTGTTCAACCGCGCCGAAGAGGCCCGCGATGTCTATTTCGCCCGGCTCGACAAGTTAGCGCAACAGGGCTTTATCGACGCCAGCACAGCATAACCCGATATAACCGATTCATAACTAACGACAACCTTTGACAAGGGAGCGAAAAGTCCGTAGCGTAAGGATTGCTGGAGCGTGAGGCGTTCCTCCATTAGCCTTTTGGGCGGCGTTGCGCCGTCCGGGAATTCCAACGCCACACACGCCACAAGGTAGGCTGTTCTTGGCCAGCTTCGCCAGTACCCGCCCCTAGTTGTCGGCGGAGCTGGGCCAACCACGCCAC
>JAGRHI010000215.1:6250-6377 GCA_020445045.1 Candidatus Competibacteraceae bacterium
AACGGCATGAGCGAGACACCCCCCATCTGGGAAGACATCGCCCAAGTCGGCGATATCGAACGCTGGGTCGTCGCCCGGCTACGACAATTGGGTCTGTTGGATGAAGCGACCGATCCCGCCAAGCTGA
>JAGRHI010000024.1:0-1786 GCA_020445045.1 Candidatus Competibacteraceae bacterium
TCTCGACATGGCCGTGGACGTGCTGCTGCAATCGGAAAATCTGGACCGGGTGCTGCTGGCGACCGGCGACGGCGATTTCGTGCAGGTGGTCCGCGCCCTGCAGAACAAGGGCTGCCGGGTCGAGGTGCTGGCGTTCGACAACGTGTCGGAGGAACTGCGCCGGGAAGCGGACATGTACGTGTCCGGCTATCTGGTGCCGGGTTTGCTACCGACTCGCGGTGACGATTACGCCGCGCCCATGTGGGGCGCGATGGGTTCGCGGGTGCGCGGCTATTGCTACCATCACGACGACAACAAAAGTTTTGGCTTCATGCGGTTTCTGGTCAAGCTGTCGCAGTATTTATGGAAAACCGATTCCCGCGATCCCGACTCCCCCTACCGGACGGCGTTTTTTCATGACTCCAGCTTGCCGGAAGGTTTCAACGTCATGAAGCTGCCGTCCCGTAACCACCTGTTCGAGTTCACTCTGGCCGAACCGAACGGCAAGCAACCGGTCGCCACCGACATCGTCCTGGTTCATCCCATCTCGTCCTGATGAGGAAGCATGGCGTTCGAGAGCCGTTTTCATCGAGAGATAGCATGCACAACATTCGCGCTCTGAAATTTCTGATCCTGCTGCCGCTGGTTCTGTTGCTGGGTTCTCCGGGGGCGTTCGCCAAACCGGCCGCTCCTGGCGGGGCCATCGCCGTCGGCGACCTGATGCCGGCGGCCCGGCATGCCTCGCTGGACCGGACCATCGCCAACCTGCTGTCTCAGCACCATTACCGGCAAAGCAGCCTGGACAACCGGTTGTCCGCGCTTATCCTGACCACGTATCTCGATGATCTCGACTTCAGCCGTTCCTATTTCCTGATCAGCGACATTGCCGGTTTCGAGCGGTATCGCGATACTTTGGACGATGCCCTGAAGAAGGGCGACCTGCGTCCGGCCTACGGCATTTTCAACGTCTATCTGCGCCGGCTGGCGGAGCGGACCAGCCGCATCCAGTCCCTGCTGGAACGGGGGTTTCGTTTCGATGTGGACGAATCCCTGAACGTGGATCGCAAGGACGCGCCCTGGGCCGCCAGCCCGGCCGAGCTGGATGAAATCTGGCGCAAGCGACTGAAGCACGAAATGCTGACCCTGATCCTATCCGGCAAGGATCAGGCCGCCGCCCGCGAACTACTGAGCAAGCGCTACGACAACCGCTTGCGTCAGGCACGACAATCCAGCAGCGACGACGTGTTCCAGTTGTACATGAACGCGGTCGCGCAGGCGTTCGACCCGCACACCGCCTACTTCTCGCCACGCAACACCGAGAATTTCAACATCCAGATGCGCCTGTCGCTGGAGGGTATCGGCTGCGTGCTGCGGATGGAGGACGAACAGGTGACGGTGGTCGAGCTGGTGGCCGGCGGCCCAGCCGATCTCAGCCAGCAAATCAAGGCGGCCGATAAGATCGTCGCCGTGGCGCAGGGTGACAAGGGCCCCTGGGTGGATGTGGTCGGCTGGCGGCTGGACGATGTGGTCGAGCGCATCCGCGGTCAACGCGGCACGGTGGTGCGCCTGAAGGTGCTACCCGGCAAGGCCGGCGTGACCGCGGCCGAGAAGACCGTGCGCTTGGTCCGCGACACCATCAAACTGGAGAAACAAGCCGCCAAGAGCGAGATCAAGACGATACCGGGTCCCGATGGCCGCGAGCTGCGGATCGGTATCGTCACCGTGCCGGCATTCTACAGCGACTTCGAGGCCGCCCGGCGTGGAGTCGAGAATTACCGTAGCACCACCCGCGACGTCCGGCGGTTGC
>JAGRHI010000024.1:1807-2297 GCA_020445045.1 Candidatus Competibacteraceae bacterium
AGATCGACGGACTGGTGCTGGATCTGCGCGAAAATGGCGGTGGCTCCCTGCAGGAAGCGGTGGACCTGACCGGTCTGTTCATCGGTGACGGCCCGGTGGTGCAGGTCAGAAACGCCAGCGGTCGGGTGGAAGTCGAGGAGGACAGCGAAGGCAGCCGGTTGTACGGCGGTCCGCTGGCGGTGTTGGTGGATCACGCCAGCGCCTCGGCCTCGGAAATCTTCGCCGGCGCCATTCAGGACTACGGCCGCGGCATCGTCATCGGCGATCCGACTTTCGGCAAGGGTACGGTGCAGACCCTGGTCGATCTGAATCGGCTGACCCAGGCCAAGGATCCGCAGGGTCAGTTGAAGCTGACCATCGCCAAGTTCTATCGCGTCAACGGCAGCAGTACCCAGCATCGTGGCGTCCGGCCGGATATCGCCATTCCCTCGGTGGTGGACAGCGAGGAAATCGGCGAGAGCGCCCAGAAGAACGCGTTGCCCTGGGACGA
>JAGRHI010000024.1:2313-13671 GCA_020445045.1 Candidatus Competibacteraceae bacterium
ATCGCCGCCACCCGCTACCGGGCTGACCGGAATCTGGCGGCGCTGGTGCCGGAACTGACGCGGCGGCATCAGGAGCGCGCCACCAGCGACCCGGATTATCAGGCGTTTCTGCGCGACCTCGATTTCACCAAGGAACAGCGGGATCGAACCACCGTCTCGTTGCAGGAGAAACAGCGTCGGTCCGAGCACGAGCGCATTGAGAACTGGCAGCGTGACCGGGAAAACCGCTTCCGTGTCGCCAAGGGCTTGCCGCCGCTCAAGGCGGATGACGAGATCCCGGCCGGTAAGGACAGCGCGATTCCGGACGCGGCGCTGGACGAAAGCGCGCGCATCGTCGCCGATCTGGTCGTGCTGGCTAGCGCGCCGAACGCACGGAGTACCGTGGTCATGGGCCGCTAGCGCCCATGTCGTCGGTGACGCTGTCGCTCGAACGGACGCTGGCCGAACGGTTGGCGTCCGCGCTGGAACGATTGGAGCAAGGCTTGCCGGCGCCGCCGGCGCTACCGGACTGGAAATCCGACCGGGCATTCCGCTGGCGGCGGTTTGGCCAGCGGGGTTGCCTGCGACCGGTCCGGCATCCTCACCGTCTGCGGCTGGCCGATTTGCGGCGGATCGACCGGCAAAAGACGGCCCTGGATCTGAACGTGCGGCAATTTCTGGCCGGCAGACCCTGCAACAACGTGCTGCTGTGGGGCGCGCGCGGTACCGGCAAATCGTCACTGATCAAGGCCCTGCTCAACGAATACGCCGAGCGTGGTCTGCGCCTGATCGAAGTGGACAAGCAGGATCTCATCGACCTGCCCGACATCGTTGACCCCCTGTTCGAGCGGCCGGAGCGGTTCCTGCTTTACTGCGACGATCTGTCGTTCGAAGCCGACGACCCCAGCTACAAGGCACTCAAGGCGATGCTGGACGGCTCGATCAGCGCCGCGCCCGACAACGTGCTGCTCTGCGCCACCTCCAACCGCCGCCATCTGTTGCCCGAATACCAGCGGGAAAACGAGGACGCCCGTATCATCGACGGCGAGCTGCACCACGGTGAGGCGGTGGAGGAAAAAATCTCGCTATCGGAGCGATTCGGCTTGTGGCTGTCGTTTCATCCATTCAGCCAGGATGATTATTTGGCCATCGTCGGCCATTGGCTGGAGCAGTTGGAATGGCCGGCGGAGCTGGACGAGGCCACCCGCCAGCAGGCGCTGCAATGGGCATTGCAACGCGGTTCGCGTAGTGGCCGAGTGGCTTGGCAGTTCGCCCGCGACTGGGTCGGTCGGCACGGTCTCTGAGCCGTTCAGTGGTTGCGGTGCTGGGCGAAGGCGATGCGGTCGATCACCGCCATCAGCAGCGCCGACAGCACAAAAGTAAGATGAATGACCACCAGCCAAAACAATTGGTTGTTCCAAAACGGTTTGTCCCCATCCACGGGCGGAGCGGTCATGAACGCCTTGAGCAGATGAATGGACGAAATGGCGACGATGGCGACCGCCAGCTTGATCTTGATGGTCGCCGCGTCGATCTTGCCCAGCCAGGCTGGTTTTTCCTGCCCTTCATACACGTCGAGATTGGATACGAAGGTCTCGTAGCTGCTGAGCACCACCATCACCAGCAGGTTGGCCACCAAGGCCAGATCGATCAGCGCCAGTGCCGCCAATACCAGATCGGTTTCGGTGAGCGTGACAATGGCGGCGAACAGATGGATCACCTCCTGGTAGGCTTTGACCGCGAACAGAATCAAAATGGCGATCAGCGCCAAATACAGTGGCGCCAGCAGCCAGCGGCTGAGCAGGATGAAGCGTTCGAGAAGGCGTTCAATCGTTTTCATCGAGCGATATCGGCATGGTGGGTAGGGAAGGAACCGGCGCCACCGGGTGGCGAGCCGGAATTGGGCAAGTCTGGCGTCAAGCCAGCCGGGCTGGATGCCGGCCACTCCTTAAGGTAGAGATCCTGTTGGGGGTAAGGAATGCGGATTCCAGCCTCCTTGAACCGATCCCAGACCGTGAACAGAATCTCGTTACGCGTTTTCAGCAGGTGGTTTCGGCTCAGGTCGATAAAGTATTGAACGCGGAATTTCACCGAGGAATCGGCGAAATCCCATAGTAGCGTCAGCGGTTCGGGGTCACTAAGGACCGCCGGATGTTCCCGCAGGGCCCGCTCGATGACTTTTTGCGCCTGATGGGGATCGTCATCGTAGCTGATGCCGACCCACAGAATGGTGCGGAGTACCCGGTCGCCGTGCGTCCAGTTGGTGAAGGCGTTGCCGACCACCTCGGCGTTGGGGATGATCACCGACTCGTTGTCGAAGGTCTGCACGGTCAGCGAGCGCATGCCGATGCTGGTGACTTTGCCCAGGTGAGTGCCGATCTGGACGATATCGCTGGTGCGCAACGGCCGCTCGATCAGCAGCAGCAGGCCGCTGACGAAGTTGTTGGCCAGACTCTGCATGCCCAGCCCGATGCCGACGCCCACCGCCCCGGCGAACACCGCCAAGGTAGTGAGATCGATGCCGACCACCCGCAGGATGAACAGCAGGCCGATCAATACCACGGCGTATTGGGCGAAAACCGACAGGCTGTGGCGCACCCCCAGATCACTGATGTGGGATAGCACCCAGCGATAGCTGATCGCCCGGCTCCATTGCCCCAGCCAGATGACCACCAGCAGGATGGTGACGGTGATCAGAATGCGCCAGATGGTGATTTCCGCCGTGCCCATGGTGAACAGCGATCGTTCCAGGAAGGCCCAGATGGAAGCGACCACCGCGGATTCGCCGGTCCAACCGTAAGCGCGGAACAGTACGACCCACGCGCCCAGGAACAGCAGTAGCCTCAGAATCCGGTGCAGGGGGGTGATGATGTCCTGAGTCCACAGCAAACCGTAGCCGGAATGGGTCACGGCAAAGTTCTTCAGCGCCACCACTAGATCGTTCAGCAGGCTGCGCGCCAGCAGCCAACCGACTTGCACGGCGATGAAGATCAAGAGATAGCCGGCGACCAGCCACGCCAGTTGCAGATAACCCAGCAATCCCAGCACGGCGGCGCCCAGCAGGGACAACGGCAACAGTAGGCTACCGAAACGCAGCGCCACGAACCAGAGCCGTTCCCCGTGCAGGGCGCCGAGCAGATCCATGACCAGCCGACGGATGCGTAGCCCAGGCAGGAAAGCCCAGAACCAGTACAGCATGAACAAACGGTCGAAGGCGTTGACCACGATGGCGGGTAGATCGCTCAGATGCGCCAGCACCACCAGGGCGACCAGCGCACCGCCACCGATCAGGGTCCAGAACAGTTGACGGTACAGCGCCGGTTGCCGCTGTGCGGCCGGTAGGCGCGGCGAAGCTAGCAGCAGCCAGGCCAGGCTGATCGGCAGCTTGATCCCGACCCACGACAAGGCCAGCGTCATCAAGATGCCGAATCCAGGTTGAGGGACCTCAGCCAACCACAGCAACAGCAGCAGGGCGGCCGCGCAGCCGGCGCCGCCCAGATTGCTCCGGGCCAGCAACAGCGCGCTGGCGATCAACTGACGCAAAAAGCTGTCGCCCTGGACTTGTCGTTCGCCGAGGCGACGCGAGGCCCGTCGCAGACCGCGCCCGATCGCCACGAGTCCCCAGAGCAGCATGCCCTCCAATCCCACCAGAATGGCCCAGCGCAGCACGGTCATGTCCCGCAGGGCACGGATCGTCGACTCCAGGCTGAGTCGAATCTGGTAGAACAGCACCTGGGGCGCGGCGGCCATGGCCTCCAGCAGTTGCCGCCAGGCATCGGTCGTGTTCGGATAGGGTTTGCGGGTGAATAAATCCCGCCGCAGGCTCTCTCGGTAGTTGCGGTCGATCTGGGCCGCGATCCCGTCGAGTTGCAGCGCCTGGCCTTGCACCTGCTCGGCACGTTGATTCAGGTCGTCCAGCAACTGACCGGTCAGTTGCAGTTCCTCGCCGCGCAGCCGCCGGTCGTTCGCCGTCGCCGCCTCGCGCCGCTCGATCACCTGGCGTTGTTGCTCGTAGACGGTGCTTTTCTGTTGCAACAGCGTTTCGGTACGGCGCAGGTCATCGCGCATGGTGGCGAGCTGTTCGAGCGCGTCCCGCAGCTCGTCCGGGTCGACGCTGGCGTTGTTCGGCAGATCCTTCAGACGGGCCAGCACATTGGCGGTCTCCGCCAGATGGCGGTCCAGGCTCAATAGATTGATGCGCTCCTCGACCGTTTGCAGTTCGGTGACCAGGCGTTGCCAGAGCGTCAGCGGCAGCGCGCCCTGATTCCGAGACAGGCGCTGGCGCAGCGTGTTGGCTCGGTCTTGCTGGGTGGCGAGGTCTGCTTGTAACCGGTTGACTAGTTCGGCCTGGGCGCTCTGCCGACCTTGCTCCTGGCGTTGCTGGAAGCGCCGTTCGATCTGTTCTCGCCACTGCTCGGCCAGTTTCAGCCGCAGTTTGGCGATTTCGAGTTGGTCACGCAGATTGGCCAGATTGAGGGTTTCCAGCTCCAGATCGGCGCGGCGTTGGGCGAGGGCCTGACTGGTTTGTTGTAGTTGCGTGGCGCGGTCCGTTACCCCTTCGGTGGGGTCCTTGGCGGGATTTTTCAGCAATTGCTCGCGCGCTTCCAGTTCATCGATCTGTTTTTGCAGATCTTCAATGCGTTGTTTGCTGTTGTTCAGTTCCGATAGCGCGCTTTCCTGGCGTAACCGCGCCGATTCCACATCCACTCGGGCTTGTTCCAGCATCGCCTCGTCGATTTGTTCCGGGCGCAGCGCCTCCATCTGTTGAGGCAGCTCGGCGAGCCGTGTCCGCAAGTCCTGGCGGGTCCGTTCGATGGCTTCCCGGTCGTGCGCCAGGGCCTGCCGACGCGCCGCCTGCTGCTCGGCGAGCTTGACGGGATCGGTCGGTGGCGCCATCGGCAGGGTCGGCTGTGCCCAAACGTTCGCCGCCAGCATGATCGATATCAGCAGCGGAACAAAGGCGAAATTTCCGGCACGCGACGCGGTGCCGGAGGAAGGCGGGAAATATGGGGTCATGCGGATGGCGGAGATTCGAAGGAGAAATGGGTCAGGTGCGGGTGGTCGGGGTCGCGCGCAGCCAAAAAGTCACTGGGCCGTCGTTGGTCAGGCTGACCCGCATGTGAGCGCCGAAGCGGCCGGTGGCGACGGGCGTGTGTTGGCGTTGCGCCCGTTCGACCAGATAGCCGAACAATCGTTCGCCTTCAGCCGGCGGCGCGGCTGGGGTAAAGCTGGGACGCATGCCCTTGCCGGTGTCGGCCGCCAGGGTGAATTGTGGAACCAGCAGGAGTCCACCGTCGATCTCGCGCAGGCTCCGGTTCATTTTGCCATCGGCGTCGGTGAAGACCCGATAGCCGAGCAACCGCTCCAGCAGCCGGTCGGCCTGGATCTCGGTATCGCCGCGCTCGACCCCGATCAGCACCAGCAGGCCGGTGTCGATGGCGCCCACCGGATCACCGTCGACTTCGACCCGTGCCGCGGCGACCCGTTGCAGTAGCCCGATCATGCCAATCGATCGGCGAGCGCCTGGGTGGCGGTGATCAGCGCATCGACGATGCCCGGTTCGCTGGCGGCGTGCCCGGCCGGCGAGACGATCCGTAGCTCCGCCTCCGGCCAGGCTTGGTGCAGCGCCCAGGCATTGTCCAACGGGCAGACCACGTCGTAGCGGCCGTGGACGATGACGCCAGGCATGGTCCGCAGTCGGTTGGCGTCGCGCAGCAACTGGTCGGGTTCCATGAAGCACTGATTGACGAAGTAATGGCACTCGATGCGCGCCAGGCTCAGCGCCCGGTGGGCTTCGCTGAAGTGTTCGACCATGGTCGGATTGCTGTCCAGGGTCAGGGTGGCGCCTTCCCACATCGACCAGGCTCTGGCCGCGCGCAGTCGCTCCAGCTCGTCGGCGCCGGTCAGCCGCCGGTGGTAGGCGTGGATCAGGTCGTGCTGTTCCGTCGCCGGAATCGGCGCCAGAAAATGTTCCCACAAATCGGGGAATAGACGGTTGGCGCCGTGTTGGTAAAACCAGTGGATGTCCCGGTCGCGGCATAGGAAGATCCCGCGCAGGATCAGGCCCAGCACCCGATCCGGGTGGGTTTCGGCATAGGCCAACGCCAGGGTCGAGCCCCAGGAACCGCCGAACACCACCCAACGGTCGATGTTGAGGTGTTCCCGCAATTTTTCGATATCCGCCACCAGGTGCCAGGTGGTGTTGTCGCGCAGTTCGGCGTGCGGGCTGGATTGGCCGCTGCCGCGCTGGTCGAACAGTACGATACGGTAGCGTCGCGGGTCGAAGAAACGCCGATGCATGGGTTCGCAACCGGCGCCGGGGCCGCCGTGCAGGAACAGGATCGGCAGGCCGCTGGGGTTGCCGCATTCCTCGATATACAGGGTATGCAGCGAGTCCACCGCGAGGCGTTGAGTGGCGTAGGGTTTGATGTCGGGAAACAGAACGCGCATGAGCACTCCGATTCGGTGCGGAAGGGGGCGAGTCGGCCGATGATGTTCCGGAACCGCCAGCGGAAGAGGGATCGAGAATGAGGGGCGGATTTTACCCGCGATAGCGGTGCTTCACAGAATGTAATCGATGATCGCATCGAGGTCGTCGAGCACCCGGCCACCGTGGGGCACGACCTTGGCCTCGTCGCCCGGACGGTACTTGCCGGTGCGCACCAGCACGCCGTGCAGACCGGCCGCCAGCGCGCCGCATACATCCATTTCGGCATCGTCGCCGATCATCGCCACATCCTGGGGCGGCAGGTTGAGACTGTTGACCGCCGCCAGGAAGAACTCGGACGAGGGCTTGCCCAGCACCACGGCTTCCAGTTCGGCGGCATATTCCAGCGCGGTCATGAACGGACCGATATCCAAGCTCAGTTGGCCGTTTTCGCGGAAATAGCGGTTGGAACCCATCGACAGCAGTGGCAGGCCGTCCAGCAGCAACCGGAAGCATTGATTCAGCGCCTCGTAGTTGAAGGCGTTGCCGGCGTCGCCGAGCAGCACCGCGCCGGGCGGTCCACTCAGCAGATCGGCGAATTCTCCCCGGATGTCGGGGTGCACCAGCAAATGCGGCGTCAGCTTGCGGGTGATCAAGTAGTTGCGCGCCGCGACCACGGGGGTGAACAGATGCTGGATCGCGACCTCCAACCCCATCCGCGCCAGCCGATTGAGGATCGCGCCGCGCGTCAGGCGGGTGGAGTTGGTGACGAAGCGGGCCGGAATGCCGGCCGCGCGTAGGCTGAGCAAGGCTTCGCGGGCACCGGGCAGAGGGTGTCCACCGGTATATAGCACGCCTTCCAGATCGAATAACACACCATGAATCATGCTGCCCTCACCGGGTCGATTTCGCGACCGTGCCGTGGGTCGTTGATGGCGCGGAGGACTCTTAGACACCGCATCTACCGAGTCAGTATAGAAGGCGTCAGGTCCGATGAAGGGCGAAATCGCCGAGGAAGGCCGGTCCCATGAGCGCGCTCGACTTGGCGCGTCCGAGGCGGTGCATCAGCAGCCCGCTGGCGATTTGGGTTAGGCCGTCGCGCCCATGGCCAGGGCGCGAGCCTGCCCGGCGACTCGCTCGGCGGCGGTGGCGACCGGGTCATGGTCAGGGTCGAATTCCGGCCAGCCGGCCGCGTGCCGGACGATCAGTCGGGTCAGCATGTCGATGTGGGCCGTGTCGTCGTTCAGGGCTGGGATGTAGCGGTAGTGCTCGCCGCCGGCTTTCAGGAACAGCTCCCGGTTTTCGATGGCGATTTCTTCCAAGGTCTCCAGGCAGTCGGCGGCGAAGCCAGGGCAGATCACATCCACGCGTTTGACCTTGGCCCGTGCCCAGATGGCCAGCAGCTCGCTGGTGTAGGGTTGCAGCCATTCGGCGCGGCCGAAGCGCGACTGAAACGCCACCGCCCACTGATCCTCTTGCAAGCCCAGCCGTTCGGCGACCAGTCGGGCGGTTTTATGGCACTCGCAGTGGTAGGGGTCGCCAGCCAGCAGGTTGCGTTTGGGTAGGCCGTGGAAGGAGAACAACAGCCGTTCGCCGGGCCGTTCGGCGCGGGCGGCGCGGATGCGGGCGGCCAGCGCGTCCAGATAAGCGGGATCGTCGTGGTAGTGGGTGATCAGCCGCAGGTCCGGTAGCCAGCGCCAGCGTCGCAGTTCGGCGGCGACCGCATCGAAGGTCGAAGCGACCGTGGTGGCGGAGTATTGCGGGTACAGCGGTAGCACCAGCAGCCGGCGCGCGCCAGCGTTCCGTAGCTCGGCCAGCGCCGAGGCGATGGAGGGATTGCCGTAACGCATCCCCAGCGCCACCCGCGCCGGACCCTGGCACCGCTGGCGCAGTGCCGCCGCCACCGCCACTGCTTGCCGGCGGCCGATCGCTAGCAGCGGCGAACCCTCCTCGGTCCAGATGGCCTGGTACTTACGGGCGGACCGGGCCGGACGGATGCGCAAGATGATGCCGTGCAAGATCAGCCACCACAGTGGCCGGGGCAGTTCCACCACCCGCGGGTCCCAGAGGAACTCGGCCAGATAACGACGCAGGGCGGTGGGAGTGGGGGCGTCGGGGGTGCCGAGATTGGCCAGCAGCACGCCGGTGCAGGTGGACTGATCGTGGGAGAAGGCGGTGGAAGGGGGCGTTTGCATCATGGTGCGGTCATGCCTCGGCATCTCGGTGGTTTTATAATGAACGGATCATCCATGGGGAGCCATTGTCATGCTGGGTGTCTTTCTCGACCGGGATTCGCTCGATTGCGGCGATCTCGATTTTAACGGCATCGACCGCATCCTGCCGGATCTGCGCTATTACCCCGCCACCGCGCCCGATCAAGTCGCCGCGCGCATCGCCGAGGCTGAAGTGGTCATCAGCAACAAGGTGGTGCTGGATGCCGCCGTGCTGCATCACGCTCCTCGACTGCGGCTGATCTGCATCGCCGCCACCGGCCTGAACAACGTCGATCTGGCGGCGGCGACGTCGCGGGGTGTGACGGTCTGCAACTGTCGCGGCTATGGCACCGCGGCGGTGGTGCAGCATGTCTTCGCGTTGCTGCTGGCGTTGGTCACCCGGCTGTCCGACTACCAGCGGGCGGTGCGCGACGGCCGCTGGCGGCAAGCCAGCCAGTTTTGTCTGCTGGATTTCCCCATCCGTGAGCTGGCTGGCAAGACGCTGGGCATCGTCGGTCATGGCGAGCTGGGCCGGGGCGTGGCCCGGGTGGCCGAGGCGTTCGGCATGCGAGTGCTGATTGCTCAGCGCCCTGGCGCGGTGGAAGAGGCGCAGGAGGGGCGAGTGCCGCTGTCGATCCTGCTGCCGCGGGTGGACGTGCTCAGCCTGCATTGTCCGCTGACGCCGGAAACCCGGGGCCTGATCGGTGCCTGGGAACTGGCGCTGATGCGCCGCGACGCGATCCTGATCAACACCGCTCGCGGCGGCTTGGTGGACGAGGCGCTACTGGCCGATGCCCTGCGTCAGGGTGCCTTGGGCGGGGCTGGCGTGGACGTGCTGAGTCTGGAGCCACCTGTGGCGGGTAACCCGCTGCTGGCGCCCGATATTCCCAATTTGATCGTCACCCCGCACTGCGCCTGGGGTAGCCGCGAGTCGCGCCAGCGGCTGGTCGGGCAACTGGCGGAGAACATCACCGGATTTTTGAGTGGCGCGCCGGTGCGGGTGGTGGGGTGACGGTATGGCTTCTTGAGGGGCATTGGGCTCAAATCACCGTAAGCCGTCTTTCCGGATAAGGTGGGAAGGGAAGCGAGACAGGAACCCGCTGTCGTTTGGGCATCATCCCGTGGCCCCATGTCTTCCCCGCGCGGCTGCGGCGTTTAAGCCGGACCTTATGGCAGATGCGGCCGTTCCAGGTACTCGTGCGACTGCATCTCTTGCAGACGGCTGACCGTGCGCTGAAACTCGAACTTCAGTTTCGCGCCCTGATAAAGCTCCAGCGGCGAGGTGGCGGCGGACAGAATCAACTTGACGCCGCGGTCGTAAAATTCGTCCACCAGATTGATGAAGCGCCGCGCCTGGTTTTCCATCTGCCAGTCCATCGCCGGCACGTTGGAGATCAGCACGGTGTGGTAGCAGCGGGCCACTTCGATATAGTCGGTGGTGCCGCGCGGCCCGTCGCAAATCGCTCGGAAGTTGAACCAGACGATGCCGTCCGCCTCGCGCAGGGTGGGGATGTAGCGGCCCTCGATTTCCATGTCGCCGCCCCGGTGGCCGGGTTCGGGCGCGATGTTGTCGAACACGTCGTTCAGGATCTGTTCGGCCCGTTCGTCCAGCGGCGAGTGATAGATTTCGGCCTTTTCCAGGTAGCGCAGCCGGTAATCCACTCCGCCGTCCACGTTCAGAATATCCAGATGCTGCTTGAGCAGTTCGATCGCCGGCAGGAAACGGGCGCGTTGCAGGCCGTCCTTGTACAGATCGTCCGGCGGGATGTTGGACGTGGTGATCAGGGTGACGCCCTGGTTGAACAGCTCCCGTAGCAGGCCGTACAGCAACATGGCATCGGTGATGTCGGCGACGAAGAACTCGTCCAGGCAGATCACCCGCGCTTGTTCGGCGAAGCGGCGGGCGACGACGCGCAGCGGGTCCTGCTGGTTTTTCAGCGCCTTCAGTTCGGTGTGGACCGCCCGCATGAAGCTGTGAAAGTGAATGCGCTGTTTGTGTTCCAGCGGCAGGGCATCGACGAAGGTATCCACCAGATAGGTTTTACCGCGTCCGACCCCGCCCCACAGGTACAACCCACGCACGGCGGACGGCGCGGCGGCGGCTTTGTCGCGTCCGGCCAAGCGGGCGAGCAAGCCCGGTTTTTTGCCGGCGGCGACCGGTTCCGGCTGGGCCATCAATTGATCGTAGATTTTTTGCAGAAACTGTACCGCTCGTTCCTGAGCGGGGTCGTGCTGGAAACCTTCCCTTTTCAAATCATGGCGATAGCGTTCGTAAGGCATGGCGAAACTCGAAAGCGGGTTGTGCTAGTGGCCGGGCAGGAAAAGCGGCTGTCCGGCCTGGTTGCGCTGAGGGAGATATTGGGACCAGTCGCGGTTGGCGTCACCGAAGGCGAAGAAATCCGGATTGATCAGCACCGGCCGGGCGTTGTAGCGCAGCGGTCGCAACTGCATGTCGGTCAGGTGACCGCCGGCTTCCTCGACGATCGCCTGCGCGGCGGCGGTGTCCCACTCGCCGGTCGGTCCGAAGCGAGGGTACAGGTCGGCCGCGCCCTCGGCGATGAGGCAAGATTTCAGGGCGCTGCCCACGAACAGGTGGCGGTAATCGCCGAGCTGTTGCAGGTACTCTTGCAAACGCCGGCTGCGGTAGGAGGCCTGACTGGTGGTGACCCGGATCGATGGCTGGCAAACTCGCGCCGCCTGAATGCGGCGGACCGGCTGGTTTCTCGGCCGCTTGTAGGC
>JAGRHI010000024.1:13701-29094 GCA_020445045.1 Candidatus Competibacteraceae bacterium
CAGACGCCGTCGACCGGCGACAGGATCAGCCCGAACACCGCTTCGTGGTTGTGGATCAGGGCGATGTTGATCGTAAACTGGTCGCTGCGCCGGATAAATTCGCGGGTACCGTCCAGAGGGTCCACCAGCCACAGCCATTCCCAGCGGCTGCGTTCGGCGAAGCCGATGTCGGAGGCTTCCTCGGACAGAATCGGAATCTGGGGCGTCAGTTCCTTCAGGCCGCGCAGGATGCAGCGGTGGGCGGCGAAGTCGGCTTCGGTGACCGGACTTTGATCGGGCTTGGCGGTGACGCTGAAGGAGCCGGCGTACACGTCCAGAATCCGGCGCCCCGCCTCGCGGGCGATGTCCTGAACCGGTGCCGCCAGAGCGGGCAGGTCGATATCGGGGGCGTCAGTCATGCCGCGGAGAACCTCGGAAGCGTCTGGATTGTATTTTACGTTCATTCTACACAATTTGCGGCCTGAGCCGTTTCCCCATCGGAGCCATTCATGACCACGCGCTTAACCTGGCCACGGATTCGAACCGTTCTGCTCGACATGGACGGTACATTGTTGGACCTGCGTTTCGACAATCATTTCTGGCGGGAGTTGGTGCCGATGCGCTACGCCGAGCGCCATGGCTTGTCATTGGCGCACGCCCGTGCCGAGGTGACGGCTCGGACCCAGCGAGTGGAGGGCACCTTGGCTTGGTATTGCCTGGATTATTGGGCGCGGGAATTGGCGCTGGATATCGCGGCCCTTAAGCGCGAAATAGCGCACTTGATCGCCGTGCATCCCCATGTCGTGGAATTTCTGGAGGCCTTGCGCGCCGCCGGCAAGCGGGTCGTCCTAGTGACCAATGCCCATCCAAGCAGCCTCGCCATGAAGATGGAAAAAACCCGGCTGGCTGGACATTTCGATGTCATCGTTTGCGCGCACGATCTGGGTCTGGTCAAGGAGCAGCCGGAATTCTGGCCGCGCTTGCGCGAACGAGAGCCGTTCGAACCGACGGCGACGCTGCTGGTGGACGATAATCTGGCGATCCTGCGCACGGCACGAGCGCAGGGGATCGCTTATCTGGTGTCGGTGCTGCGGCCGGATTCCGCCGACCCGCCCAAACCGTCAGGCGAGTTTCCGGCGATTCACGATTTTTCCGAGCTGCTGCCGGTCGGTGGCCAGGCTGGCGGTGAGGCGGATGCTAAGATTGAGTGCGATTGGTTTCAATAGGGCGGAGTCGCCCGACCCGCGCTGGTGAAGCATCGCCAGATTCGGTGGGAAGCGGTTTTTTTCATAACTTAATAGAATATTTTGATTATTTATTATTGATTCTGGTAATGATGAGCGATCCCAATCCTTCACCGTTGTCAGCGGCGGATGCCCTGATCGCTTGCCACGACTGCGATCTGCTCTATCGCAAGCGGCCGCTGCGAGAAGGGGAAAAGGCCCGCTGCGCCCGTTGCGGCGCGCTGCTGTATACCCGCAAGCCGAACAGCATCGAGCGCACACTGACGTTGGCGCTGGCCGCGCTGATCCTGTTCGCGCTGGCCAACGTCTACCCTTTGTTGGATTTTCAGTTTCAGGGCCGCGCGCAACAGAGCTCGGTGCTCAGCGGCGTCCGGGAATTGTACGCACAGGGCATGTGGACCCTAGCGGCGGTGGTGTTCGTCGCCAGCATCCTGGCGCCGCTGCTGAAGATTCTGACTCTGCTCTACGTGTTGCTGCCGCTGCATTTCGGCTGCCGGCCCTGGTGGATGGCGCAGGTGTTCCGCTGGATCGAAACCCTGCATCCCTGGGCCATGACCGAAGTGTACTTGTTGGGTGTGCTGGTGGCATTCGGCAAACTGTCCAATATCGCCACCATCGTGCCGGGGGTGGCGCTCTATTCCTTCGCGGCGCTGATCGTGGCGATGGCCGCCACCGACGCCGCGCTGGAACCGGAAGCGATCTGGGAACGCTTGGAGCCGTGCCGATGAACCCTGGCTTGCCCGTCACCGCCGTGCGCGCCGCGCTGGCCCGTTGTCACGCTTGCCACCGGCTGAGCCGGATGAAACCGCTGCCGCCGGGTAGCCACGCGCATTGCCCGCGCTGCGGGGCCGTGCTGCACCTGCGCAAGCCTGACAGTCTGGCGCGCGCCTGGGCGCTGACGCTGGCGGCCTACATTCTCTATGTTCCCGCCAATACCCTACCGATCATGACGGTGGTGTCGATGGGGCACGGCGAGCCGGACACCATCCTCAGCGGGGTGCGGGCGCTGATCGCGGGTGGTTTGTGGCCGCTGGCCCTGCTGGTGTTTTTCGCCAGTGTGGTGGTGCCAGTGCTGAAGCTGTTCGCGCTGACCTACTTGCTGGTTTCGGTGTGGCGCAAATCGCGCTGGCGCCCCAGGGAGCGCACCGTCCTGTACCGCGTCACCGAAGCGGTCGGGCGCTGGTCGATGATCGACGTGTTCATGATTTCGATCCTGGTGGCACTGGTCAAACTCGGGTCCATCGCCACGATCGAACCGGGTGCCGGCGCGCTGGCCTTCGCCGCCGTCGTGATCGTCACCATGTTCGCCGCCATGAGCTTCGATCCCCGCCTGATCTGGGATGCGCTGGAGAACCTCGATGAGCGATAGCGCTCCTCGATACCCAGACCCGGCTGGGAGCGATTCCTTGCCCGACGTGGTCGTGGAAAAACGCCGCGGCTTCTCGATCGTCTGGTTGATTCCCCTGGTCGCGGCGCTGGTCGGCGCTTGGCTGGCCTACAAGACCTTGAGCGAACGAGGACCGACCATCACCCTCACCTTCCAGGAAGGCACCGGTCTGGAGGCCGGTAAGACCAAGATCAAATACAAGGCCCTGGATGTCGGCGTGGTCGAAACCGTCCGGTTCGGTCCGGATCTGTCCGAGGTCATCGTGACGGCGCGGATGAACAAGGAAGTGGAGCGGCACCTGGGCGCGGATAGCCGATTCTGGGTGGTGCGGCCCCGGCTGGGACTCGGTGGTGTTTCGGGGTTGGAAACCGTGGTGTCCGGAACCTATGTCGAAGTGGAGTTCGACGACGGTAATCCGAGCAGGACATTCACCGGGCTCGAACAACCGCCGGCCGTCAAAACCCATGCGCCTGGCCACCGCTATCTGTTGCTGACCGACCAGTTGGGTTCGATCCAACGGGGTTCGCCGATTTATTTCCGCGACATTCAGGTGGGCGAGGTGTTGACGACCCAGTTGGCCGAGGACAACCACAACGTGCTCGTGCAAGTGTTCGTGAACGCGCCCTACGACCGTTTGGTGCGAAACCAGAGCCGGTTTTGGAAAGCCAGCGGTTTCGATATTTCCCTCGGCGCGCAAGGCATCGATGTCAGAATGGAATCGCTGCTGTCCTTTCTGTTGGGTGGCATCGCGTTCGACACGCCAGCGGTCCATGACGACTCGGGGGCGCCCAGTCGGGATGGCGCCCGGTTTCGGTTGTACGATAGCTTTGCCGATATCGCCGAATCGTCCTATACCCGTCGTGATTCCTATCTGATGTATTTCGAGGGTTCCGTGCGGGGTTTGAGCGTGGGCGCGCCCGTGGAGGTTCGAGGGCTCAAGATCGGCAAGGTGACCGAGGTGAAGCTCGACGTCGACCTGAAAACCGGCAACATCCGCGTGCCGGTGATCGTGGAGCTGGAACTGGAGCGCATCTTGTCAGCGGACCAGGTCAAGCAATTTGACGAAACCTACGGCGCGCTCCGCGCGGAAGGCCGCCGACCCGGCATGGAGCACATGGTCAGACACGGACTGCGGGCCCAATTGAAAACAGGCAGCCTGCTGACCGGCCAACTCTTCGTCGAGATGGATTTCCATCCCGATAGTCCCCCCCAAGAACTGGTCTATGGTGGGCCATATCCCGAGGTTCCGACAGTACCGGGCGCGCTGAAGGCTTTCCAGAAAACCACCTTGGAAATCCTGGGCAACTTGCGCAAATTACCCTTGGCGCAAATCGCCAACGAACTGCTGGGAACGATGCAAGGCGCCAACCGGTTGGTCAACGCCCCGGAATGGCGGGCGACGATCCGCTCGTTGGACGTGACCCTGAAGGATGTGCGGGCGCTGGCGCAAACCGCCGATCGGCGAGTGGCCGCGCTGGCCGTCGATGCCGGGAAGACCCTGGGCGCCGCGCGCAACACCCTGGAAAGCCTTGATCCAGAGGCGCCGTTGATGGTCGATCTCGCCAACACCTTGGAGGAACTGGCGGCGGCGGCTCGTTCCATCCGTGCCTTGAGCGATTATTTGGACCGCCATCCCGAATCCCTGCTGTATGGCAAGGGCGGACCCGGACCCGGAGCAAAGCGATGAACGATCGACTGTCGATGATGGCGCGCGCGGCGCTGCTTGGCGGACTGTTGGCGCTGGCGGGGTGCGCCGGTAGCGAATCGGTGCGCTACTATGTATTGAATGTGTCGAGCACGGCGCCGGTGAGCGGCGCGGCGATTCGGGATATCGCCGTGGGTATCGGTCCCGTGGAATTTCCGGAATATCTCGACCGGCCCCAGATCGTGACCCGGACCAGCCAGAACGAGCTGTACATGGCCGATTTCGACCGCTGGGCCGAGTCCCTGAAGGACAATACGATCCGGGTGCTGGCCGAAGATCTGGCGACGTTGCTGCCGAGCCGGCGAGTGGTGACATACCCTTGGAAGCGGGCGACGCCGGTCGATTATCAGGTCACCATCCAAGTCAGTCGGTTCGACCGTTTGGAGCAGGGGGAGAGTGTACTGGCCGCGCGCTGGCGCGTGCTCGACGGCGGTGGCGGGGAGCTGCTGTCGCGGACATCGACCTACCGGGAGACGCCAACCGGGCCGGATTATCCGGCGACGGTGGCCGCCATGAACCGGAATCTGGAGGCTTTCGGTCGCGATGTCGCGATGAGCATTGGGTCGTTGTCGACCGGCTCCGGCCGTTGAAGGCCTCGCCAAGCGACTCGCGCTGGCGCCAAGCGGTTCCGCCGGCCGTTCGAACGACTGCTGGCGGCGGGAGGAACGCAGTCATGCAGGAACTTCAGCCTGGACAAAATCACCCGATCGGCAATGGTCGGATTAGCGTCGGCGTCGCCGGCGAGCCGTGCGAGGACTTTGCCGCCAGCACACAGACGGGCGCGCTGCTGCTGGCCGCCGACGGCCGGATGCTCGACCCCAACGATCTGGTGAGCGCCGAGCAGCCGCAATCCCGCGATGGATCGGTGACGTTCGCCGAGCCGCCCGGCGAGTTCCGAGTGGATCTGGATGCCGTGCCGGCGGCGGCGGCCCGAATCGCCATCGTGCTGGCGGTTCGGCCCGGACTAGGGCCAGGGACGACTTTCGGAGTGTTTGCCTCGATTCGCGGTTGGCTGGCGGACGCGGCGGGCCAGCCGCTGCTGGTTTTTCCGCTGCCGCTGGCTAGCCGTGGCGAAACCGCCATGATTCTGGCGGAACTGTACCGCCATCGAGGGCAATGGAAATTCCGGGCGGTAGGGCAGGGATTCGCGGCGGGGCTACCGGCGCTGGCGGCGCATTTTGGCCTGCGCCTGCCGGAACCCGCGCCGAATGAACGTCCCACCGGTGGGATGGGACGGCGGCGCGAGCTGGCGCGGCCGGAGAGGCCCGCCTCGTTCAGCGGCACCGGGTTTTGCGTGCATCCGGAAGGCTACGTGCTGACCAATCATCACGTCATCGAGGGCGCGCGCGAAATCCTGGCCCGCTCGCCGCGCCAGCGCTGCCGGTTGGAGCCGGTGTTTGCCGACCCGACCAACGATCTGGCGTTGCTGCGCTCCGATGCTCCTCTGTCCGGCATGGCGGTGTTTCGCGAGGGCTCGTCGGCTCGCCTGGGCGAGACGGTGATCGTGGTCGGCTATCCGTTGGGTGGTCTGCTCGGGTCGGGGCCGCAGGTGACCACCGGCAACGTCAGTTCCCTGATCGGTCCCGGCGACGATACCCGCGCTCTGCAGTTCACCGCGCCGACCCAGGCCGGCAATAGCGGCGGACCGCTGTTGGACGGCGACGGCGCGGTGGTGGGCGTGGTCAGTTCGAAGCTGAATGTGGTCCGGGTACACGAAATGACCGGTGACATCCCGCAGAACGTCAATTTCGCCATCAAGTCGGCGCTGGCGCGCGGGTTTCTGGAGGCGGTCGGGGTGGACCACCAGTGCCGCGCGCCGCGTCCCGCCCGCTCTGTCGCCGATATCGCCGCCGAGGCCCGCGATTTCGTGCTTAAGATCGAGTGCCGGGAATAAGTTCGGACTCAAGTCGTTGAACTCGGTGTGAACCGGCTGGAACGCCATCGGATTTATTGGCGTGTGTGACAACAGAACAGGCATTATTTGGAAATGGGGAATGAATGCTTTGGAAGCCAAGAGTAATCTTATTGATTTGTTTAATAATTATTTCGAAGTTATTTCAGGGGACACACGGGAATGCCTACGGAAATGTCAGGAGCTACGCTACCAAGTCTATTGCTTGGAATCGAAGATCCCTGGATTTTATCCTGACCGTTACCCAAAAGGCTTGGAGTATGATTTGTATGACGATCGTTCCGCGCATAGCCTGCTTATCCACAGGCCTAGCGGTAAGATTGCTGGTACGGTGAGGGTTATATTGCCAATACCGGGGAACTCGGACGCGCGGTTTCCAGTCGAGGAATTTGCCAGTCATTCGTTTTATCCAGACAATGTGTCCTTGAAAAATCTGCCACGCTCGCAACTTGGTGAGATTTCACGACTGATTATAGCCCCAAGGTTTCGAGTGCGAAAAGGAGAAGCGCCAAGTATACAGGGGGTGGCGATGAATACTGATTATTCAACCGAATACGGTGGCCTGTGTAATAGCCAGTCGCCATGTAAAGATAAGGGTCTTGGTGAGAGTGTACAACGTCGAAAGTTTCCTCATACAATTTTGGGTTTGTTTGTGGCTATCGTGCGAATGAGCGCCGAGAATGATTTGGCTTATTGGTATGCGGGGATGGAGCCAGTTTGCGCGAGATTGCTTCAGGCTTTCGGTATTCGCTTTACACCGATTAGTCCTATTGTGGATTATTATGGTGCTTGTCGAAGTTATCTGGGAAATATTTCGGATGTCTTGAGAGAAATTTATCGAACCAACCCAGAAATATGGACTTTATTAACTAATGACGGCGTATTTTTCCCGCATTCCAGAGGTCTTTGATTGTATCTGCGCTAGTTTTTAAGATAAATCAATCTCTACGAATCTGATTCCTTGCGGTTCTTGACTGTGTTTAATAGTGGTGTCCCTAATAATATTTAGGAGGAATTATCAACCGCGCTTTACGGCTATTATTAGGGATTCTCGCTATTTTCCTTGCTAGTGAGGCAGTGCCCGTGGAGGAATCGCCAGTTGTTGTCGTTCATTCGGCAACTCACCCTAAGGCTTTTTTTTCGCAAAGTGCGCTTAGGGCTATTTTTGGAATGCGCCTGAGAAAATGGGAGGATGGCTCGCCGATCAGGGTTTTCGTAATGTCCGATGAACATCCTTTGCATATTACATTTGCAAAGCGCGTCCTTCATGTGTTTCCCTATCAATTACGTGCCGCATGGAATCGTTTGGTATTTTCAGGCACTGGAGAAGAGCCGATCATAGTAAAATCTGAAAAAAAAATGCGTGCGATTGTAGGTTCGACGCCTGGCGCCATAGGCTATTTGAGTAGGTCGATGATCGATGAATCTGTTAAACCAATCCCTAGCGATTAGTTAGAACTCGACAATAATTTTCTTATGTTACGCATGGGGAGACTTTTTTTCAATACGGCGTGGAAGATGAATAAATTAATATTGATCTCTCGATTGTACCGTAGCTTCGATGCGACAATCTTTACTACGATCTTTGTCATATTTAGTTGGGTTATGGTTGGATTATTTTGTATTGCCATTTTTTTAATGGCATCCGAACGCGTGTTGGCTATCGAGTTGAGCGAGGATATTCAAGTACATGGATTCTTAACCCAAGGGTACTTTCTAACATCGGATAATAATATTTTTGGAATGAGCGACTCGGGGGGGAGTTTTGACTTTACTGAAGCCGGATTGAATGCTTCCTGGGCGCTTAATGTCGATCTGCGATTAGCAGGGCAGATGTTGTTTCGACGTGCTGGAGTCGGGCACCAGCATGATGTGGAACTAGATTTTGGTGTGGTCGATTATACTGCGTTTTCAACGGATGATTATCGTATTGGAGTAAGTTTTGGGCGCTTTAAAATTCCATTCGGTTTGTATAACGATACTCGTGATGTAATTTTTACCCGACCAACAATATTATTGCCTCAGTCTATTTACCAGGAACGTACTCGAGACTTGGCTATATCCGCGGATGGTGGGATTTTTTATGGCGAATATCGAGGTAATTGGGGGGATCTGTTCTTAGAACTCGGAGCAGGAATACCTAGGGGCGCCAGTCTGGATTCCGAACTCGCTATCCTGGGATTTGATTATCCGGGAAATACTGCTTCAAAGATGTCGTACATTGGTCGGCTAAGCTATGATATTGATGGTGGAAAGTATCGTATGGCCATCAGTTCCGCGCGCGTGGATACTCGCTACAATCCAAAATTTCTTCCACCTGACGACCTACTGGCACTGAAAGACATATTTACTCCCGTAATTTTTTCGGTACAATATAATAGGGAGAAATTGAGTCTTACAGCAGAATATGCAATTCGCAGGATTCAAGAAACTGTTAGTGATGGTTCATTAGGTTTAGATATTTCTGGTGAAAGTTATTACTTGCAAGCGCTATATAGGTTTGATCAAAATTGGCAGGCTGTTGTGCGCTATGATGTTCTGTATAATAATCGTGATGATAAAAATGGATGGCAGTACCAGTCTTTAACTGGAAAGCCAAATTATACACAATTTGCTAAGGATTGGACCTTTGGGTTGCGCTATTATTTAAATTCATCTTTCTTGATCGCCGCCGAATATCATTATGTCAATGGTACTGCTTGGTTACCACTTCAAGATAATCCGGATTCTAGTCGTTTGAAGCAAAAATGGCATATGTTTTCCCTAGCGGCCGGTTATCAGTTTTAAACATCGATCCTGAATGTCGGTGATTGTTTATTTTAATATTTAATGGCCAGATATATCGATTTTTGCTTTGGGATGTAAGGGTGTCGGTATCATTCATGAGGTTGATTAGGTGTCTGTAAGCAACTTTCATGGTGTTCTTATTTAAGTACAATTCCCAGATCGACATACGTTTTCGCCAAGGCAAGATGCAGTTCTTTTTTTGGGTCACTCCGGCTATCCAAGGCATAGTAGAAAATGATCCCGCCGACGCGCCATGGCTTTTTTCTGAGTCTCAAGTGGAAAGCCCTACTGCTGAGTAGTATAGCTCTTGTCGTGGTGACTGGTGCACTGGTAACCATCAACTATATCGAATTGCTTAACCAATTCGAACAACGCCGCGCGGAATCACAGAACCTGTATGCCCGTCAGGTTCAGGGATTGCTGGAGCAGTCGAGTAAACAACTACGGCAATGGAGCACGATCATCGCTTCCTTGCTCAGAACCAATACTGATTCTGTCGATCCCGACCAAAAACAGATGATAGCCATATTTGAGCATCTGGCAGCGATCCTGGAATTGGATTTAGGGATGGAAAGCGTTGCGCTGATCTCTTCGAGCAATCGTTTGCTGGCAATGCATGGTCTGGAACCTGGATCCAGTACATGGACAACCCTTGCCCAAGTGAGTAGGCAGGTCGCGACCACGGAGAGTCCAGTTAGCCTGCTTGAGTGCTCCGAGACTTGCCTACAATATGCTATTGCACCCATCTTGGGCATCGGTGGTACGTTGGTGCTGGGATTGTCGCTGGCGGATATCGTGCTTGATTTTCAGCAAGTCTCCGGTACTGATCTCGGTTTGGTTGTCGGGCAGACGAGAACAGTTTCCAAGAACGGTGATGGCGAACGCTGGCTCCAACAATGGGGTGTCAAGGTGGCGGCGCTCAGCAACATGCGTACTAATATTGAGATTCTACGCGCCGCGACCCGTGAGAATACGCTGTCCGGCAGTGCTAAACAATCGGTTTATGTCAACATGAATAATCGTGAATTCGAAGTCCGGTTGTTTCCGTTGCTTGGTTTTGGTGAGTGGACAGATGCGTATTTGGTGATAATTGCCGATGTCAGCGATGCAATGACAAGAATCCGAGCCGCGCTCCAACGCAATATTACTTTGGGAACGATCGGTTTGGTTCTTTCAGAACTCTTGTTATTGGCAATACTGTGGGCACCCATGTCCCGATTGCGCCGCGCGGCCGCCAACCTGCCTTGGCTTGCCGACGGCGCCTTTGTCAAGGTTCGTAAAGCAATTACGGCAACAAGGCAGACACAGTTCTTTAGAGATGAAGTGAGTGTTTTAAACGATACGGCGATTGCTCTTTCACATCAACTCGAAGCACTGAACGATGAGGCGGTGGAGCGAACGCGGGATCTTTCCAAACAGATGGCCGAGATTACGCAGCAGCGTAACTTTGTGAATCATATTCTGGAAACAGCCCAGACTATTATCCTGACCCAGGATCGGTTCAATAAAGTTCTGAGGATCAATCCTTATGGTTTGGCGATTACCGGTTATAGTCTTGAAGAGTTGCAAGAGCGGCCATTCATTACTCTTTTGGCGCATAAGGAGGGTGCCGATAGTGTCCAAGAAAAGTTAACTGAGTTAGTGTCGGGTATACAGGAACATGTCGAGATGGAGTGCGACCTGTATTGCCGTGATCGAAGCGTTCGTAATGTTATTTGGTACCATTCCCGTCTCAAGAGTCAAATAGACGACGATCCGATCATTTTGTCAGTGGGAATGGATATTACAGCCAGGAAAAATGCTGAATTGCAGCTGGCTTGGCTGGCGGATCACGATCCGCTGACCGGCCTTTATAACCGACGCCGCTTTGAGCTTGAGCTTAAGGAAGCGATCGCGGCGGCCAAACGCTATCGACATAGTGGCGCATTGCTGTTTCTTGATGTGGATCAATTCAAATACATCAACGATACTAGCGGCCATGGCGCGGGAGACCGTCTACTCCAGCGGCTCGGCGGGCTATTTCCCAGCATCCTGCGAGAAGTTGATGTAATTTGCCGCTTGGGAGGCGATGAGTTCGCGGTGATCCTCACCCAAGCCACCGGCGAAGAAGCAGTGCAAGTGACTAGAAAGATTCTTGCCAGCATCAGTGAAATAGAATTTCAAGTCGAAGATCAAACCCACAAATTATCGGCTAGCATCGGTATCGCGCTATTTCCGTGGCATGGCACCAATATCGAAGAATTGCTGGCCAAGGCGGATCTCGCCATGTATCGGGTCAAGGATAGCGGGCGCGGCGGATGGCATCTCCTATCAGGTGACGATCAAAGCCAGCGGCTCATGCGTACTCGCGTGCGCTGGAAACAACGGGTGGAGCATGCACTCGTCAACGATCGCTTTCTGCTGTACGCCCAGCCGATCCTGGCGGTTCGCGACCGAACGGTCTCTCATTACGAAATACTCCTGAGAATGCAGGGTGACGACGGAGAAATAATGCTGCCAGGTCAATTTATCGAGGTTGCGGAAAAATCAGGGCTTATTCACTCCATCGATCGTATGGTGATGTCGAAAGCAATCCATTATCAATTCCTTGCGGAAAGACAGGGATTGCAAGTCATCTTTACCATCAATCTATCTACTCATGCGTTTAACAACCCTGATCTACTGAGCTATCTCAAGCAGGTTTTGCAGGAAACTGGGCTTGCTCCTCAGCGAATTATATTCGAAATGACCGAAACGGCTGCAATTGCAGACTTGGTGGCGGCTCGTCGATTTATGGAGGCCATCAATGAGATCGGCTGCCGTTTTGCACTGGACGATTTTGGAACAGGATTTTCTTCGTTCCAATATTTGAAGGAATTGCCATTTGACCTTATCAAGATTGACGGTTCATTCATTCGGAAACTTAGCTCGCGTACGGATGATCAGATCTTGGTCAAGGCCATGGCGGAAATAGCCCATGCCTTCGGGAAAAAGACAGTTGCCGAATATGTGGAGGACCAGGAAACGCTTGCTCTGCTCGATAAATATCGAATTGACTATGCCCAAGGGTATCATGTTGGGCGGCCTGTTCCAGTAACGAGCATACTGGAAGAAAATTTGCTACATTGATACTTTGTGGATTTATAGAGTGCGGTTGTGCAAACCGTATTTATTTTACAATGACAGGAGGAAACAAGATGGCTCATGAAGGTTATCACGAACCGATTTCGGAACTTTCCGATGATACACGGGATATGCATCGCGCGATCGTTTCACTCATGGAAGAACTGGAAGCGGTGGATTGGTACAACCAGAGAGTGGATGCTTGCCGGGATGAGGATTTGAAAGCGATCCTCGTTCATAATCGGGATGAAGAAAAGGAACATGCCGCCATGGTGCTGGAATGGATTCGCAGGAAGGACCCGACGTTCGACAAGGAACTCAAGGATTACCTGTTCACGGAGAAGCGAATCGCCCACGGATAGCCGTTGGTGGATGGGTGATCGTTTTCGGTCGCCGCATCCAAGCTCGGTGGGTCTTTCCGCCTATTTACAAGGCGCCCTGAACTGGGTGCGAGTTCGAGCGTCTGCTGATCAGGCTCGGAAAAGGATTGGTCAGCCATCCCGGTCCCGCGTTTCCCGGCGCGTTCGTTGTGGCGTGGCAAGCGGGGTGCCTGAAGGCATTGGGGGATGGTTTTCCAGACCGGGAATGCTATCTTAGGGCCGCTAAAGGGGGGGTGCCGGCAGGCGCTGGCGCCGTCGCGGCGCCGTGACCCGCGGTACCCTCGACCTCGCCACGTTTCCGAAGCCTTATCAGCGACTCACGCAGACCATCCTTGAGAATTACACCCATGAACGATACCGCTCTACTTTCCCAAGCCGTAACCCACGCCCGGCCACCGGTTCCCTCCGCTCCGCGCTGGAATGTCGAATCGGTTTTGGTGTTATTCGAACTGCCTTTCGCCGATCTGCTGTTTCGGGCCCAGGAAACGTTGCGCAAGCATTTCGACCCCAACGCGGTGCAGCGTTCCACCCTGCTGTCGATCAAGACCGGCAACTGCTCCGAGGATTGCGGCTATTGCTCACAGTCCAAACGCTACCAGACCGGGTTGGATGCGCAGCGCTTGTTATCCACCGAGGAAGTGCTGGCGGCGGCCAAGGCAGCCAAGGAACAGGGCGCCGGTCGCTTCTGCATGGGCGCGGCCTGGCGCGGCCCCAAGGAAAAGGACTTGCCCGCGGTCATGGCGATGGTCAGCGCCGTCAAGGCGCTGGGGTTGGAAACCTGCGTGACCCTGGGCATTCTCAAGGACGGTCAGGCGGAACAGTTGAAGGAAGCCGGGCTGGACTACTACAACCATAACCTCGATACCGCCCCGGAATTTTATGGGGACGTCGTCACCACGCACACTTATCAGGATCGGCTGGATACCTTGCGGAACGTGCGCGAGGCCGGCCTGAAGGTCTGTAGCGGCGGTATCGTCGGCATGGGCGAAACGCGCCAGCACCGCGCTGGCTTGATCGCCAAACTGGCCAATCTCGATCCACCGCCGGAATCGGTGCCGATCAACAACCTGGTGCCGATTCCCGGGACACCATTGGCCAACAGCGATCCGATCGATATTTTCGAGTTTGCCCGCACCATTGCCGCCGCCCGCATCACCATGCCGCGCAGCTACGTGCGCCTGTCGGCCGGACGGGAACAGATGAGTGAATCCGAACAGGCGCTGTGCTTTCTGGCTGGGGCCAACTCGATTTTCTACGGTGACCACCTGCTGACCACCAGCAACCCGCAAACGCCTCTGGATAACACACTGTTCGAGAAGCTCGGGTTGCACGGCATCTGAACGACAACCGCCCATGACCAACGCCGACTGGTTGAATCGCAGCCTGAAAGCGGTTTGGCACCCTTGCACCCAGATGAAGCACCACGATTCCGGTGCGCTGCCGCTGATACCGGTGGCCAGCGGCGCGGGCGCGTGGTTGTACGACTTCGAAGGCCGGCGCTATCTGGATGCCATCGGTTCGTGGTGGGTGAACCTGTTCGGCCATGCCAACCCGCGTATCAACGCCGCCGTGAAGGATCAGCTTGACCGGCTCGAACATGTGATTCTGGCCGGATTCACCCACGCGCCGGTGGTGGAACTGTCGGAGCGATTGTCGGCCCTGACCAACGGCGAGTTGGGCCATTGTTTCTATGCCTCGGACGGTTCGGCGGCGGTGGAAATCGCCCTGAAAATGTCGCATCACTACTGGCGCAATCGCGGTGAGCCCGGCAAGCAGGAATTCCTTTGTCTGGCTGGTAGCTACCATGGCGAGACGCTGGGCGCGCTGGGGGTCGGCGATGTCGGTTTGTACAAGGAAGCCTATGGACCGCTGATGCATCATGCCGTCGCGGTCCCTTCTCCCGATACCCGTCAGGCCGAGATCGGAGAGACGGCCGCCGGGGTCGCCCACCGCGCCGCGGCCGGACTGGAAGCGGTGCTGGCGGCTCGGCATGAATCGGTCGCCGCGCTGATCGTCGAGCCGCTGGTGCAGGGTGCCGGCGGGATGGTGATGCATGACCCGGAGTATCTGCGCCGGGCTCGTGCCTTGTGCGACCGGTATCGGGTCCATCTGATCGCCGATGAGATCATGGTCGGGTTCGGTCGCACCGGCACCCTATTCGCCCACGAACAGGCCGGCATCCGCCCTGATCTGCTTTGTCTGTCCAAAGGGATCACAGCGGGTTATCTGCCACTGTCGGTGGTATTGAGCACGGACGGGATCTACGACGCCTTCTACGATGACGACCTCGCCCGCGCGTTCCTGCATTCCCACTCCTACACCGGTAATACCCTGGCCTGCCGGGCGGCGCTGGCGACCCTGGACATTTTCGCCGAGGACGAGATATTGGCGCGTAACCGGCGCTTTGCCGAACGCTTTACCGAGCTACTGGCACCGCTGGCGCGGCACCCACGGGCGCGGCATTTTCGCCAGCGCGGCATGATCTGGGCCGTCGACGTCGACAGCGCCGACCCCGATTTTCGGTTGCGTTTCTTTCGCGAGGCGCTGCAACGCGAACTGCTACTGCGGCCGCTGGGGACCACGCTGTATTTCATGCCGCCCTACATCCTCAATGACGATGAAGCGGTCCTGCTGGCTGAACGCGCGGTGGCGGCGCTGGACGCCACGCTGGCATGATCTGGGACGAACTGGACAGCGGCCTTGCCCAACTGGGGGCGGATGGCCTGCTGCGCCGCCGCCGTACCCTGGAGGCGCCCTGCGGTCCGGAAGCGCTGGTCGATGGCCGGCGGCTGACCGCGTTTTGCAGCAACGACTACCTCGGTTTGGCCAACCATCCGGCCTTGGTCGCGGCGGCGCGGGAGGCGGCCGAACGCTGGGGAGTGGGTAGCGGCGCCTCG